>JACQEN010000288.1 GCA_016200585.1 Deltaproteobacteria bacterium
GCATACGAGCGCGCGGCCGTCGCGGCATCCTGGGCGCGCCGCAGCTTTGCTGCCGACACCATCTTCATCGCCTTGGTGATTTTCTGGGTGTTCTTCACCGAGGTGATGCGTTTGCGGATTACTTTGAGGGTGGCCATCTGATCACGACTTACTTCAGGGTATTGTCGATTGGTGATTTGCGACTATTGAGGTGCCCCGTCTGCCCTCTGGCGACTCGATCGAAGCGGGGCACATCTGCAGTCTCAAATCTACAAACTCAAATCTCCGTTGTTTGCTTGAGGCTATGCCGTAAAGGTCGTCTTGAACTCGTCGAGCACCTTGTTGACCTTGGTCTTCAGCTCGTCGTCGAGCTGACGCTTGGTGCGGATGTCGGCGAAGAGCTGGGCGTGACGGTTGTCGACGAAGCGATAGAGGTCCGCTTCATACTTCAGCACCGCTTCGACCGGAAGGTCGTCGAGGTATCCGGCGGTCGCGGCGTAGATGATCAAGACCTGCTTCTCGACCGGGAGCGGTTCGTACTGGCCTTGCTTGAGGACTTCGACCAGACGGCTGCCGCGCGCCAACTGGCGTTGCGTTGCGGCATCGAGATCGGAGCCGAACTGGGCGAACGCGGCCATCTCGCGGTACTGCGCCAACTCGATCCGCAGCGACCCGGCGACTTGGCGCATGGCTTTGATTTGCGCGTTGCCGCCGACGCGCGACACCGAGATGCCGACGTTCACGGCCGGCCGTACGCCGGAGAAGAAGAGATCGGTTTCGAGAAAGATCTGACCGTCGGTGATCGAGATCACGTTGGTCGGGATGTACGCCGAAACGTCGCCGGCTTGGGTTTCGATGATCGGCAACGCGGTCAACGAGTCGCCACCACGCTCGTCGCTCATTTTGGCGGCGCGTTCGAGGAGCCGCGAGTGCAAGTAGAAGACGTCACCCGGATACGCCTCGCGTCCCGGCGGCCGGCGCAGGAGCAACGACAGCTGCCGGTAAGCAACGGCTTGTTTCGAGAGATCGTCGTAGATCACCAGCGCATGACGGCCGGAGTCGCGGAAATACTCGCCGATCGTGCAGCCGGTGTACGCGGCGATGAACTGCAGCGGCGCCGCCTCGGAGGCGCTGGCGGAGACGACGATCGTGTAGTCCATGGCTCCGAAGCGCGCCAGCTTTTCCACGACCTGCGCCACGGTCGAGCGTTTCTGGCCGATGGCAACGTAGATGCAAACGACGTCGCCGCCTTTCTGGTTGATGATCGTGTCGATGGCGACGGCGGTTTTGCCGGTCTGACGGTCGCCGATGATCAGCTCGCGTTGACCGCGACCGATCGGGATCATCGAATCAATCGCCTTGATGCCGGTCTGCAACGGTTCCTTCACCGGCTGGCGTTCGACGATGCCGGGAGCCTTGAGCTCGATTCGACGGGTCTCGGTCGACTCGATGGCGCCCTTTCCGTCGATGGCCTGGCCGAGGGCGTTGACGACGCGGCCGAGCAGACCATCGCCAACCGGGACCTCGGCGATGCGGCCGGTGCGGCGTACTTCGTCGCCTTCACCGATCTGCTGCGCTTCACCGAAGATGGCGGCACCGACGTTGTCCTCTTCGAGGTTGAGCACCATGCCGTAGATGTTGTGCGGAAACTCGAGCAGCTCGCCGGCGGCAGCTTTGTCGAGACCATAGATGCGGGCGATGCCGTCGCCGCAGGAGAGTACGCGTCCGGTCTCGCGTACTTCGACCTCGCGGCCATACTCGGCAATCTGGCGCTTGATGACGTCGCTGATCTCAGCGGGGCGGATATCCATGGATCGAGCTTCCTCCTCAACAAATTGACAAACGGGATGTTGTTACGGCCCGTACGAGTGACAGATGGACGCGGCGCTGTAACTGCGGCGCGCCCTCAAATGGTTGACTCAAACGCAACATGCTCGGTCTCGAAGCTTGCTAATTCGACGTGTTCCCCGTCAGCTGTGCCGACAGGCGGTCGAGCTCGTTGCGCACACTTCCGTCGTAGACTTTGCCTTCGACCTCGACAACCACGCCGCCGAGCAGCGACGGGTCGACGGCCACCTGCGCCAGCACCTGCTTGCCGGTCAGGCGTGCGAACTTGTCGATGAGCTCAGCCTGCTGTTGCGGATCGAGCGCTGTCGCAGTGCGAATCACGGCGCGGGCACGGTTGAGCTCGGCATCGAGCAAACGGTTGTAACTGAGGCCGATCATCGGCAGCTCGCCGAGGCGTTTGTGATCGGCAAGAACCAACAGGAAACGGGTCAGAAGATCGGACAATGCGAGCTCACGACCCAGCATCTTTGCCATTTCGGTGCGTTTGCTGGGCGCCAGCAACGGGCTTGCGATGACCGGGCCGACGCTTGGATCGTGCACGACGGCTGCCAAACGATCGACTTGCTCCGCCGTCGGCTCCAGAACCTTGGCTTCCTTTGCCAGGGTGAAGAGCGCCTTGGCGTAACGTCGTGAGACGCTGCTCATGATTCCACCTGTTTCAGGAACTCTTGAATCGATCGCTGTTGGTCGTCAGCCGTCCAGCCCTTTTGCGTCGCTTCGGCCGCCAGTCGAACCGCTTGGCCAACGAGCTGGGCGCGCAAGGCTTGCTGCGCCTGGCGCACTTCCGCCGCCGCCGCTCGCTCGGCATCGCGCCGAATCGAGTCCGCCGTCTTACGCGCTGCGGCGAGAATCCGTTCGCGTTCCAGATCCATGTCCTTGCGAGCTTGCTCGCGCAACGACGCGATCTCCGTCTCGAGCTGCGCCATGCGTTGCTGCCATTGCGCTTGCATGCGCTCGGCCTCGGCTTTGGCGTTGGCCGCGGCTTCGAGCGCGGCCACCACACTGTCGTGGCGTTCTTTGAGCCATGATTTTACGGTTGGCCAGACAAAGCGTCCGAGGATTCCGATGAAGATTGCAAAATTGATCGTCGAGAAGAGGAGGCTCGACCACGGGATGCCGTGGGCTTCGTGTTCTGCGGCGTGTTGGGCTTCTTCCGCTGCCCAGGCCGGTAGGCCGACCATGAGGATCTGGGTGACCAGAGCGACCGCGCGTTTCATGACAGCCGCCTTCCGACCACACGCTCGTCACGCAGCTGCGACAGCTGTAAGCCGGCCTGGTCGCGAGCTTCGTTGATTACCTTGCGCTCCTCGGCTTCGACGGTGGCACGGGCACTCTGATTATCTGCACCGACTGACGAACGTACCTCTTGCAAGTGGCGCTCGTAGTCGGCAGCCGCGGTCGCCGCCGTCGCCCGCATTTCCGCAGCTGTCTTATGGGCACCGGCGGTACGTGCTTCACGGGCCTCGAGAACCTGCAACATCGGGTCGAACAGCAGGCGTTTCAGGCCCATCCATAGGATGAAGAAAGAAATGAGCTGGATAACGAATGTAAAATCCGGCGGCAGCGTTAGCATGCGCGACTCTGATGCTCGATCGGTACGTATGAATCGTTCGTAAACACGCGGCCGTCCCGTTGCCGCACTCACCATCGAGTGCGGCTCCAAGAGCCGCTTCCGCTAGTTCTCTGAATTATCTGATTAAAGGAGATGCAGTCGATTGCAGCGCTGAGCGTGCTACTTGTTGATAGCCTGACCGCCAGCCGCAACCGCGGTCCCCTCAGGACGTGGGAACTGCGCTACCTTGCGGTCCGACTTCTCGGATTTGTTCTCCCCCGCGTTTCCCATCGTGCAGTGACCTTCAAAGGTGACGCCTTCGTGAATCACCAGCGTGGGAGTCGTAATGTTTCCCGTCAGCTTTCCTGGAGCCCGCAGCTCAACTCGCTTGCGTGCTATGACGTCCCCCGTCAACTTCCCCGTCAAAATCACCGTACCTGCCGTGATCTGGGCATTGACCACCGCCGTGTCGCCGATGATTACCGCTTCCTGCGCTTGGATCTCGCCGTTGACCTGACCGTCAATGCGTACGCTGCCCTCGAAGGTAAGCTTACCTTCAACACAGCTGCCCTTCCCAAGATGCGCTTGGAGCTGCTCACTCGGCGCCGGGTCGCCCGGCAACACAGGTGAGTTAATAAATGCCGGTCGTGCGTCATCCGGCCGCGCTGTTTTCTCGTCCTTCCCGAAGAGGGCCATGCTCGTCTCCCGTCGAGGTGGATTTTAAAGCGTCGCGCTTATAACATCCGACCCCCTGGCTGTCAAAAGATTATGGGGTCGGCGTTGATGAACAAATCTTCAACCTACAATCAGAAATCTGTCGCTCGAGGTTGTTCGGGATGAGCTATTTGTCGTTCGCGCAGCAGGCGCTGCATTATTTCAATCGACCGCACGAGACGGTGTGCAAACAACCGCTGAGCGGCCCGAGTGCCTGGTTGGGTAGCGATCTGAAAGGCGACGATGGATGGATCGTTCACCTGCGGCCGGCTCAGGTCGCGGAGCTCGAAGCTGCCCACGCAGAAGTCCAGAGGCGTGGAATCACAATGGATACGATGCAACGCGAGGACTTTCCCCTGCCCCGGCTGGCGGCGGTCATCAAAGATTGGGCAACCGAGCTGCTCGACGGCCGAGGCTTCTTGGTGGTCCGTGGTCTGCCGGTCGAACGATGGGGAGACGAGGTGTCGGCGGGTATCTACTGGGGCATCGGCCTTCATCTCGGACGTCCCGGTGCACAGAATCCGCAAAATGAATTGCTCGGTCACATCATCAATACCGGCGAAGATGCGTCCAACCCCTATGTCCGTCGTTATCGGACAGCTGGCGACATCGAGTACCACTGCGATCTGGCGGATGCCGTCGGCTTGCTTTGTTTGCGCCCGGCCCGCTCGGGCGGAGCGAGCCGAATCGTCAGCTCGGTGAGCGTGTATAACGAGCTCCTGCGCCGGCGCCCCGATCTCGTCGCCCGCTTGTACGAGCCGTTTGCTCTCGATCGGCGCGACGAAAGCCGGCAGGGACCGGGCTGGGTGCCGGTCATTCCCTGTCGCTACGCCGGCGGCAAGCTGCGGACGTTCTTCCACAGCGACTACTTCCGTTCGGTGATTCGGCACGCCGACGCCCCGGCCTTCACCGATCAGGAAAAGGAGCTTCTCGACCTCTTCGAGTCGATCGCCAACGAGCCGCAGTTGCGTTTCGATATGCACTTCGAACGCGGCGATATCCAATTATTGTCCAACCACTTCGTCCTGCATGCACGGACGGCCTACGACGACGATCCGGACCCGCGGCGCAAGCGCCACCTGCTGCGGTTGTGGCTATCGCTTACCTGAAGTGCCTACCAATCGCCGATCGTTGACGCCGCGCCGGCATGCGGTCTTCGAGCTGGCAGCCGGCCTGCTCCTGGTCTTCAAACCGCAGGGGCACCGCGAGGCAGAGCACCGTCACCCGTATGGTCAGCGGCTGCGCGTCGTTCGCGGTGCGCTGCGCGTCGACACCACGAAGCGATCCGTGGTTCTGCGGGCCAACAGCCGGCCGCTGACGGTGGTGGCTCGACGTCTCCACGCAACGCGCGCGCTGCACGACACCTGGCTCGTCGTCGAACGGATCCAACGCTCATGAGCTCGCTGCCGGTATTTGATCCCTTTGGCGTCGAAGCAATCGACGATCCGTATCCACAGTATCGTCGATGGCGCGAGGCCGATCCGCTGCACTGGAGCGAAAAATTGCGCAGCTGGGTGGTCTTTCGCTACGACGACGTTGCCGCTTTCTTCCGCGACGACCGGCGCCTGAGCAGCGACAGGTCGAAAGCAGCACGATTCAAGCGCCGAGGGACGACGGATGCGATACCGTCACTGCGCACCGTTGCCAGCGATCCTCCGGATCACACCCCGGTGCGAGCCATCCTCAACGCCTGCCTCGGCCCGCGCGTGCGCGGCATCGGCGCGCAGGTCGACAACGTCATCGAGCGGCTGCTCGACCGATTGGGTGAAGCAACCCGGCGTGCGGTCGAGCAGGTCGATCTGCGCGGTGAGGTCGATCTGATCGCCGACTTCGCCTACCCGTTGCCGATCACCGTGATCGCCGACCTCTTGGACGTTCCCGAAGGAGATCGGCCGCAGTTTCAAGCTTCTTCGCATGCCGTGGCGCGCGGCATGGACCGCTTCTTTTCCGCTCCCGACGCCAGCCGCGGATTGCACGAGATCGGCGCGTACTTCTTGCAGCTGGTGCAACAGCGCCACGGATCGGCCGGCGACGATCTGGTGCACCGGCTTCTCGGCACCGACTACGACGGCCAGCGTTTGAACGACCTCGAAGTGGTCGCCATGTGCACCGCCCTGGTCTTCGGCGGTCACGAAACGACGGTCAATCTGATCGGCAACGGGATGCTGGCGTTGTTACGCGAACCGCAGCAGCTGCAGGACTTGAAGAGCACACCAACCCTGATCGACAGCGCCGTTGAAGAACTGCTGCGCTACGACAGCCCGGCGCAATTGATCTCACGCTGCGCCGTCGACGACTTTGAGTGGCACGACAAACGCATCGTCGCCGGCGATTCGGTCTTGGGATGTCTCGGCGCTGCCAACCACGACCCGGCCGTGTTTGAACGCCCGGATGATCTCAACCTCAGCCGCGCCCCGAATCCACACCTCGCCTTTGGGCTCGGCACGCACTTTTGTCCCGGCGCCCAGTTGAGTCGTATCGAAGCCCGCGCCGCAGTCGCGACTCTCGTCCGGCGTTTTCCCAAGATCCGCCTCGGTCGCACGCCGCCCGTACGGCGCCCTACCGCAGTGCTGCGCGGTCTCGAACGACTATCGGTGCGCCTGGATTAAGCAAGATCGAAAGAGCGATGGCGAGCCGCTCATCGCTCGCAATCTTGGCTGCTTGAATCCGCGCCGGCATCCCGTCAAGCTCCGGCGCCATGGCTTGGTTGCTGACGCGCGGTCGCTGGGCTTTTCTCGGTGCGCTCGGCGTGCTCACCGCCTGGTTCGCCTGGCAGGCATCGCGCGTCGGGGTGGAGAACAACAACGAGTCGCTGGTTACCCAGGACCCGGCGGCGCAGCAGGCCTACGCGCGATTCAAAGCCACCTTCGGCAGTGACGAAGACCTGCTTCTCGCGGTGGTCCAGCCGAACCTGCTCGGTATTGGCGGGTTGACGCTGATCGACGCGGTCACCCGCCGGGTTGCGGCGATTGACGGTGTGCGACACGTCTTCAGCCTCACCAACGCCAAGCAACTGGTTCCCGGCAGTGAAGGTGCCGAAGAAGCGCCGCTGGTGCCGCCTCCCTACGAGGCTGCCGACATCGAAACCAAAGCGCGCCTGGCCCTCGACCAGAATCCCGACTTCGTCGGCATGCTCGTCTCCGCCGATCGCCGTACCGCCGGAATCGTGGTCGAGATCGAAGATCGTGCCGCGGACACGCAATACCGCGCCTCGATCATCGAAGCGCTGCGGGCGCTCATGAACGAGCTGTCGCACGACGGTGCCGAGTTCCATCTGACCGGCGTCGCCGTGCAGAAGCACGACGTCACAACCTTCATCGAACGCGATCAGCTGCTGCTGATGCCGCTCGGCTTGTTGACGCTGGCGATCCTACTGGCGGCGTTTTTCCGGCGTCTGCTGGGAATTGCCTTGCCGCTGGCGGTGACCGGAATCAGCGTCGCCGGTACTCTCGGTACTTATCACCTCGCCGGTCTGGAGGTGAACGCCATCACCGCTCTGCTACCGCCGGTGATCATGGTGCTGTCGATCGCCGTCAGCGTTCATCTCATCCAAGCCTGGTTGCAAGCGCCGGCAAATCAGACCGATCGCTGCCAGCGCATCCGGCACGTCGTCGATGAGCTGGCCTTCCCCTGCTTCTTCTGTTCGCTCAGCACCGCCCTCGGATTCGGTTCGCTGATTTTCAGCGACATGCCGGCCGTACGTCAGTTCGGTTTCTTCGCGGCCTTCGGCGTTCTGCTGGCATTTGCGGTCGGGATCACGTTGGTGCCGGTCGGTTTGACCTTTCTCAAGCCACCGACCTCGCCGTTAGACAGTGCGCAGCATCGTCTGATGCGTCGCATGCTCGACTGGACGGCGATGGTCGCGGCACATCATCCGGTGCCGGTTCTGTCGGTGTTCGTCTTCCTCACCGTGCTCTCGGTCTTCGGCCTGCCGATGATCCGCAACAACACCGACCTCGTCCGCTTTCTCAAGACGAGTGCGCCCCTGTATCGTGACACGATGTTCATCGACTCGCACCTTACCGGCGCCAACGCTCTGGAGTTCATGGTCGAGCGCAACGATGGTGCGCCGTTGAACGGTCTCGACGACGTGCAGCGCCTGGCGCAGTTCGAAGACGCGGTGCGCCGGAAAGATCAGGTCACGGCTGTCACCAGCGTCGTCGCCATCCTGCGCCAGCTGCAGCGTGCTGAAAGCGGCAGCGGCCGGCTCGCGCTTCCGGACAACGAGCGCGACACCGCGTATCTGTTCGACCTCCTGGATGCGGCAAAGGATCGTGCTCTGGTCGACAAAGTGATCTCGCGCGACCTCAAGCTGGCGCGGGTCAGTGTGCGGACCCACGTGGTGGGCACCGCCATCGCGGCGCCGCTGGCCGACGACATTCTCGACAGCGGTCGGCGCGTCTTCGGGCCGTCATACACGCTGACGCCTACGGGAGCTTTCTACTACGTGGCGCGCGACTCGAATCGCCTGGTCGACAGCCAGCTCAACAGCTTCTCGGCCGGGCTGATTACCGTGTTCGTTGCCATCGCCCTGCTCTTCCGTGCCCTCAAGCCGACGATCGTATCGATCATACCGAACGTGATTCCGTTGGTGTGGACTGGCGGACTGATGGGCGTGCTGGGCATCGATTTGAGTACGGGGACGGCGATGATCGCTTCGGCCGTCATCGGCATGGTCGTCGACGATACGATCCATTACCTCGATCAGTTCTACCGCACGTTCGATGGTGACGCGGTGGCCGCCGTCCACAGTACCACCACCGGCGTCGGCGCGGCGTTGTTCATGAACAATATGGTTCTTGTGCTTGGATTCTGGGTCGGCGCTTTCGGCAGCTTCAAGCCGACCATATACTTTTCACTGCTCACCGGATTGACCATGATCACGGCCATGATTTGCGACCTCTTCGTCACCCCGGCGTGTCTGGTCCTGTTGGAGCGCCGCCGGCCGACATGACACTGCGACGAACTTCCACGGATGAACACGGATGTAGGTCTTCACACCCTACGCCCGTCGCCCTACGCCCGACGAGCTGGGTTGCGGGCGTCAGCCCGCGCCAGGTTCATCCGTGGACAACCTTCCTGCTTCTCGCTCTGACTCTGGTCTGCCTCGTGACGAATGCCCCAGCGCAGACGCCATCGTCGCCGCACGCCCCGCTGCTCGACGGCACAAGGGACGAAGTCGTCGCCCGCACCTTTGTTCCGTCACCCGAGCAGCGGGTCGGCGAGGTGCGCTTGATACGGCGCGGCGGTGCTGACGTCGTGCAGACCCTGCTCTACAGCAAGA
>JACQEN010000303.1 GCA_016200585.1 Deltaproteobacteria bacterium
CATTACCGAGCGCACACCGACCTGATCGACAAGGACGAGTACACGGCGCGTGCGCTCTACAAAAGCGCTCTCTCGGAGTTCCATCTCGGCCGCTATCGCGAAGCGATTCAAACCCTCGACGATCTGCACCGCCGCTACTCCGACGCCAGCTGGGTGCAGGTCGAGGCTTTGCGCGGCGATACCGAGCGCGCCCTGGGTCATTCGGAAAGCGCCGTCGAAGCGTGGGACCGTGGTTGGGAAGTCGGCAGTGATACCGACCGTTCAAAGCTACGAGTACGTATCGCCACAGTCGCGCGCGGAATGACGAACAGCGAATTGGCGGAAGCGCATGAGGCCGTGAAGTCGCGCGACGTTCGCCAGGTCATCGAGGATCAGATCGCCAAACGCGCCAAGCCCGAGCTCAACGAACCGATGCCGGAGTTCGAAGGGACGCTCGAGCCCGAAGAGGAAGCCGCTGCGCCCGCCAAGCCATTGGCAAAGGCCGGTAAGAGCGCTGCCAAGCCGGCCAGCACCAAAGAAACCGAAGTCGCACCCCCGGCGGTTTCTAAGGAATCAACGGCGAGGGCTGCCTCGAAAACCTCTGCCGCGGCGGCCGAGGCCAAGAGTTCCGCTCCGCCCGCTGCAGAAACACCGGCTGCCGTCGTGCCCTCACCGGTAGTGCAAGCGGCCGCGCCCTCGCCGGTTGCGGAGACCAAGAAGGAGCCGACCACCGTCAATCCAAACCAATCGACCAAGTACGGAAAGGTCGCAGTGCTTCTGCCGATGACCGGTCTTGAAGCCGCGACCGGTGAACGAGCGCTCAATGCCATTCGGCTGGTCTTCGAGCCGAAGCTGGTGGTGATCCGCGACGCGCAGGATTCGCCCGCCGCGGCGGTTCGACAGTTCAATGAATTGGCGAACGATCCGGATGTGCTTGCGGTGATTGGTCCGATTGATGACGAAACGACCAGCGCCGTCGCCGCGAAGGCGTTTGCTTCGCATCTGCCGTTGATCACCCTTTCTACCGCCGATGAAGAGACGCGGCCGTACGTGGTCCAGGGCGGTGTTCCGCAGCAACAACTCCTCCGCAAGCTGCTCGACTACTCGATGGGTCGCGTGCGTTTGAAGCGCTTCGGCATCGTTTATCCCGATGATGCTTCGGGAGAAGCATTGGCAGCGTCGATCAAGGCTCAGGTGGACGAGCGTGGCGGGGCGATCGTCGGCACGGACGCGTATGCTCCGGAAGCCAAGACGCTGAGCGCCGGCATGGTCCACCGCTGGCGTGACACTCAAAACCTGCAAGCGCTGATTCTGTCGGATGGTGTTCGGGCGGCGAACACCTTTGCCCGGTTCCTGCAACGTGAGATGCCCGACATCCTTTTGTTGGGCGTTAACAATTGGGACCTGCTCGGCGAGTCGAACGACGTGCTCAGCGGCGTCGTCTTCGCCTCGGCGTTCTATCCCAACAGTGGCCGCGCCGGCGCGAAAGAATTCGTAGGACGCTACGAGCATACCTACGGCACCACTCCAGGCTCGATCGAAGCCGAGAGCTACGACGCCGCACTGCTGGTGCGGCACGCGTTGGACGCGGGAGCGCACTCGCGCGCCAGCGTGTGGGACAAGTTGCAATCGACGGCGAATCTCGAAGGTGCAACCGGACCGCTCACGGTCACCCCGAAAGGGGTGCGCCACGAGGCGCTGGTATTGCAAGTCGTCGGCGGCAAGATCGTCGAGCTCGAAGCTCCCGTCGATAGCGGACCAGCTCAGGTCCTTGCGAAGTAGCCCGAGCTGGGGCCGCTTTAGCCGGCTTCTGCGACGGCGGCGAGGGGCGACTCTGGCGGAGCTGCCACCAGCCCAAATTGCTCTTCGAAGGCGCTTGCGATTTGTTCCGGTGATAGCGCCCCCTCGCGCGCTACGCGCGGTGCGTGCTGGCGGAACTCGGTCAACTTGGCTTGTTCGGGCAAGAGAATAGCGATCGGCAGGTCGCGGGTTTTGGTGTCGACGCGCAGGCGGTTGATCAGTCGCAATCCTTCGGCGCGGGGGAGCGTCAGATCGACCAGCAATACCTCGGGTTGGGTCATTGGGATCAAATCCATGACCTGCCGCAAGTCGAGGGCCACCGATGTTGAGCAGCGGATGTTGGTCAGCACGGTTCGCAGTCGGCTGCTCATCTCGACGTTGTTGGTAGCAGCGAGCAGTCGTTGCGCCGTTCCTCGCGTCTCCAGCAGCCAGGCAATGCACGCGTCCGGATCAAGCGGTTGTGTGAAGAAGCTGACGTTCCCCAGGGTGAACCCGTTTGTCCCCTCGAGGCAGTAGGCGAAGATATTTTGACGATCCTCAGATCCCATCACATTGGAGGCAATCAGCGCTAGCGGATCGTGAACCGTATTGAGCAGGTTCACCGCGAGCAGTTGCGCTGCCGTCGATTTGGTGCGCTCAACATCGGGTGCGTTGAGGTAGCGCGAGTCCGGCAGGCGGGTGACGATTCGGCGTAGCTGATCGCGTACCTCCTTGCTCTCGTCAATGTGAATCACCGTCAGCGGGCCGCTGGCAGTCGCCTTCAGCGCCGCTTTGACCTTGGCCGGCGGCGGCGCGGCCGCGGCTGGCGTGGTGGATGCCGCGACCCTCGACGGCTGTTTTGTTTCCGCCCCGACCGACTTCACGACGGCCGGTGCCGTGGTTGCGGCAAAGTGGAGAACGCTGTCTCCCGTGTCCGGATCCACGTCGGACGTCGCTCGCAACGTCTCGACCTCGCGTTCAAGGTCGCTGCGCCGCTGGCGCTCGCTGCGCAACTGCGTCGCGATTTCTTCGCTGAGCTGCCGCGTCTGTTCGATTTCCTGCAAGGCCTTCTGAACCTGGAGCTCGCGTTCCTGAAGCGCCTCGCTGCGCTGATTGAGCTCGACCATGTAGCCGGCAACGGCCGCCGAATGATTCTGCGCCGCTTCGATGCGTTGCCGCTCGATTTCTTCGACCTTGGCTTCGAGGCGGGTCACTTCCGATTTGTAGCGCTGTACTTCGTCCGCAGACGCCCGGTCGCGTCGCAAGCGATCACATTCTCGCTCGAGCTGCGCCGTCAGCGTCTCCAGCTCACCGATCCGTAGATGCAGGGTCTCGCGCTCGGTCGTAAGCTCTTCGAGACGTGTCGTGAGCCCTTGCTGCGATTGCGCCCGCTGCTCACGTGCCTCTTCTTTTTCCCGGCCGAGTTGTCGAATGACGGCGGACAGCTTTTCGACCTGCAGGCGAAGGTCGGTCCGTTCGCGCTCCGCCTCGGCATTGAGGCTGAGTTGATTGCCTTGTTCCTCCAGCTGGCGCTGCAGGGTACGGTTGACAGCGTCGGCTTGGCGCAGTTGCGAGAGTGTTTCTTCGAGTTGAGCCGTCAGGCTGGCGTGCTGCGCCAGCAGCTGATCGGCATTGTGTCGCGCCGTGGTGTTTTGCTCATTCGCTCGCGCTTGGGTCGCGATCAGTTCGGTGCGCTCGCCATCGAGTAGCCGAATCCTCTCCGCTAGGCTCTCGAGTTGAGCCAAGAGATCGGTTTTGTCGCTTTCGAGCGTCTCGATGTGGTGGCTTTGCGCTTCCTGGGCTTGCAGGATGTCGACGCTCTCTTCTTGTAGACTCTCAAGATGGGCCTTGAAGACCGCCGCCCGTTCCTCGGCGGCGTCGCGCTCGCGCTCGAGGCGCGCGCTTTCCTCGTAAAGGGCGTGCTCGGTGTTCTCTACCCGGGCCAACAGTGCTCGCTTTTCGTCGTCGTGCTCTTCGAGCAACGCCAACGCATCGGCTTCGATCTTGGCAATGGCATCGACAGCGTGGGCTTCGCCGGCTTCGACAGCGGCCTGCAACTCCTGGATGCGCGCGCTGCGTTCCTCGATCTGCGCTTCCAGCTCGGAATGCCCGATGCGTAGCTCCTCGATCTGTGCGCGTCCTTCTTCGATCTCTCCGCGCAGTGTGGCGCGCTCTCGCTCCAACCCTTCAAGTGCCTGCTGGGCTTCGGTGAGTTGACAGGTTCGTTCCGCGGCAGCGTCTTCAAGCTTGCGCGAATGTTCTTGCGCAGCACTTTGGCATTGGCGGCTGTGCTCGAGATCGTGGGCCAGGCGTTCGAGCTCTTCGCAGACCGTTTCACGATCCTTTGCGGCAATGCGCGCGACGGCAAGCTCGTGTTCCAAGGTGTCGATCCGGCGCTGTAGCGTCGTTTGCTCGTCGTTTAGTGCGCCGACGGCAACTTCATGGGTCGTGTGTAGGTCGTCGAGGGTCTGCCGCAACTCGCCTTCGCGCTGGCGAGCGGTGCTGTCGAAGATCACCCGTTCGCGATGAAGCTCTTCGCGCGCCGCCTGCAGTTCTTCCTGGAGGTGCTGGGCTGCGTCGACGGTATCTTGAAGCTGGGCTTGTAGCGCGCAAACGTGTGCGGTGAGCCGGTCGGCGTGTTCACTCGACTCGAGGGCGCGGGATTGCTCCTCTTCGAGCTGCCGTGCCAGGTCGTCGCGTGCGGCGACGACTTCCGCCTCGCGCTGTTCGGCGGCGGCATGCCAAGCGGCAAGCTCTTTGGCATGCTCGTTGACCTGGGCGGCGAGTTGCTGCTCGAGACTGACGAGCGCGTCGCGTTGTTGCAGCAGCTCATTGGCGACACGGTCGACGGCGGCGCGCGCTGATTGGCGCTCGGCTTCAACCAGCGCACGGTCGGCTTGGACCCTGGTGAGGTTCTGTTCGAGAGCGCGCTGACGTTGGTGCAATTCGGAGAGGTCGGCGTGCAACGAATCGATGAGGCTAACGGTGTCCGCGGTTACCTGTGTTTGTTCCTCGAGCTCCTGCGTCCGTCGCTCAAGATCCATGTGTAAAGTCGAGATCTGCGAGCGCGACGTGTTCAGATCGCTTTCCAGTCGCTGCAGCTCGAACGAGAAGATTCCGCTCTCGGTTTCGAGATCGGCAAGGCGCGCCTGCGAGGCTTCGAGGATCGCCGTCAGATCGGCGGTCTGCAGCTCGAGCTGTTCCGCGGCGTCGGCGGCGGGTTCGGCGTCCGACTGCGCCAGGTCGGCTCGTTCGAGCGCCTTTTGCAGGTTGCCCTCGAGACGCCTGCGGACCGTGTGGGCGGCGCGCTTGAGTGCGTCGACTTGCGACAGCGCCTCGCGCCAACGCGATTCGACCAGCTGGGTCCGCTCGCGGCTCTGCGTCTCCGCGGCTTGCAGTCGGTGGAGGAGCGAGTCGCGCTCGTGTCGCAGCGTCTCGATGGTCGAGCGCATGACGCCAACCTCTTCAGGGGTCGGCGGTACCATCGGCGGTGCCGCCAGTACGTCGACCGAGCTGCGGGAGCCAATGGAGGACAGGTCGTTGTAGCGGCTTTCCCGCCGGTCTCGTTGCATGAATGTTATCCGTTCAACGTGGCGGATCCTGTCGCTGCTTGATGGGTGGAACCGCTGAACCGGGCGATCTCGGCGACGAGCTGCTCCTTGGTGAAGGGTTTGGTGATGTAGCCGCCGGCGCCGACCTCGCGCGCGCGATTGCGATGCTTGTCGCTCGAGCGCGAGCTGCAAACGATGACCGGCAGGTGCTGCAGGTGCGGAAGGCGACGGATCTCGGCAACCAGCTCGTAGCCGTGCATACGCGGCATCTCGAGGTCGGTGACCACGAGCCGAAAGCGCCCGCTGGCCAGCTTGTCGAGCGCGTCAATCCCGTCGACGGCGGTGTCGACTTCGATCCCCTCGCTCTCGAGGAATCGCGTCGCCAGCTTGCGGACGCTGATCGAGTCGTCGACGACGAGGACCGCTCGTGGCGTGCTGATCGGTACATCGGTTGCGGCACCGAGCAGAAACGTTGCCTGGTGGCTGGCTTCAGCGGCGAGTACGTCGAACAGACGTCCGACGTGCAGCGTGAAGATGACGCCACCGTCGCCGGCTATCGTCGCGCCGGCGAGAAAAGGATGGGCCTCGAGGATTCGGCCCAGCGGGCGGATGACGGCTTCGCGCTGCGGCTCGATACGATCGATTACCAGAGCCATGACCCGTTCGCCGGCGCGCAGAATCAACGCCATGCCATGGTGGGTCGGCGGTGGCTCGCCGGCCACTGGTCCGAGTAGGAGAATCGGCAACAACTCGTTGCGCAGTTGGAGCATTCGTTGTCCGTCGACTTCGACAAGCTGGTTCATATCGACGGCGACCGCCTGCTCGACG
>JACQEN010000017.1 GCA_016200585.1 Deltaproteobacteria bacterium
CTTCACCGGCGTCATCAGCCAACACCCGGAAGTGCGGCGGGTCATTCTCTATTTGATTTTTGCCAGCGACGGGCGACCCGAGCTGCGGGCGCGCTTGCAACAGCTCTATCGCAGCATGCGTCGCTTGTTTATGGAGGGTCTCAAGGACGTGGTTGCCGACCGGCAACAGCGACAGCAGTTGGCGACACTGGTGGTGGCCGCACTCGACGGCATCTTCCTGCAATGGCTTGTCGATCCCGACGCCATCGATCTGAAGGCCTTGCACGAACAAGTGCAACGCTTGACGGTCCTGGTGACAACTTCGGTCCGATCGCTCGCTCGCAAGCCGCGACGCCGGACCCGAGGGTAAGATGGCCGCGGCCCAGGCCGGGAGCGAAGCAATGCAACGTGCGACTCCGCCGGCACGCCGGGCTCGGCCATTGCAATCGCGACAGCGCTTCGTTCCGGTGGCGCGCATGGTGGCGCGAATTTACGCCGGGTACAAAGGCATCCAACTGCTTGGCCGAGCGCTCGGCGAGGATCGCGTCGATTGGATGTACCATCGCCAGCACCGTATGGCGGCAGAAGCCATCTACGAGACGGCGACACAGCTGGAGGGCCTGCTGATCAAGGCCTGTCAATTTCTTGGAACGCGAGCCGACATCCTACCGGACGAGTTCATCGAGGTATTGTCGCGTCTGCAGGACCGGGTTCCGGCGCGCCCCTTCTCGGAGCTTGCTGCCCATGTCGAAGATCAATTGCGACGTCCGATCGCCGCTGTCTTCGCCGAGATCGACCCCCATCCCGTCGCTTCAGCGTCGCTGGCCCAGGTACATCGCGCCGTCCTGCACAACGGTCAGGAAGTTGCGGTCAAAGTCCAATACCCGGAAATCGCCGCGCTCGTCGACGTCGATCTGCAGAATCTGGGCTTCTTGATCAATCTTCTGGCGCGCGTCGAGCACAGCTTCGACCTGCGCTTGGTGCTGCGCGAGATCAAGCGCTACGTGCCGCTCGAGCTTGATTTTCAAAACGAGGCGCAGAACGCCGAACGGATCCGCGCCAACTTGCGCCACCGCGGCGACGTCGTCATCCCGCAGATCGTGCACGAGCTGACCACATCGAAGCTGCTGGTGATGGAGTATCTGCCCGGAATCCGCGTCACCGACGTCGATCGCCTCTCTGCCGCGGGCATCGATAAACACGCCGTGGCCCAAACGCTCACGGAGATCTTCTGCCACCAGATCCTCGTCGACGGCTTCTTTCACGCCGATCCGCATCCGGGAAACATTTTGGTACGTCCCGGCCCACAGCTGGTGTTGCTCGACTTCGGTTTGGCGAAGGACTTCCCAGCTGGCTTTCGGCAAGGCGTCACCAAGCTGGCGGCAGCGATCCTGATGCAAGATCGCAGCACGATTGCGCAGGCGTTTCGCGATCTCGGCTTCCAAACCAAAAACCCCGACGTGGATACGTTGGTGGCGCTCGGCGATGCGTTTCTCGGTCAGGTGGTGCGCAGCGGCAAGGCGTACGCTGACGAAGCGCTGATCGAACAATTCAGCAAGGACTTGTCGCAGGCCTTGCGCGCCAACCCGCTGGTGGAGGCGCCGTCGGATATCCTTCTTGTGGTACGCGTCATGGGTCTGCTTTCCGGCATCGGCAAGCAGCTCGACTCACGCGTCGATCCGCTCGGGTTGATGCTGCCGTTCTTGCAGGCAGGCGGGTAGTCGTCCGTTGTCTGTGATCTGTGGTCGGTAGTCAGGAGTCCTGACGACAGACAACGGGCGACCGCCTACTGCCCACCGCCGCGCTGCAGCTCTTCGCGAATCGAGTACATCTTCTGCCGCGCTTCGTTGACGTAGGCATCGAGGTTGTGACGATGGTTGGCGAAGATGCCGTCGGGATTGCCGTTGAAGACGATGAGCGGCTTCAGCACCGCGGCTTTGCCGAGTGCCTCGGCAACCTCGTTGAGTAGATCTTGGATGACCTGGCGATCGCGGAATTCTTCTTGGTACTCGTGAGCGATGGCGCGCGTCAGATGATGAATCGCGTGCGCTACGCCTTGAGCGAAGTAGAAGTCGTCATCGGTTTCGAAGAAGCTGTCGGTGGTTCGGTACAAGCGCGCGTGCGCGTCGCCCAGCATGTCGCTCCACGACTGGAATAGGCGGATGAGCTCGATGTTGCGGCGGTTGATCGGGCGTGACTTCGGCGGGTTGGTTGCCAGGCCGTCGATGTAGGCTTGCAAGTGGCGCACGCCTTCGCGGAACTTGCTTTCGGCCGACGGCAGCCACAGCTTGTGCGCGTCGTTGCGAAAGTCGGTGTCGGCTTCCACGAGATTGGCATCGAACTCGTTGCTCGACACCTTGGTCAGGTGATCTTTGAGAACGCGCACACTTTCGCGCACGGCTTGCAGAATTCCGAGCTGTCGGTTGGAGTTGTTGTCGGCCCACAGTGTCGGACCCCAGAGAAACAGGTCGTTCGGTCGCCAGCCGGTGACGCTGTTGAGCTCATGCTCCATGAGAGCTTTCACCGTACTGGCATAGGCTTCACCGCCCACCAGCTTGGCGTCGGCCGGATACGCCTTGTCGACGTCGAAAGGCAGGACGTTGTGACGCTTCTGTCCGAAGTGCAGGACGATGGGGATGCCCGAGATGATCAGGACAACGAGAGCTACGATTGCCCTTAGAAAACTGCTGCCGCGCTGGTTGGAAGTAGATGCCATGCGACCTGCCTACTCAACGCCGTCGCCGCCTGCAAGCAGCTGCGTGAGGGACGACCAGCGTCTCTTGCATCCGCGGGGCGAAGATCGTAGGAGCAATCGCGGCGAGGGGCTCATAGTCGCCACGTTCAATTCGTTCGGGAGGGGCAACATGAAATCTAGAAGAACGTTCTGTCTCGGCCGAGGTTCGCGCCGGGCGGCGCTGGCATTGGGCGCGGCGCTGCTGAGTTGGGCTGGGCTCGCATCTACCGCAGGTGCGGCGACCTTTGCCGACAACAGCGGGAGCGATGTCTCCGACGCAATGCCAGGTGACGGTGTGTGCTCAACGATGGCGGGGGTATGCACGCTTCGCGCGGCTGTTGAAGAAGCCAACGCCTTGAGCGGCGCAGACGTGATCACGGTACCATCCGGCATGGTCCATATCAGTCAAGGTGAGATCGCCGTTGCAAGCAACGTCACCGTGAACGGCGCGGGATCGAGCAAGTCCATCGTCGATGCCGGTTACAGTAGCCGCATCTTCAACGTTACCGGAGCCGTGCTGAACATCTCCGGCCTGCGTCTGCAGCGTGGCATGGTCGTCGACGATTGCGGCGGCGCTCTCTACGTCGACTCCACCTCGACGCTGGTTGTCAGCGATTCGGTGATTACGCACAGCCGCTGCAAAGCCGAAAGCGTAAGCGTGCAGGGCGCTGGGCTGTGCAACGACGGTCAAACCACGCTGACCAACGTACGCGTTCGGGGCAACCGTCTCTTCGGAGGCTACTACAACGATGGCGACGGCGGCGGTATCGAAAACAACGGTGATCTGTCGCTCAACCACACCGAGATAAGCCAAAACCGGATCACCGCCAGCGGCGGCGGTTGGGAACAAGGAGCTGGTCTGTCGAACTACGGCACGTTGAATATCAATCATGTCGTGGTTGCCGGCAATCGAATCCGTGCCGGTGTCGGCCCCGCCGGTGACAGTAGTGTCGACGGTGCGGGGATTTACAATGAGGGAACGATCACAGGTGGTGACCTGACACTGGAAGGAAACGTAGGCCTTGCCAAAGGCAGTACGTACGCACAAGGGGGCGGGTTGAGCTGCTTCGCATCCCTCTCCTCGGTCACCCTCAGCGGAGTGACGGCGACCGGGAACCGGATCATTGCGAAAGGCGACGGTTGGGGGAACGGGGCCGGCATCCACCTCCTTGGTGGTACCGCTGTGCTGGACCACGTAACCGCGGTCGGCAATCAGGCCATGAGTCGCGGCTTTGCCTATGGCGGCGGCATCGATGTCGAAGATGGTACGCTGACGGTAACGTCGGGGTTCATCAGTCGGAACATCGCCAAGGGCCTGGCGCGGTCAACCGCCCCCTTCGGCGGAGGGGTTTCGATTGAGTCGGCACTCGAAGTGACTTTGACCGACGTCGTGGTCAGCTACAACAAAGCGGTCGGGGACGGTGCTGCCGACGGCGGCATCTCTATCGGCGGTTTACTGACGCTGAACAACGTCGTGCAGGCCAACAACACGCCTTGAATGCGGTGCGCGGCGGAGGTTGCGAGATTCGTCGGACCGCAATCTCCGCCGCTGTACGGCGAGCAAGAATTGCTAGCGTGGCTCACGCCGCCAGCGATTGAGCCGCTCCTTGATGCTGCGTTCGTCGCCCTCTTCCGACGGCTGGTAGTAGCGTCGCTCCTTCAACGTGTCGGGCAGATGCTGCTGTTCGACGTGGTGTCCTTCGAAGTCATGGGCGTACTTGTAGCCGCTTCCGTACCCCAGGCCTTTCATCAGAGGCGTCGGCGCGTTGCGCAAGTGCAGCGGTACCGGTAGGGGACCGTGCTCCTTCACGTCGGCAGCGGCTGCAAGCATCGCTTTGTACGATGCATTCGACTTCGGCGCCGACGCCAGATAGGTCGCCGCCTGCGCCAGCGGGATGCGTCCCTCCGGCATGCCGACGAAATGCAAAGCGTCCTTGGCCGCGACCGCGACCTGCAAGGCGCGCGGGTCGGCGTTGCCGATGTCTTCGGCGGCGAAGATCACCATGCGGCGTACCACGAACAGCGGATCCTCACCCGCTTCCAGCATGCGCATCATCCAATACACTGCGGCGTCGGGATCGCTGCCGCGCATGCTTTTGATGAACGCCGAGATGATGTTGTAGTGCTCGTCGCCGCCCTTGTCGTAGAGCAGCGCGCGGTGTTGAGCGGCTTCTTCGACGAGGGGAAGGTCGATGGCGGTCACTTTGCGGACGGCTGCCAGGTCGGCAGCGCTCTCCAAGGCGTTGAGCCCGAGGCGCGCATCGCCGCGCGCGTAATCCGCCAGGAACTGCAGTGCCTCCGGCGCGATGCTCAAGCCGTACTTACCGAGGCCGCGCTCGGGATCTTGTAGGGCACGTTCGAGAAGCTGGGTGATTGCTTCGAGCGGCAGCGGCTCGAACACCAGCACCGAGGTGCGCGATAGCAACGGCGAGATGACTTCGAACGACGGATTCTCCGTGGTGGCGCCAATCAATGTGACCGTGCCGTCTTCGACGTACGGCAGGAAGGCGTCTTGCTGCGCTTTATTGAATCGATGGATCTCGTCGACGAATAGAATCGTCTTGCGTCCATGCAGGCGCTGCTGCTCTTTGGCTTCCTCGATGATCTCGCGCAGCTCGCGCACACCCGACAAAACGGCGGAGAAGTGCACGAAGTTGGCCTGGGTGCGACCGGCTACCAGCAACGCCAGGGTTGTCTTGCCGCAGCCCGGAGGTCCCCACAGAATCAGGGAATGCAGGCGTTGACCTTCGATCATGTCGCGCAACAAGCGTCCGGGGCCGACCAAGTGCGCCTGGCCGACGAATTCTTCCAGCGTCTGCGGCCGCATGCGGTCGGCCAACGGCGCTTCGCGGCGTCGCGTTTGTTCGGCTTGGGCGGCGAACAGGTCGGATTCACCGCGAGCAGGCGAGCGTTTGGCCATGCGCCGAAGCTAGCACATTGAATTGCAGATTGGAGATTGGTGACTGTAGATTTGCCAGGCGAAAATCTGCAATCACCAATTCCCAATCGAAAATTCGGAAGCGAGGAGCACCGTATGGACTGTTTCGACCTCACTGGGCGTGTCGCGCTTGTCACCGGCGCTAGCAAGGGTCTCGGGCGAGTCATCGCCACGGCGCTGGCAAAAGCGGGTGCCGACGTTGCGGTCGCCAGCCGCACGCAGGCCGATCTCGACGTCGTTGCGGCCGAGTTGCAAGCCAACGGACGTCGCTCCTTCGCGGTTGCCGCCGACGTCACGGACGAGTCGAGCATCGGCTCGATGGTTGAGCAGATTCTGGCTCGCTTCGGCCGCATCGACATCCTCGTCAACAACGCCGGTATCGGCGACACGCAGGCTGTGGTCGAGATGGATACGGCGCATTGGGACCGCGTCATGAACGTCAACCTGCGCGGACCCATGCTGTGCTGCAAACACGTCGGTCCGTACATGATCGCCCAGCGCTCCGGCAAAGTGATCAACGTCGGCTCGGTGATGGCGGCGCGCGTGGCGCGCTACATGACGCCGTACTGTTCGAGCAAGGCGGCCCTCGTGCAGTTCACGCGGACGCTGGCTCTCGAATGGATTCGGCATGGCATTCAAGTCAACGCGCTCTGTCCGGGTTACTTCCTGACCGATATGAACCAAGAATTCTTCTCGTCGCAGCGCGGTAAGCAATTCATCAAGGCTCTACCCATCGAACGACTGGGCGAATCGCGCGAGCTCGAAGGTGCAGCCGTGTTTCTGGCATCGGAAGCGAGCAGCTACGTCACCGGCACGGCGCTGTACGTCGACGGCGGGCACGGGTTGGCCTGAGATTCCTGGCCGGCCAATCATCAATCTAAAATCTCCAATCCGCAATCAGATCAGGTACAATAAGGGGATGAACGCCGTACTCAGTCCGAGTCCGCTGACCACTCCTTACATCAACACCATTCCTCCCGAAGATCAGCCGCCGTATCCCGGCGATCGCGAAATCGAACGCCGCATCAAGAACGCCATTCGCTGGAATGCCATGGCGATGGTCGTGCATGCGAACAAACACTACGCCGGCATCGGCGGACACATCTCGACCTTTGCTTCCTTGGCGACGCTGCTCGAAGTCGGATTCAATCACTTCTTCCAAGCACCGACGGAGAACCATCCCGGCGATCAGATCTTTTTCCAAGGTCACGCGTCGCCGGGGATCTACGCGCGCGCCTTCCTGGAAGGCCGCCTTGCGGAAAATCAACTGCTCAACTTCCGGCGCGAGCTGGCTCCTGGCGGCGGGTTGTTGTCCTATCCGCACCCGTGGTTGATGCCGCATTTCTGGCAGTTCCCGACCGTATCGATGGGTCTGGCGCCGATCACATCGATCTACCAGGCGCGCTTCAACCGGTACCTGCGTGCACGCGACCTTATCGAACACGACGGCGGCCACGTCTGGGCTTTCCTCGGCGACGGCGAAATGGACGAGCCGGAATCGCTCGGTGCGTTGACGCTGGCGTCGCGCGAAGGTCTCGACAATTTGATCTGGGTCGTCAACTGCAACCTGCAGCGCCTCGACGGACCGGTACGCGGCAACGGCAAAATCATTCAGGAGCTCGAAGCGGCCTTCCGCGGCGCCGGCTGGAACGTCATCAAGGCGATCTGGGGCGACGACTGGGATGCGCTGTTGGCGCGCGATTACGACGGCTTGCTGGTGCAGCGCATGGGCGAGGTCAACGACGGCCAGTATCAGAAGTACACCGTCGAAGACGGCGCCTATATTCGGGAGCATTTTTTCGGCACGTCGCCGGAGCTGTTGGCCCTGGTCGCCGACCTGACCGACGCCAAGCTGCGCAAGCTGCGCCGCGGTGGCCACGATCCGGAGAAGATCTTCGCGGCCTACAAATCCGCCGTCGACCACTCCGGTACGCCCACGGTGATTCTCGCCAAGACGATCAAAGGCTACGGCCTCGGCGAGGCGGGCGAGGGACGCAACGTCACCCACCAGCAAAAGAAGCTGAACGAAAAGGAGCTGCGCACCTTTCGCGACCGCTTGGGCATTCCGATCCGCGAAGAAGAATTGGCCGAGACGCCCTTCTATAAGCCCGCCGCCGACAGCGAGGAGATCCAGTACCTGC
This sequence comes from Deltaproteobacteria bacterium, assembly GCA_016200585.1. GTDB lineage: Bacteria > Desulfobacterota > Binatia > HRBIN30 > HRBIN30 > JACQEN01. The sequence goes on from JACQEN010000017.1 coordinate 7,793, forward strand.
TCGAGCGTCGCCGAACGCTCGGCGGCTTCGTGCCACAACGGCGTGGCCATCTGGTGGCTATCGACCCACTGCCGGATGCGTTGTTTGCAGAGTACGAAAAGGGATCCGGCGACCGCGAGGTCGCGACGACCATGGTGCTGGTGCGTTTGCTGCGCCAGCTGATGAGCGACCCGAAGATCGGCAAGCAGATCGTCCCGATCGTGCCGGACGAAGCGCGTACCTTCGGGATGGATGCCCTGTTCCGCAAGTTCGGCATCTATTCGTCGAAGGGGCAGCAGTACGAACCGGTCGACTCCGACGTCGTGGCCTTCTATCGCGAAGCCACCGACGGCCAATTGCTCGAAGAAGGCATCACCGAGGCCGGCGCCATGGCGTCGTTCATGGCTGCCGGTACCGCGTGCTCAACGCACGGCGTGAACACGATCCCCTTCTTCCTCTTCTATTCGATGTTCGGATTTCAGCGCATCGGCGACCTGATCTGGCAGAACGCCGACGCGCGCGGCAAAGGGTTTCTCGTCGGCGCAACCGCCGGGCGGACGACCCTGGCCGGCGAAGGCTTGCAACATCAAGACGGCAACAGCCATGTGCTGGCGAGCACCGTACCGACGGTGAAAGCGTACGACCCCGCCTTTGCACACGAGATAGCGGTGATCGTCCAGGAAGGCATCCGGCGCATGTTCGTCGAGCGCGAGGACTGTTTTTACTATCTCACCGTCGGCAACGAGATGTATCCGCATCCGGCGATGCCGCAAGGGTCGCGCGACGGCATTCTGCGCGGTTGCTACAAGTTGTCGCCCGCCGAGCCGCTCGGCGACTGGCCGCACGTGCACTTGTTTGCCAGTGGTGCGATCTTGCGCGAAGCCTGGCGAGCGCAGGACCTGCTTGCCGAGCGTCAAGTGGCGGCGCACGTGTGGAGCGTCACCAGTTGGACTGAGCTGCGCCGTGATGCGCTTGCGGCACGGCGCTGGAACATGCTGCATCCATTGGACGCGCCGCGGCAATCGTATCTCGAAGAGCTGTTGACGAACGAGCCCTATCCAGTCGTGACCGCCAGCGACTATCTCAAGGTCGTCGGTGACGCACTGGCGCCGTTCGCCCCCGCCGGTTTGATGGCGCTGGGAACGGACGGTTTCGGTCGCAGCGACGAGCGCGCCCCGCTGCGGCGATTCTTCGAAGTCGATGCCGAGAGCATCACGGTGGCGGCGCTGCACATCTTGGCGGGGCGCGGGCAGGTATCGTTGGACACGGTAGCGCAAGCGCTGGACGATTTTGGCATCGATCCCGAAAAGGACGATCCGGCAGTCAGCTAGGGGATTGTCCGGTCAATCGATCGGCTGCCAACTTTGAATGAGTGCCGCCGGTGGGTGACGAAAGACGAAGTAGTTGCCGCCGTTGTTGCCGGGCTGTTCTTGGTCGCGGCGGATCGGGATACCTTTGACGTGACACAGCAGTAGCGCGCCGACGGCGCCGTGCGCGATCACGGCAATCGGCGTGTCGCCGGTTGCAGACTCGGCCAGGCCAACGACGGTCTTGACGATACGTGCCTGCGCATCGATGGCCCGTTCCCAACCGCGTACGCTTTCGGCCGGATGGGCAAAGAAGCGATCGGCCGTTTCCTGAAACTCGTTTGCTTCGAGATAGCCGGTCGACGTGCGATCGTTCTCGCCGAGCTCGGGCACGGTGGTAAACGGCAACCGGCAATGCTCGGCAAGGATCGAAGCGGCGTCGAAAGCCTTGCGCTCGGTGCTCGAGAAGATAGCGCCGATCTTGGCAACCCACGGTTGAAGCAGCATCGCTTGCGTGCGCGCCCGGCCGCGTTCGGAAAGCGGCCAGCGCGCTACCGGGATGCGCGGCTCAACAACGACATCGGCGTGGGTGATGAAGTAGATCAGGCGCGGCATGGTGTTCGCCCGGACCGCTGCGGCTCACACCCCGTTGCTTCATCCCACCCCTTCCAACACGCCCGGTTCGAAGAGACGCTGCATCTCGAAACGCGCTACGTCAGCTTCCATCGCAGCGTTCGCCGGCACGCCGGCGGCCTGGTTGGCCGCTTCGAGCGTCGTGCGCAGCAGCGTCGCGTCACTCGAGGTGTTGAGAAAGATGCCCGGCCGTCCGAGGACAAAATGGACGCCGCGGCGGATTGCCTCGGGGTCGCGCAGCGGCTCGTACCAGCTGAAGCGGCGTTCGGTCGACTCACCCCAACGGCGGCGGGCAATCGATTTGATGGTCTGCACTGCGACTTGATTTTCGCGGCACGTCGTCATCAGACGTTCGAAGTCGGCGGCGTACTGCGGCAGGGTCAGCATCGTGTAGTTGAGCGGCAGCAGCACGCTGTCGCAAGCAAAGTGGGCAAGGCTGCGGATGTGCATGGCGGCGACGCGCGTGCCGTGGCCGGTAACGCCGATGAAGCGTACCAGGCCTTGTTGGCGCGCTTCGATCAGCGCTTCGAGGGCGCCGCCGGGGCCCATCGCGGTGCGCCACTCTTCGTCGTCGACGAGGTTGTGCAGCTGGATCAAGTCGACCTGGTCGACACCAAGGCGATCGAGCGAGCGGCGGATGCTGTCGCGGGCGCCGGCATAGGTGCGGTCGCCGGTCTTCGTTGCCAGAAAGAACTGCTTGCGGTGGCGCTTCATCCAAGGTCCGACGCGCAGCTCCGAATCCCCGTACGAGGCAGCCGTGTCGATGTGGTTGATGCCGAACTCGAAGAGCAGGTCGAGGATCGGATCCGCCTTCTCCTGCTTCATCGCACCCAGCGCGGCGGCGCCGAAGATGACGCGCGAGCTGTGGTGGCCGGTTCGCCCGAATGGAGCCTTGTCGATCATGAGTCGTCTCCTCGACGCCGAGGTTGCTGTTGTACGGGTTCTTCCATTTGAGACAACGCCGCGCCGGGGGAATCAACCAGGAAATCGGCGTCAAACGCAAGCAGTGCGGCGGCGGCGATCAGGCGGCCGAGCGTGCCGCGGTCTTGTTGGCGGAGATCCGCGTCGGCAGGCGGAGCGTGAAGATCGAGCCGACGCCGACTTGGCTAGCGACCTCGATCTCACCGTGCAGCAGGTTGGTCATGCGTTTGACGAGCGTCAGCCCGAGCCCGACGCCGTCGTGAACACGCGTCATCGATCCATCGACGCGGCGGAAGTCGTCAAAGATATGCGGCAGTGCCTCGGCCGGAATGCCAATGCCGGTGTCGGTCACGGTGAAGACCATCTGCGCCGGAGATTCGCAATGGGCAATGCCGACGCGGACGGTGCCGCTGTTGGTAAACTTCACCGCGTTGGTGAGCAGATTGGTGAGGATCTCTTCTAGCCGCAACGGATCGGTTTCCATCGTCGGCAGAACCGTCGGGCAATCCCACTCGACTGTCACGCCTTTTCCTTCGCACAACCGTCTTCCCAGCGGTTCGAGGTGGTTGAGCAGGGCCGGGACGTGTACCGGGCTGACGTCGATCGGTAGGGTGCCGCGCTTGAGGCCCGACAAGGTCAGCAGGTCGGAAAGCATCTGGTACAGATGCTGCGATTGCCGGCGCACCGCGCTGAGGAACTGGCTGGCCTCCGAACCAAGTTGCACTTCATCGGCCAGCATATCGCTGTAACCGATGATGGCGTGCAACGGCGTGCGCATCTCGTGCGAGATGCCTGCAAGAAATTCCTCTTGCAACCGTATCAACTCTTCCCGTTCTTCGAGCCGGTGTTCCAAAGCGGCCCGCGAGCGGCCAAGCTCGACACGCATTTGCTCGAAGGTCTGCGCCAGGGTCGAGATCTCGTCGCGTTGGGAAGGGATCGGTACCGGATGCGACAGATCGCCGCCGGCCATCGTTTCGGCGGCGTCGGTCAGGCTGCGAACGTCGGTGACGAAGCGGTTGACGGCTGGTGCGCCGACGGCGAGCGTGACGAGAAGCAATCCGATGCCGAAGACGAGGAGCTCGTTTTGCACCTGCGTCACCTGTTGCAGCGCCAGGCTGCGTGGTTGCCCGGCAACGACTCGCCACGGCACTTGCGCCAGCGACACCTCGGTCGTCACCCACGGGTCACCGTCCTGGGATTTGTCGTTTTCGGTGCGCGCCGGTTGAAGGATCTGCGGGTGCTTGTTTCCGCCGATCACGTGACCGTCCTGGTCGACGACCTCGATGAAACGTCCATCGGTGGTAGCAACGGCTCCGAGAATCTTGGTGAGCTCAGGCGACTGAAGATCGATGATGCCGCCGAGCGCGCCGTCGACTTCGCCGTCCGGATTGCGCACCGGAAATGCGACGACAACGTGCGGGCGGTCGAGCAAGATATCGGCGCCGAGTCCCGGCGTCACGATGCTTTCCTGCAGCTGCGGGAGGTTCTTGAGCGCCGGATGATTGCCCAGGCGCTCACCGGTCCACGGACGGCCAGGAGGTTCGGTCCACAGAACCTTGAAATTGCGATCGACGAGAAACACGCCGCCGGTGAACACCGGCGACTTGAAGAACAGGTAGTGCAGTGAGGTCCAGGGTGGGATGCGTCCTTCTTCCGCTGACTCCTGCATGCGCCGCAGCCCATAGGTCAGGCCGGGCAATTGGCTCACCAGAGCGAGGCGCTGGCGCCCGTTGTCGATGTAGGAATCGAGCTCGGCCGCAACCATATCGACCGTTTGTCGCAGCCGCTCGTGCGCTTGGTGGTTTTCGCGCCGCAGCAGCCAGTAGGTGAAGGTACCGTAGACGGCGACGAGGACGAGAGCATAGCCGGCGACCAACGCAATTCCCTTGGCGCGGATACTCCAGCGCGTTGAGGATCGGGACCTGGTCATCGGTGCTATTTCTTTACCGGCAAGTCGAGCGCCAGATCGCCGTTTTCTGGAACCACGACCTCGCGCGCCGGCAAGAAACGGCCGTGCCACACCTTTGCCGTGTAGTTTCCCGGGGGAACCGACGAGATCTGGTAGCGGCCGTCGTTCGTCGAAAGCGCGAAGTAGGGATCGCGCAAAACGACGATGTGCGCTTCCATTTCCATATGGATGTTGCACAGCACCAGCACCTCGCCGGGCTCGTTGAAGGTGACGCTGCGCGTCGCCCCCGGGCCGTAGGCGCCGAGATCGAATTTCCCGGCGATGGCGGACGGTGAAAACACGTTGTGTTGGATGTCGTCGTTGTTGGTGAAGTCGACCGTCGTGCCGCGCACGATCGGCAACACTGCCGGCAGGAACTCGAGGTTGCGCTGGTCCATGACGATGTGTGAGGTCGGTACGACCGGTCGCGTCGCGCCGCTGTTGCTTTCGAGGTAGACCACGATGTCACGGATGGGACGGCCGTCGATCGTGACCGTGCCGCTCACTGTGGCAGCACTCGCCGCGTGGGCAAATGCCAGGACGGCTAACGGCAGTATGCCGTCTGCAAGCAGTGGCAGCCGCATGCCTTACTCGAGAGCCTCTGCCAACAACGGCGGCGTCAGCGACCAGAAAGCCGTTGAAACGCGGAGAGTGGCCGTCAACCCATTGACCGTGGTTCTGCGCACCGCCTCATGATTCTCCGAGTAGGTCACCTCTGCAACCACTTTCAGATTTTCCCGTATCAGATATTGGGACCCAGCGGTGGCTTCCCAGAGGCGGCGGCGAACATCCGTGGTGCCGCTGGGTGTCTAAATCACTGAAGCCCCTTCATTCCGATAAAATTTGGGCGCGATAGTCCAGGCTTGAAGGGCAGGGCGGAAGGTGGTTTGCGACAGGGAAGGGGAATTTGTTTGGTCCATGATGAATTGCCATTCGGCGCTGGTCCCGTTTCGAGCTCGACGGATCCGGCGCTGCGTCGGATTCGACTGCGGGATGGGCGCATCCTTGCCTACGCCGAGTATGGCGATCCGTATGGCTTGCCGGTGGTCTACTGTCACGGTGGTTTGGGCTCGCGGCTGGAGATTGCCTTTGCTGCGGACACCTGCCGGCGCAGCGGCGTACGCCTCTTGGCAATCGATCGGCCAGGAATCGGCGCATCGGACCCCCAGCCCGGTCGTACCCTCGTCGGCTGGCCGTACGACGTTGCGCATCTCGCCGATCGACTCGGGATCACACGCTGCGCCGTTTTGGGCTGGTCGGCGGGCGGGCCGTATGCCCTGGCTTGTGCTTCGCGCTTGGGAAGACGTGTCGCACGCGTAGCGATTGTCGGCGGTCTGGCACCGCTCGAGTTGCCGGCGACGGTCGCCGAGCTCGGCATGCGCGCCGAACGCTTGCTCTTGCGCCTGGCGATCGAGAATCCGGGCCGCGCGCGGATCTTGTTACGCATGGCTGGCTACCTGCCCCCCAGACTGCTGCGGGCGGTCCTGCTCTACGACCTCACCTCGCCTTCCGATCGCGCCGTCGTAACCGGATTGCCGGCGGAGAGCGCACTTGATGGCTTCTACGAAGCCATCCGCTGCGGCGTCGACGGTGCCGTCGACGACTATCGGGTTCTCGCCAGCTCTTGGGAGCTCGGCCTCGGTGACATCACGACCGAGGTGAACCTGTGGCACGGGCAAGAAGATAACCTGGTTCCGGTGTCGCATGCCGAACGACTGTCAGCGCACCTCCCAAACGCCCGTCTCATCGTCTTACCCGGCCGCGGGCACTTTCTATTGCACGTCGAGCTCGAGCACGTGTTGAGCACGCTGCGATATCGCTGAGTGGGGGAAGACATGGGAAGCGGGAGATGGGAGACGGGGGGCGGGAATGAGACAGGTTGCCACTTGTGGTTACCTGTCGCTTGCCGTTTTCGTCGGTCGTCCTCGGTGCCTCCCCGGTGAGTGGGATGTCCCGTCGTCTATCGAACGTCGTTGGTTTCGACGACGCGCCGTTCGCGCGCTCACCCGCCGGCGCGGTGCAGATCGTCGGAGCGGTGTTTGCCGATCTGCGCTTCGATGGCGTCTTGATCGGGCAGGTGGAAAAAGACGGTGACGATGCCACCGACACAGTCGGGCGCCTGGTGAGCGAATCTCGCTTTGCCGAGCACGTGCAGGCGGTCTTGCTGCAAGGTATCGCCTTCGGTGGCTTCAATGTCGTCGACGTTGCCGCACTTCACGAGCGCCTCGACCTTCCGATCCTGGTGGTGGCGCGGCGCCAGCCCGACCTCGATGCGATCCGCAACGCCTTGCTGACGCGCGTCGTCAACGGCAAACAAAAGTGGAGGCGCATCGAAGCGGCGGGCCCGATGGAGCCGTTACGGGGCGTTTACGTCCAGCGTGCTGGTTTGACGCCGGCTCAAGCCGAAGCGTTGATCGATCGCTTTGCGCTGCACGGGCGCATACCGGAGCCGCTGCGCGTCGCGCATCTGATTGCCGGGGCGCTGAGCAAAGGCGCGAGTCGCGGACGAGTGTGAGGTCACGATCCGCGCTGGTTCAAGCGCCGATAGATCGGCCGCAAGCGTTTGTAGAGCTCCATGAACTCGCGAAAGTGGGCATCGTAGATGCCGCGGTTGGCGGCGATCGGTTGGTACTCGCGGGCGATCTGTATGCGACCGGAAATGTCTTCGACGCGAATCTCACCGAGAGCGGCGAAGGCCGCCAGCGCGGCGCCAACGCCGTTGGCGTAGCGTGAGTTGGCGACGGCACGGATCGGGCAGCCCAGAACGTCGGCCAGAATCTGGCACCAAACTTCGGAGAGAGCACCGCCGCCGATGAAGCTGAGGTGCTCGAAGCGCCGGCCAATGAATTTCTCGATCGGCGCCTTCAACCATCGGAGGTTGAACGCCACGCCTTCCATCACCGCGCGCGCGTAGTGAGCCCGCGTCGTGCGCGCCGATTGGTTGAAGAAGGCGCTACGCGTGTACGGATCGTCGGCGGGCACCAAAACCCCGTTGATCCATGGTGTGAAGATCAGCCCGTCGCAGCCCGGCGGAGCTTGCTGGGCCAGCTGATTGAGCACGGCGTACGGATCGGACAACTCGGCCACGCCGGGCGCGGTATCGGGAAAGAGAACGTTGTCCTTGAGGAACTCCAGACAGCGACCCGCCATGCCCTGCTCAGCCACCAGCGAGTAGCGGCCGGGCAATGCGGCCGGCATCGTCGACAGCATGTGCAGCACGTCGGTCTTCTTTCTTGGCAGATGACAGCTCATCCACGCCGATGTGCCGATATAGAAATAGCCCTGGTAGTCGGCGACGGTGCCGGCGCCAACGGTTGCGGCCGGGCCATCGCAAACGCCGGCAAGGACGCGCGTCGACGGCAACAGCCCGAGCTCGGAAGCCACCTCGGCGCGCAGCGTTCCGACGACTGCGTCGACCGGCAGCAGATCCGGCAGCTGGCGCCGCTCGAGGCCGGCCAGGTTCAAAAGTCCGCTGTCGTAGTCGATGCGATTCGGATCGCGGTTATCGGTGAGCCAATACGGGAACATCGTACCGTACGACGCCACCATCCGACCGCTGAAGCGGAAATTCAAGTAGTCCATCGGTTCGAGGAATTTGTGCGTTCGCCGGTAGACGTCGGGGCGTTCGTTCTTGAGGAAGAGAATGTGTCCCAAGCCGTCGACGCCCAGACGTGCCGGACAACCCCCGGTCAGCTTGACGTAGCGCCACAGCTTGAAAACGTCGTACCCGGCGACCCTGAGCGTGCCGTTCATCAGCCGGCGGTTGTACGGTCCGCCGCGCGTGTCCATCCACGAAATGGCATTGTGAAGCGGCGTGCCGTCGGCATCGACCGGCACAGTAACCGACCACTGGCCGGTGCACTTCACCGCGAGAATGCTTTGTGCCGGAACCGCCGCGGCAGCGACGGTCGCCTTCGCCGCCGCGGTGACCGCGCTCCACCATTCGCGAGGATCCTGTTCGACTCCGCCACCCGGCAACATCTGGGTGTGCAGGTGCTCGATGGCGGAGGCAACGACTCTACCGTGTTGCGACACCAGCGCCACCTTGGCGCTGCCCGAGCCCATGTCGACGACAAGGACGTGCTTGTCGGCGGATTGGGTCATGGAGCGAAACCCGGACGATTCATGAGCAGCCGAAGCAAGAGCGCCAAGCGTGCGCCCGATCCCGCCGCACGTGGCAATGAGCAATCACCTCAGTCGTGTTCTCTCAATTCGAGTTTGCCGATCTGGTTGCGATGGACTTCGTCGGGTCCGTCGGCCAGCCGCAGCGTGCGGGTTCCCGCCCAAGCGTACGCCAGGCCGAAGTCGTCGCAGACGCCGGCTCCACCATGCGCCTGGATCGCCCAGTCGATGATTTTCAGCGCCATGTTGGGAGCGGCGACCTTGATCATGGCGATCTCCTTGCGCGCCACCTTGTTGCCCACCGTGTCCATCATGTACGCCGCTTTCAACACCAACAGCCTGGCTTGTTCGATGGCGATGCGAGCTTCGGCGACGCGCTCGAGGGTGACGGTTTGTTCGGCGATCGGTTTGCCGAACGCCACGCGACTCTTGACGCGTTTGCACATCGCATCGAGGGAGCGTTCGGCGACACCGATCACGCGCATGCAGTGATGGATGCGCCCGGGGCCGAGCCGGCCTTGCGCAATCTCGAAGCCGCGGCCTTCGCCGAGAAGCAGGTTCGAAGCCGGCACGCGAACGTCCTCGAAGAGCACCTCGCCATGACCGTGCGGTGCATCGTCGTAGCCGAATACCGGTAGGTGCCGTAGGACTTTGATCCCCGGTGTGTCGCACGGTACGAGGATTTGCGACTGTTGCTCGTGGCGCGCCGCGTTGGGATCGGTCTTGCCCATGACGATGAGGATCTTGCAGTGCGGATGCAAGATGCCGGAGGTCCACCACTTGCGTCCATTGATGACGTACTGATCGCCGTCGCGGCGAATGCTGCACTGGATGTTGGTGGCATCGGAGGAAGCGACTTCGGGTTCGGTCATCGCGAAGGCCGAGCGGATCTCGCCGGCCAGCAGTGGCTTCAGCCATTGTTCCTGATGGGCGGACGTGCCGTAGCGGTCGATGACTTCCATATTGCCGGTATCCGGGGCGGCGCAGTTGAAGGCCTCCGGAGCGATGTGCGAGCGCCCCATGATTTCGCACAAGGGTGCGTACTCGAGATTGGTCAGACCCGCACCGTGTTTACTTTCCGGTAGGAACAGGTTCCACAGGCCGGCGCTGCGCGCCCTGGCTTTGAGCGTTTCGATGATCGGCGGTTGTTGCCAACGGCTGGCCGCAACCTGCTCGGCATAGAGTTTTTCGTTTGGATAGATGTGCTCGTCCATGAACGCTTGCACGCGCTGCTGAAGGTCTTGCACTTTCTTGGAGTATGCGAAGTCCATGTTGCTGGATGCTCCTTTCTGGAATCGTGAAACCGGTCGACCTATTCATGCTGCGTCGCTTGCGTCAAGCGCGCATCGATCTCGCGAATCAGGCTCGCTTGCGGCCGCCTCTTTAGGCTATGTTGCGGCGGCGATGGCGCTCTTGTGCGAGCGCTGCTGGTGCAACCGGGAATCAAGAGGAGGAGCGATGAGCCTGAAGCGAGCGATGCGGTTCATGATGTTTGGTGCGGTGCTTTGTGCAGCAACTGTCGCCACGGCGCAACCGCGCCCGTGCGCCGGTGACATCGGAAAATTCTGCAAGGATGTTCCGTCCGGCAGTGGCAAAGTGCGCGACTGTTTGGCGCAACACATCAAGGAGCTGTCTTCCGCCTGTCGCGCGCGCGTCGAGCGACGAACGGCTGCCGCCGAGAAACGCAACCTGTGTGCCGCCGACGTCGAGAAGTTCTGCAAAGACGTGCAGCGCGGTGCCGGGCGGGTTCGCCGCTGCCTGAAGCAACACGTCGCTGACCTTTCGGACGCTTGCAAGAATCAATTGTCCCAGGGCAAGCAACCATAGGGTCTCTCACCACGCGCCGGTGTTCGGCATCGATTTCCACGGCTCACTCGGAGGCAAGGCGTCGCCTTTCTGCAACAACTCGATGGAGATTTTGTCGGGGGAACGGACGAAGGCCATGCGCCCGTCGCGCGGCGGTCGATGGATGACCACGCCTTTGTCCATCAAGCGCTGGCAGACGGCGTAGATATCGTCGACCTCGTAGGCGACGTGGCCGAAGTTGCGGCCACCGCCGTAGGTTTCCGGATCCCAATTGTAGGTTAGCTCGACCTGTGCGTCGTCATTGCCCGGCGCAGCCAGAAAGACCAACGTGAAACGCCCGGCCGGCACCTCATGCCGTCGCATTTCTCTGAGCCCCAGCTTGTTGCAGTAGAAATCGAGCGACTGCTCGAGGTCGGTGACGCGCACCATCGTGTGCAAGTATCTCATTGGGGTCCTTTCTTGTGATGGCAGTCGACAGTCGAGAGTATCGTACACGGTCGGTGCAATACTCCAAATCCCCCGACTCGATTTCACGTAGCCACCCCCCGTACCGGCGTGATATTCGACGCAGTCCGAAGGAGAAGGAACCGATGACCCGGCGGATCGACTTGATGGAAGACTTCGTGCACGTCTTCGATCACGAGCAGATGGTGGCGTTCTTCGAAATCCAATGCCCACGCGCCGATGCCGAGCCGCTACGGGGGCTGTGCCGCGTATCCAAACCCAAGACCCAGGCGACGATGCGTTACTTGTCGCTGTCGTTCATGATCGACACCGCCGACGATGCAGCGCGTGTTGCGGCCGACGCTTGCCTCGGGCGCCTCGAAGGCGAGGCGATGACGGCGGTGGTGTCGATGATCACGAGCGTGATGTCGATGCCGGTGAGCGCCACGACTGCCGAAAACTACGTACGGCAGATGGACGTCATGCTCGACGAGCACGTCGACCCTGGCCGCTTCTTCATCGAGCAACGGCTCGTGCCGGCGTTGCGGCAGTTGGCGCAAATCCAGACCGGTGAAATCGTCTGGTGGGGCGAGTTGGCGGAAGACCGCCCGCTGGAGCCGGCGGTGACGGCGAGCGGCGCCGACAGCGAAGGGCTGGGCGCACGCCTACGCCGCTACCTCGGCGGGCATTGTGCTCAAAGGTAACCGCCGCCGTTTGGACTGATGACTTGGCCGGTGATGAATCCGGCGTCGTCGGAGACCAGATAGGCGCAAGCGGCCGCGATGTCGTCGGGTTGGCCGACGCGCCGTACCGGGACGCGCTGGCCGATCTGCCGGATGAAGTCGTCGGCCATGCCTGAGCCGCGAACCATCGGCGTGTCGATGAGTCCGGGGGCAATGGCGTTGACCGTGACGCCCGCCGGCCCAAGCTCCTGCGCCAACGCCTTCGTCAGAGCGATGATGCCGCCTTTGGCGGCCGCGTAGTGTGCCAGTCCGGCTCCGCCGCCGTTCAGCCCCGCTACCGAAGCGACGTTGACGATGCGACCGCGGCCGGCGGCAATCATGTCGGGAGCAACCTCTCGACAGCACAGAAACACTCCGCGTACGTGTACGGCCAGCATGCGGTCGAACGTCGCGTCGTCCATCTGCAGAAACGGCACGAAGGTGCAGATACCGGCCGAGCAAACCAGAATGTCGAGCACACCGAATTCGCGCCGCACTTGATGGACACCGTCGCGCACGGCGGCGGAATCGCTGACGTCTACCTTTGCCGTGACACTGCGGCGTCCGCAGCTCTCGACCTCGTGCGCGACGGTTTGCAGGCCATCCTCATTCACATCAAAGAGCGCCACGTCGGCTCCGGCGCGCGCCAGCCGCAACGCGATGCCGCGGCCGATGCCCGAGGCGCCGCCGGTGACGATCGCGTGCTTGCCGGCGAGGTCCATCAGTGCAACAGGATGTGGCCGCTGAGGCCGCCTTCGATCTTCTGACTCAGACGTTCCCAGCCGCGCACGACGCGGATGGCTTCTTCGCGGTTCGACAAGCCGGTGGCGACGCAAACACCGGTGTTGGCGTCGACCACTTCCCAGCTCACCTCGCCGCTGTGTCGCAGCCGCACTTCACGCATCCGGTAGTTTGCCGAAGCTTCTTCGTCACTGAGGATTTCGCGGCCGATCATGTCCATACGCTGCCTCGATGCCGGCACTGTGCCGGCTCGCTACAGGTGCAAGCTATCACGAGTTGCGGCGCTTGGTCGATTGAGGATGGAGGTGGAGGCTGCCTGAGTTGGTTGTTGCGAAGAGGGGACAACGCGGCAACGAAAATCCGCATGACAAGGCGATCTTCAGGGCGTAGTCTGATTCGCCAGGAGGAAACGATCACATGCGACGGAGAGCTTTTGGATTCCTCATGGCCCTGACCCTCGGTTGCGCGGCGCCTTTGTGGGCGGCCCAGCAGAACCCACAGGTCGAGGTTGGCCCGCCGCAGCCTGGTCACGACGTCAGCATTGCCGTTGCCGCGGCGATGTTCAACGTCTTTTACGTACCGGCTAGACTCGCCGTTACCGCCGTGATGGCCGGGGTTGGCGGTACGACGGCTTGGTTCAACGGCGGTGACTACACCACCGCGAACGCGCTGTGGGACGCCACCGACGGTCAGGCCTTCATCACCCCGAACATCTTGGAAGGCAAAGAGCGATTGCGCTTCGGGCAAGGGCGCTGACTCCGGCCGGCCCGACCGCCAAAATCGGAAAATGGCGGTTCCAGCCTACAGGCGCTCGATGATCGTCCCAGTGCCGAGCCCGCCGCCGCAGCACATGGCGATCAGCGCGTAACGCCGCTGCGTACGTTCGAGCTCGTGCAGTGCGGTGGTGATCAATCGGGCACCCGTGCAGCCCGTTGGGTGACCGAGAGCAATGGCGCCGCCGTTGGGGTTGACGCGTTCCGGATTGGGATGGCAGGCCTTCATCCACGCCAGCACCACCGAGGCGAACGCTTCGTTGACCTCGAACTCGTCGATGTCATCGATCTTGAGAGCGGATTGTTGCAGGACCTTTTCGGTGGCTGGGATCGGTCCCTTCAGCATCGTCACCGGATCGACGCCGACCAACGTGGTTGCCACGATGCGTCCGCGCGCTTTCAGTCCCAAGCGTTGTGCCGCCGCGGGTGACGCCAGCAAGACCGCCGAAGCGCCGTCCGAGACCTGTGAAGCGGTGCCCGCGGTATGGATGCCGTCGGGTTCGACGGGATTCAAGGCCGCAAGCTTTTCGAGCGAGGTGGCGCGCAGGCCTTCGTCTCTGGCGACGATGCGCTTCTCGCCGGTCGGCTGCCCGGCTTCGTCGAGCACGGGTGCTTCGATGGGGATGATTTCGCGCGTAAATCGACCCTCGTTCCACGCCTGATTGGCCAACGTCTGACTGCGCAGGCCAAAGCGATCGGTGTCGTCGCGGCTGATGCCGAATTCCTTCGAGATCAACTCGGCGCCCTTGAACTGCGATGCCAGCGCGTAATGTTGGCGATAGCTCTTCGACAAAGGCGAGCCGCCCTTCGAGTTCGAACCAAGCGGCACGCGCGTCATCATTTCCACGCCGCAGGCCAGAGCGACTTCCTCGATGCCCGAACCGATCAAGCCGGCCGCCAAGGTGGTGGCCTGCTGACTCGAGCCGCACTGGCTGTCAACCGTGGTCGACGCCACCTCCATCGGTAGCCCCTGCGCCAACCAGGCGCAGCGGGCGATGTTGAACGACTGTTCGGCAACCTGCGACACGCAACCGCCGACGACTTGCCCGACATCCCTGGGGTCGATGCCCGAACGGTCGACCGCGGCGCGTTGCACGGCGCCGAGAAGATCTGCCGGATGCACGCCACTGAACCCGCCTTTGCGCCGCCCGATGGCGCTACGAACCGCTTCGATGATCAAAACTTCTTGCATCACTTCCTCCAGCGTTTGTCTGTCTCGGAATGGACTTGCCCGCAGCGAACCAAACAGCCTTCTTCCCCGTGATTCTCTGAGCCTCCGTGTCTCCGTGGTGAGTCATTTCCGTCTGACTGGGGCTAATCGTTTGTTCTCGCGATCGGCGCTTTGCTCGGCAGTTGCGCCAGCAGATCGACGAGCGACCGCAGCCGTAAGCAGTCGGCATCGGTGTAGTGATCGAGCGGGTCGAGCAAAACGGGATGGAGTCCGGCCGCGCGCGCGCCGCGAACGTCGATTTCGTAGATGTCGCCGATGTAGACGCTCTCCACGGGGCTGCTGCCACAGCCGGCGAGCGCAATTTCGAAGATTCTCGGCTTGGGTTTTTCGACACCGACGACGTGCGAGTCGACGATGACGGCAAAGGAGTCGGCGATGCCGCTTGTTGCCAGCGACTGGGCGACGCGGCCGTCGGAGTTCGACACGACGCCGAGCTTGAAGCCGCGGTCGCGCAACTCGGAGAGCACTCTCGGGGTCTCGGGATGCATGACCCTCCAAAGCATCCGCTGCGCGTTTTCGGCGTGCAGATCTTCGACGACACGTGCGGCTGCTTCTGCAGGTACGGAAAGCGTATCCATGATGGTTTCAAAGTATCCGCGCTGGCGCGTCGTATCGTTACCGCCGTTGTTGCCGTGAAAGAGCGCGTCGATGGCGCGCTTCGCCGCCAGCTCCGCGGTCATCACATCGCCCACCCCTACTTTGTGGCTGCGCTCGCAGATGCGTGCGGCGATGAAGGCGTGATCCAGATGCTGTAGTGTGTTGCCAACATCGAACAGGACCGTCGTGACCTCTTTGGGGAGCGAATGATTTTTCACGCCGACAAGAATCTACGCTTGCCGTTGGCAAGTCAAAGGTGGTCTTGCCGCGATCCGCTAGGCAGCCGTTTGCCCGCGTGATAGGCCGGGCGCAATCCATAAGGGAGGCTCTGCGGTGAAAGATTTGTTTTCCATTCAAGGCAAGGTCGCTCTCGTCACCGGTGGCTCGCGAGGCATCGGTTTGATGATCGCCCGCGGCTACGTCGAGAACGGCGCCAAAGTCTACATCTCGTCGCGCAAGCAGGAGGTCTGCGACAAAGTTGCGGCCGAGCTGTCGCAGCATGGTGCCTGCATTTCCTTGCCTGCCGATCTGGCAAGCGAAGCGGAGTGCAACCGACTCGCCGCCGCGGTCGCGGCGCGTGAGCCGGCGTTGCACATTCTCGTCAACAATGCCGGCGCCAACTGGGGTGCGCCGATTGCAGAGTATCCCGATTCGGCTTGGGACAAAGTGCTGGCGCTCAACCTCAAGAGCGTCTTTCACCTGACGCGGGCTCTGCTGCCGCAACTCGAGAAGGCCGCGAAGCCAGGTGATCCGGCGCGCGTCATCAATATCGGGTCGATCGACGGCCTCAAGCCGCCGTTGCTCGAAACCTATGCCTACTCGGCGAGCAAGGCGGCCGTACACCACATGACGCGGGTACTGGCGATACAGCTTGCGAGTCGCGGAATCGCGGTGAACGCGGTGGCCCCGGGCCCGTTCGAGAGCAAGATGATGGCTGAGACCCTCGATCGGTTCCGCGATGCCATCATCGGCTCGTGCCCGCTTGGGCGTATCGGCGAGCCGGAAGACATGGCTGGCGTGGCGATTTATCTGGCGTCGAGGGCCGGGGCCTATGTGACCGGTACGGTGATCCCGGTGGATGGCGGAATTTCGACGAGATGACGGGATTCGGCAATCGAATGCCTCTTCCGAGAGGCGGCTCCTTTTCGAACTGGTCGCCGACGTAGTCGCCGCGCCAGGCGATTTCCTGCTGTTGCGAAGGGTTCGGCCCATCTTTCGGCCGCATTCAACCGATGGTCCTCTTGTCCAAATAGGGCATGGAGGATGCTACGCCTGTCCGCCCGAGCCGCGACCGTATCAACGAGCGGCGGATCCGATACCTCCTTCTGCTTTGCTTCGGAATTCTGGCACTCGCGATTGGTATCGCCGGCCGGACCTCCTACGAAAGGTTCCAGGAGCGCTACAGGTTTGGGGTTGTCCGAATCGATCGAACTGAGGTCCAGGCGCCGGCGCAAGAAAAGCGTCGGGGAACGATCGTAGTCAGCAGCGCGCTTATCTTTTGCGCGGCTGCGGGCCTCGGTTTGTTTTGGTGGTTACGCCGGTCACGTCGCGACTCGGCGATCGACATCGACGAGCTGCGGCAGACGCATGAGCGTTTGAAGGAAAATGAAGCGCGACTGCGGCTCGCCGTTGCCGCCGCCAACATCGGCCTGTTTGACGTCGATCTTCGCACCGGCACCGTGCAGTACTCGGCGGAATGGAAACGCCAAGTCGGCTACGGCGACGACGAGATTTCGACTTCGTTCGGCGAATGGCAGAGTCGCGTCCATCCGGAAGACTTCGAGCGCTGTCAACAGGCGGCACAGAAGGCGATGTCGGAAGGCACCAACGAATATGACCTCGAGTTTCGCTTCCGCCACAAGAATGGAGCCTACTTGTGGATCATGAGTCACGCTTCGGTGCAGCGCGATGTCGACGGCGTGCCGATTCGCCTTCTCGGCTCGCACATCGACATGACGCAGACGAAGCTTGCCCAGCTTGAGCTGTTGTCGCGTAACGCCGCGCTCGAAGCTGCGGCCAACGCCGTCGTGATTACAGATCGCGCCGGCGTCATTCAATGGGCCAATCGTGCCTTCACGACGCTGACTGGGTACACTCTCGACGAAGCCGTCGGCAAGAATCCCCGTGAGCTCGTGAGATCGGGGCAACACTCGCGGGAATTCTACAAAGATCTTTGGGATACCGTCCTCAGCGGACGCGTCTGGTCGAACGAAATGATCAATCGCCGCAAGGATGGCAGCCTTTACTGTGAGGATCTGACCATTACGCCGTTGTGCGACGAGAACGGCGTCGTCTCCCAGTTCATCGCCGTCAAGCAGGACATCACCGACCGCAAGCAGGCCGAAGAGGCGAGGGCGCACCTCGAAGCCCAGCTCAATCTGGCGCAAAAGATGGAAGCTCTCGGAACCCTGGCGGGTGGCATTGCGCACGACTTCAACAATATCCTGGGTGCGATCATCGGCAACGTTGTGCTGGCCGAACAGGACATCGGCGCCGGCCACGCGGCGATGGAGAGTCTGGAGGAAATTTTCAAAGCCAGCTGTCGCGCCAAGGAGCTCGTGCAGCGCATCCTCACCTTCAGTCGCCCTCAGGTCCCGCAGCGCAGCGTCATTTCGCTACGTCCCGTGGTCCAGGAAGCCTTGGCACTCCTGCGCGCGACGTTGCCAGCGGGTGTCGAGCTGTCAACCACCTTCGATTCCGAAACGCCCAACGTGCTCGCCGACCCTACCCAGATTCATCAGGTGTTGATGAATCTTTGCACCAATTCGTGGCGGGCAATGCAGGGTGAGCAGGGACGAATCGAGATCCGGCTCGAAGGCGTAACCGTCGACGGTGAAAGCGCCCGTGGCGCTTTGCCCGGACAGTACGTGCGATTGTCGGTGACGGACAACGGCGTCGGGATGGATGCAGCGACGGTGAAACGGATCTTTGAGCCGTTCTTCACCACCAAACCGGTGGGCGAAGGTACGGGTCTCGGATTGTCGGTGGTCCACGGTATCGTCAAAGCTCACGGTGGGTGGATTCGCGTCAGCAGCCGGTCGAGTATCGGGACAACCTTCGACCTGTATTTCCCCGCCGCTCGCGGCAAGGAGGAAGTTGCGGCGCCGGAGAGCCGCAAGGTGGAAGCCAGCGCGAATGGTGCCGGCTTGCATGTGTTGTACGTCGACGACGAGGAGGCGCTGGTGACATTGACCACGCGCTTGCTCGAGCGCCGCGGTTACAAGGTCAGCGGATTTACCGACGCCAGCGAGGCGTTGGCTGCCGTCCGCTTGAATCCCGCTGCCTTCGATTTGGCGGTGACGGATTTCAACATGCCGGGAATGTCGGGGCTGGATCTGTCGCGTGAGTTGATGCGCTTGCGGCCCGACCTGCCGGTGGCCGTGACATCGGGATACATCACGGAGGAGCTCAGGGCGGCAGCCTTGGGTTCCGGCGTGCGTGTATTGCTTCACAAACCTGACACCGTGAACGAGCTTTGCTCTGCGGTTCAACACCTGGCCGACGGGCTCAAGCCGTGACTACGAACTGGAGATGAACCCTATGGCCAAGATTCTCTTAGTGGATGACGACGCTGCTTTTCGCAGTATGCTGCGGCGCACCTTGCAACGGCTAGGACACGAGGTTGTGGAGGCGGAGGACGGCGAAGAAGCGTTGCGCACGCTCCGGAAGCTCGCTGTCGATCTGGTGATTACGGATATCATCATGCCGAACGTCGAGGGCATCGAAACGATTCGCGCCCTGCGACGCGACTACCCCGGTCTCAAGATCATCGCCATGTCGGGCGGCGGTCGCGTCGTGCGTAGCGACTATCTCGAAATTGCCGAAGCCTTCGGAGCCGCCTGCGTTCTGAGAAAGCCATTCCCCAACGAACAGCTGTGCGCGGCGATCGACGCGGCTTTGGCGTAGCACGTCGGGATCGACCGGGGCTTAATCCACCGACACCGGCATTTCTTCGATGCCGACAATGAAGTTCGACGGTCGCAACGGCGGCGGTTCGTCGTGTACGAGCCGCAGTCGCGGTAGGCGCCGGGCGATTTCTTCGAACATCATGCGGAGCTCCAGCCGCGCCAAGCTGGCGCCGAGACAGAAATGCGCACCGTAGCCTCCGAAGGCGAGGTGCTCGTTGGGCTGGCGTTCGATATCGAAGCGAAACGGATCGGCGAAGACGTCCTCGTCGCGGTTTGCCGACGGGTAAAGCAACAGCACCTTGTCGCCCTCGCGAATCGTCTGCCCGTGCAGCTCGACGTCGCGCGTGGCCGTGCGCGCCATGTTCTGAATAGGTGTGACCCAACGCAGCATCTCTTCGACCGCGGTCGGAACGCGCGCCGGATCGGCGGCCAGCTTGTGCATCTGATCGGGATGCAGCAGCAGCTGGTACATGCCGCCACTGATGACATGCCGCGTCGTTTCGTCGCCGCCGACGAGGATCAGCAGCGATTCGTGCAGCAGGGCGTCGTCACTGAGAGTGTCGCCATCGATGTTGGCGTGTACGAGGACGCTCATCAGATCGTCGCGCGGCTGGGCGCGACGGTCGGCGACGACCTTGCGGTGGTAGGCGCCGTACTCCTCGAAGGCGCGTTGCGCCGCCATGATGTATTCCATCGGCGCCGTCATCGTGGCACCGAGGATCAAGTCGTCCGACCAACGTAGCAGGTCGTCGCGATCCTGCGGCTCGACCCCGAGCATGTCGCCGATCATGATCATCGGCAGCGGCGCGGCGATGTCGCGCACGAAGTCGAAACGGCCCTTGGCGGCAGCCCGCTCGATGAGGTCAACGCAGATCTCGCGCACTTTCGGCTCGTGGGCGCGTACGCGATTGGCCGTGAATCCCTTGTTGACCAGGGCGCGGCGCCGCTTGTGATCCGGGTCGTCGAGGTTGATCATCGACGGCATCGGCGGCGAATCCGGGCGCATGCCGTGACGGTTGCAAAAGGTCTCCGAGTCTTTGGAGATCTGCATGACGTCGTCGTAGCGCGTGACGCCCCACACACTGCCCTTTTCGTCCCAGTACAGCGGCGCGTGCCGCCGCATCCAGGCGAAGTGCTTGTGCGGATCGGTGGAGTAGAAGTCGCCGTCGGCAAGGCGGATGTCGGCGTCGATCGGATGGTTGGCCATGCGCCGCTTTCTTACGACGGCGGCCGCATTGGCGCCAGAGGTGCGGCCGCAGCATTTTGTCGGACCAGGGGAAATCTGACGCCAGCGTCATATTTTTCTTGACCTAGGCTGATGTGGCGAGTAGGAAATATGACACACGCGTCACATTTGAAAGGGAGGTCACCATGGGATTGGCGGAAATCGACGTTGACCTGGGCGAAGAGGAACGATCGATCCAGTCGGCGGTCCACAAGTTTGCGGCCGAAGTCATGCGCCCCGCCGGACGCCACCTCGACCGCCTCGCCAACCCTGGCGACGTCATTGCCCGCAACTCTGTGCTGTGGGACGTGTTCGAGAAGTATCGCGGCCTCGGGCTGGAAGCCGTCAACGCCGATCCCGCTCTGGTCGGCACGACCAAGCTGGCGAGGATCCACGCTTTGGTCCAGGAGGAGCTCGGTTGGGGCGATGCCGGCTTGGCGATCAGTCTCGCCGTCGCCGGCTTTCCCGGAATGTTCGCGCGACTCGTTGGCCGTCCCGAGCTCATCGAACGCTTTGCCGCTCCGGGCAATCGTGAGATCGGCTGTTGGGCGATCACCGAGCCCAATCACGGCAGCGACGTGCTCGGCTTCAATCAATCGTTTTTCGCCGACGCCAAGATCCACGCCGATTGCATCGCCACCAAGGATGGTGACGACTACATCATCCGCGGTCAGAAGGCGGCTTGGGTTTCAAACGGCAGCATGGCCACGGTCGCGACCTTGTTCTGTACGCTCGATCCGTCCCATGGTCTGCGCGACGGCGGCGTTGCCCTGGTACCGCTCGACCTGCCGGGCGTCTCGCGCGGCGCGCCGCTCGACAAGCTCGGCCAACGCGCCCTCAACCAGGGTGAGATCTTTTTTGACGACGTGCGCATTCCTTCCAACTACATGATCGTCGGAGCCGAGGCGTACCAGATGGTCGTCGAGATGGTGCTGACCATGGCGAACGCCCACATGGGCGTCACGTTCGTCGGCTTGGCGCGCGCCGCTCTCGAACATTCGCTGGCGTACGCACAGGAGCGCATCCAAGGCGGACAGCCGATCGCCCGTCACCAGGCGGTCAAGATGAAACTCTTTCGCATGTTCCAGCAAACCGAAGCGGCGCGTTCGCTGGCGCGCCGCGTCTTCGTGTACAACGCCACGCAGCAACCGCAGCTGCTCGAGTACTCGATTGCGTCCAAGACCTTCTGTACGCAGGCCGCGTTCGACGTCGCGCACACGGCGGTGCAGGTCTTCGGCGGCAACGGCCTGAGCCGCGAATATCCGGTCGAAAAGCTGCTGCGCGACGCGCGTGCTTCGCTCATCGAAGACGGCTGCAACGACATGCTGTCGCTGGTCGCCGCCGACAAGCTCTGCTGATGCACAGCGACACGTATCGTGCCGCGATTCCCCATCGCGTTTGAAAGGAGAGGCTTGCAAATGGAGTTGAGAGAAGTCATCGGCCGCCGCCGTTCGATCCGTTTCCTTTTGCCCTACAAGCCGGTGGAGCCCGAAAAGATTCAACGCATGCTCGAGGCGGCGCGCATTGCCTCGCACTGGGGCAACGTACAAAGCTTGCGCGCCCTGGTGGCCTTCCGCGACAGCGCGCCGAAGGAGACCCTCGACGCTCTGCAGGCGCCGATCGCCGGCTATCAGATCCGCCTGGCCCCGGTGGTCATCGTCTGGTACGTCGAGACCGCCGCCGTCGACGACCAGTCGAATCGCCTGCGCGAGCTTCTCAAGGCCGGCGCACTGGGCTTCGGCAAGGACAAGGAGCAAGCCCTCGAGACGCAACTCATTCCGATCTTCGAAGGCATTCGCGAGTCGCTCAAACAGCCCGGCCTCAACGAGATCGATTGCGGCCAGGGAATTGCCCAAGCGACTCTCGTTGCCTTCGAACAAGGTTTGGGGACCTGCTGTCTCGGCACGCCCTACGGCGAACAAATTCGAGTCGGTCTCGGCCTCCCGGAGACCTGTCGCATCTTGTTGCTGCAGACGGTCGGCTATCCCGCCGAGAGTCCAGAGGCCGGCGGCCAGCGCCCGCGCTTGCCGTTCGACAAGATCTTTCAGATGAACCGCTACGACACACCGTTCCCGCGATCGCCGGCGGTCGTCGAGGAGCTCAAGGCGGACAAGATGCTGCAAGACCCGGCGCCGCTGCCCTGGCGTGAGGCCGAGCTCGAATACCTCAAAAACGCCCTCGGCATTAGGGGGCACGGGTTACTCTGATTCCTAACGTAGACGCAACGAAGCGAGGAGAACATCCAAATGCGACAAAATGCGCTCATCGCCGGCGTGGGCATGACCCACTTCGGCAAACACCTGGAGATCGGCTTCAAGGCTATCGGCGCGGAAGCGGTGCAACGCGCTGTGGAAGATGCGGGCATCCGCCTGCAGGACATCGAGGTCGCCTACGTCGGCAATGCGGCGGCCGGGTTGGTCACCGGCCAGGAGTGCATTCGCGGACAGGTGATTCTACGCTCGCTCGGAGTGGGTAAGATCCCGGTGGTCAACGTCGAGAACGCCTGCGCCAGCGGTTCGACCGCATTTCATCAGGCGGCGGCGATGGTCACCGCCGGCGCCAACGACATCGTGCTCGCGCTTGGCGTCGAGAAGCTCTACAGCGAGGATCGCAAGAAGAGCTTCTCGGCGTTTTCCGGTGCGGTCGACGTCGAGTTCATGCAGGCCATCATGGAAAGCTTGCAAAAGAGTGCTGCCGCCAGCGGTGGCAGCGCCGGTGCGGCGGGAGCCGGTGAGAAGCGGTCGATGTTCATGGACATCTATGCCGCCGTCGCGCGTGCTCACATGCAACGCTACGGCACGACGGTGGAGCAGTTTGCCATGGTGTCGGCGAAAAACTCGTTCCACGGCAGCCTCAACCCACGGGCGCAATTTCGTGAGGCACTCACCGTTGAACAAGTTCTCGCCGCACCGATGATCGCCGAGCCGCTGACACGGCCGATGTGCTCACCGATCGGCGACGGCGCTGCTGCCGCCATCTTGGTGAGCCCGGCCAAGGCGCGCCAGCTCGGTATCAACAAACCGGTTCGCGTCGTCTCGACCGTCCTCGTCTCCGGTTGGGATCACGCTCCCGACGAAGACGGCGCCGGCGAAGTGAGCTCGCGACAAGCCTACGAGGAAGCCGGCGTCGGGCCGAGTGACATCCACGTCGTAGAGCTGCACGACGCGTCGGCACCCGGTGAAATTCTGGCATACGAATATCTCGGGCTCTGTCCCAAGGGTGGAGGCGGACGCCTGGTGCAGGACGGCGTTACCAAGCTGGGCGGCCGTCAACCGGTGAACACCTCCGGCGGGTTGCTGCGCAAGGGTCACCCGGTCGGCGCCACCGGTGTGGCACAGATCGTCGAGCTCACGGAACAATTGCAAGAACGTTCCGGATCTCGCCAGGTACAGGGCGCGAAGCTGGGCCTGGCGCAGAACGGCGGCGGCAACATCGGCATCGACGTTGCCGCAATGTGCGTTTCCATTCTTCAGGCCTGACGGCGCGGGCAAAATGCTTCGAACTGATTGCAACGCACTGCAGGACCTCACCCCTTGTTCCCCTCTCCGACTGTGCGGCGAGGGGCCGGAAACCTGCGCTACCAATCCGGTGAATCAAGCATGAGGCAGACCATGCGCCAGCCGAGCCCGATGATTCTGGCCGATCTGATTCGCGACAAGGCCACGAGCCGGCCGGATTTCAAGGTTCTGACGTTCGAGCATCTAACGTTGGATGACGAGGCCACGCCCGACGAGGTGCGTACCTACGCCGACCTCTCCGCCAACGCCGATCGTATCGCCGCGGCGCTGATCGCTTACGGCATGCGGCGCGGCGACCGCTTCGGCCTGATGATGCGCAATCATCCCGAGTACGTCGAAACCATGATTGCCGCTTCGATCACGGGGTGTGTCATGGTGCCGCTCGATCCACGCACGCGCGGCGAGAAGCTTGCCTTCATGCTGCGCAATGCCAGCTGCCGCGGCATCGTTTGCGCCGACTATTGCCTCGGCTACGTCGTGCCGGTGCGCCAGCAATGCCCGGATCTGCGTTGGACGCTGGCTCTCGAGACGGGCGAGGGCGTGCCGACAGAGACCGTTGCTTCGACGCCGGCGACCGATTCATTGCGCGCCGTGTTGGCGCGCCCTGCGGCGGCGATGGACATCCGCTTGGAGTCGGGGGCCGACCCGCTGCAGATCGTCTACACGTCGGGGACCACCGGCGACCCCAAAGGCGTGGTCTTTCCCAACGAGCGCTTCGGCGCCATGGCGATGCTGGGCGTGCTGGCCGGCTACCAATCCGGAGACCGTCCGTACACCGGTCTATCGTTGACGCACGGCAACGCCCAAGCGGTGACTCTCGCGCCCTCGTTGATGATGGAGCTGGGCGCGGTGTTCAGCCGCAAGTTTACCAAGTCGCGTTTGTGGGACGTATGTCGGCGTCACGGCTGCACCGTGTTCTCGCTCCTCGGCGGCATGGCCACGGCGATCTACAGCGAGCCGCGGCGTCCGAACGATGCCGACAACCCGGTGCGCTTCGTCACCAGCGCCGGAATGCCGGCCGGCATCTGGGAGGCCTTCGAGAAGCGTTTCGATGTGCGCATCCTCGAATGGTACGCAGCGGTGGAAGGCGGAATGGCGATGAAGCCGATTGGCGAGGGGCCGATCGGTTCTTTCGGCAAACCGGTTGTGGGCATGGAAATGAAAATCCTCGACGACAACGACCACGAATGCCCGCCCGGAGTCATGGGCGAGGTCTGTTCGCGCCCGTTCGGCGCCAAGGCCAGCGTCGAGTACTACGGCAACGAGAAGGCTTCGGCCGAAAAGACGCGCGGCGGGTGGCTGCGTAGCGGCGACATCGGACACACCGACGAGAACGGTTGGTTCTTCTTCGACTTCCGCAAGGGCGGTGGGATTCGTCACAACGGCGATTTCATCAATCCGGGTTTCGTCGAAAAGGCCATCGCCGAAGATCCTGCCGTCAGCGACGTGTTCGTCTACGGCGTACCTGCAGCCTCGGGGGCGCCGGGAGAAAAGGATGTCGTGGCGGCGGTGGTGCCGGTCGATCGGACCGGGTTCAAGCCCGCGGCATTGTTCGCTGCGTGCCGCAAATCGCTGGAGCCGAACTTCGTCCCTTCGTACATCCAAGTTGTCGACGAGATTCCGAAAACCGCCTCCGAGAAGCCGCAGGAGCGCTTTCTCTACGAAGCCTTTGCTCCCGATGCTGCGGGTGTGTTCCGAGACACGGGTGCTGCATGAGATCCTCGCGTCGCGGATCGAGGCCGAGCAAGCGGCGGGTTCGCGCACGGCGCAAGAGCCCCGACCGCCGGAGCGTCTCCTTGCTCGCGTACAGCGAAGGTGGCGTTCCGGGAAAGCCGGCGGAGCCGCTGCGCAAGCGCGAGCGTAACGCGCTACGCAATCGCAACGCCATCCTGTCGGCAGCCCGCGAGGTCTTCAGCGAGCTCGGGTACGGCGCTGCCACCATTCGCGACATCATCCGGCGCACTCAGTTGGCGGCCGGAACGTTCTACAACTATTTCCCCGACAAGGAATCGGTCCTGCAGGCGATCATGGAAGAGTTCACGCAGCGCATGCGAGCTCGGGTCCACGCGACACGGATGGAGGCGCGCACGACGGAAGAGCTGCTGCGATCGTCGTTCCTGACCTGCTTCCGTCTCTATGCCGAAGAGCAGACGCTCGTCGAGATGATGGCGCGCAACGCCGGCGAGATGACCTTGCTGGGGGCCGGCGCCATCCTCGAGCCAGCGGTTGAAGAGCTGATCGCCGATTTGCGCGCCAAAGAAAAGGAAGGTGTACTGCCGCCGATCGACATCGAACGATTGGCGCGGGCGGCGGTGGCTTTGGCTGCAGAGCTGGGAGTGCACATGCTCGATCGCAAGCCGTTCGACATCGAAGGGACGACCGAGTTCGTTACGCAGCTCATGCTCGGCGGCATGGAGCGCTTGACGGGCAAGTCGCTGGCGGATGACAACGGTTGAACCAGATTCAAGCTCACGGTGACAATGAAACGACCACAGTGAATCCCCCTGCGGTCCCCCTTTGGAAAAGGGGGACGGACATTATCCCCCCCTTTTTCAAAGGGGGGCTAGGGGGGATTCTGGATGCAGGCGTTGCCGACTTTCTGAACAAACTTTCGACTCTGGCCTCTAACCCGGACCAGCCCGGCCACCGCCAACACGAACGCCGCCGGCGGAAACCAATCGCCCCAGGCCAGTAACAAGGTCTGCCGATGGTCTGCCGGAGCGACACTGGCGATCAAAGCGGTGCGCTCGCCGACATCCGCCAGCGCGGCGATGTCACCGGTCGCATCGATGATTGCGGAGATTCCCGTGTTGGTGGCGCGCACCTGGGGTCGCCGTGTTTCCAGCGTGCGGAACGCCGAGACGACCAGATGCAAGCGCGGGCCGCCGCCGGACGCGAACCAGGAGTCGTTGGAGATCGTCACGATCATCTCGGCCCCGTGGCGCACAGCGTCGATAGTCAGGCGCGGATCGACGGCGTCGTAGCAGATCAACGGCGCAACCTTGAGCGTGCGACCTTCGTTGAGCCGCAGCACCACGACGTCGGGAGCGGCACCGGGTTTCCATGTCCCCAACCACGGTAGCCGGCGGCGCACCGGTTCGATATCGAGCCACGCCGGTACGCGTTCGGTGAGCGGGAATAGCGATGCCTTGCGATAGGTTTCGAACGACAGCTGGCGGTTGTCGTCGCGCTGCAGGAAGAATGCGGCGTTGAACTCGCGTTCGTTCTCGACGTCGTAGGCGCCGAAGATCAGCGGCAGGTTGTGATCGGCGGCAAAGGCAGCGATCTCGCGGTCGAAGGCCGCACCGTCCTCGCTTTTCGGTGAACCGAAGGTCGTAGGATAGACGGTTTCGGGCCAGACGGCGAAATCAACGGCAGTGCGTTCCAGCGCCGCTGCCGTCAGTTTGAAGTGCGCGTCGAGAATCGTGCGCACGGCGTCGAAGGTGCCGAGCTGCGCCGCCAGTCGTTCGTAGCGGCTGATGTCGGCTTGGATGAGTGCCGCTGTTACCGGCTTCGCGTCCACCCCGTTGGTGAGCTGGGCGATACGAACCGCCCCGTAGATCGAGAGGACGGCAATGATTGAGGCAGGGATGATGAGCGGTGGTAAGAACCTCCTCCTTGCCAAGGAGGGGGTCAGGGGGTGGTCGCCACGCCGAAGCCGCATGAGCGCTTCGAGCACGCACTCGTTGGCCACGATCAAAACAAATGTCAGCCCGTGTGCTCCGACCAGGTCGGCGGCTTGGCGCAGCAGACGCGAGGCAAAGAATCCATGACCGATCGTGTCGCCGAACAGCTTGGGCCAGAGCCATTCGCACCCGACGTAGACGCAAGCCCCGATGACGATCTTCGGCCTCCACGACGGTGCGCTGCAGCGCCCAATCCACCAGCGCAACAGCGCGAACATCCAAAGCTGCGGTTGCAGCAGCGGGGCCAGCAGCAGGACGATGCCGACGCAGAGAACCAGCGACGCGCCGGTGTAGTTCTGGATGGCGACGGCGAACCAACTGAAAACCGCGAGGGTGAATGCCTCGCACATGAGAACGCCGGCGATTAGGGCAGCGCGCCACGACGGAGCTCGGTCGAGAGTCCATAGCCACGGCACGAAACCGATCCACCCCAAAGCGAACCACGGCCACTCGACGCGCGCGTAGAAGCGGAACGCGATGGCGCTTGCGAAGATGGCGGTGCAGGTCAGCAGGAATTGGATTCCCGAGCCGCGGCGGGGTGACGCAGAGCGACTGGATTCCAATGTCCGCACCTCTTCGATCGAGCTCGTTCACGTTGGCGCGGAAGCTCTACGTGTTCCGCGCTCGCGTGTGCGATTCGTCTAGTCGACAGGCTCGAGAACCACTACCGGTATGCGCCGCTGCGTGCGGCTCTGATACTCTGCATAGTCTGCCTGACGGCGTACGACTTCTTTCCATAGGCGCTCGCGTTCCGGACCTTCGGCCTCGCGGGCGCGGACCGTGATGGTGGAGCTGCCGATGACGGCTTGCGCTTGCGGGTTGGCTTGCAAGTTGAGCCACCAAGCCGGATGGCGCGGCTCTCCGAGGTAGGAGGCGATGACGACGAAATTCTTGCCGTCCGGCACGTACATCAGTGCCTTGGTGCGCTCGTCGCCGCTGCGCCGCCCGCGCGTCGTCAGCAACAGCACCGGCAGGTTCATGAGCTTGCCGCCGATGCGCCCGCCGCTCCAGCGATAGAGAGCAGGGTGGACCTTCCAGAACAGTTGAACCAGGGCGTTCTTCTTGGCTGCAGCCATAGGCCCCGGTTACACCGGGTTGCCTGGGATTGGCAACTCGCCAAGGGGATTGCGATGGGCGGCCTTGGCTGCAGATGTAATTCGGAGGATCATCGATGGCGAATCGTCCATCCCATCCGGCCCTATTCCAAGTAGCCCAATGCTCGCATTCGTTCTTTCACGCCTTCGTCTTCCACCGGTACGCGCTTGGCGTCGCTGGGTCGCGACGGCAATGTTGCCTGCCAGTGCTCGACTGCAGACAGAAGTCGGGTGACGACGTCGGGGTGATCCGCGGCGACATCGTTGTGCTCTCCAGGGTCGGCATCGAGGTCGAAGAGCTGTCGCCGAGCAACGGCATCCGCGGAGCTGATCAATTTCCATTTTCCGTCATGAACACTTCGCAGATTCGGTCGCGGCGGATGGAGCTCGGAGTAGACCGGACGTTCGCCTTGTGACGGTTCACCGCGCAGCAGGGGAACCAAACTGCGACCCTGACCGCTGCTGCCGGCATTGAGCCGCGCCAATTGTGACAGCGTCGGATAGACGTCGACGAGGTTGACGGCGGCGTCGACGCGTTTGCCGCGTGCCAGTGCCGCCGGCCAACGCACGATCAGGGGAATGTGGACGAGCTCCTCGTACAGCGTATGGGCGTGGCCCCAGCTGCCGTGATCGCCGAGCTCTTCACCGTGATCGGCGGTGACGATCAGCAGCACGTTGTCGTCAAGCAGTCCGATTTCTTCCCCCAGCTGGCGAAAGTGATCGTCGAAAAAACTGGTATCGGCGAGATACAAGGCGCGCCCGTGGCTCCGCGTGGCGGGATCGGGGTGAGCCAACCTGCGACGTAGCTCGGCAACCGGCGCCGCGACGGGAAACTGCCTGCGCCAGCGATCGTAATCGGGCGCGTAGCGGCTCAGCCAAGGTTGTCGGGGCTCGTAGGGATCGTGTGGATCGAAGTAGTGGATCCACAGGAAGACCGGCCGTTGCTTCCAGGCGGTTTTCCAGTCGCTGCCGAAGGTGCTTTCGAGCTGCGCTTCGACCTCGCGATTTACCGCGGGCGCGGGCTTGAAGTCCGGCGCGCTGTAGTGATCGAAGCCCTGCGCGAAGCCGAGTGCGGCGGCCAGGTGCAAGTTCGACGGCACGCCGATCGTCGTATAACCGGCGGCTTGGAAGGTCTCGGCGAGTGTGGTCAGCGAGTCGGCGAGCACATCCTGGTTGACGATCTGACCTTCACGAGCGACGCCTGTAACGATGCCGTGTACACTCGGCATGAGGCCGGTGAACAACGAAGCCATCGAAGGCGCCGTCCACGAGCTCGGCGCGTAGGCGTGATCGAAGCGTATCCCGTCTGCCGCCAGCTGCTGCACGAACGGCGTCGAGGGCAGCTCCGAGGCACTGTCCGACACGGCGTCGGCGCGCAGCGTATCGACGGTGACCAACACCACGGAGGATGGAGTGGGCCAATCGGCATGCGTCTGCTTGTTCAGTGGCGGCGCGAGTCGCGAACGTAAGGCGGCCAGGCGTTGCCGCGCCTGTTGGCTGGCGTCGCCGTCGGGCGCAAGCTTGAGAATGGCTTCGAACTGCGCCGCAGCGGCGGCAGGCTGCCCGCTTTCTTCGAGCAGCTCGCCGTAGTTGCTGCGCGCGTTGATGTACTCGGGTCGGCTTTCGACGGCTCGCCGCATCAGCTCCAGAGCGGCGGTCGTTTCACCCTGGTTGTTGCGCAGAAGTGCAAGGTTGTTGAGCAGACGTGCGTCGCTCGGATAGATGCTCAGCATCGCTTCGTAGATCGCCGCAGCCTGAGCCGCGTCGCCTTGGTCCATCTCGAAGGCGGCATAGGCGCTGGCGATGCGCAGATCATTCGGCCGATCGGCAATGGCGCGCTGGTACTGTTGCTTCGCCGGCTCGACGTCGCCGCGGTCACGAAAGATTTCAGCGGCGTTGAAGTAGATGTCGGCGTAGCCGCTTGCGTCGTTCAACAGAGGCTGCAAGAGCTTCAGAGCGTCATCGGCGCGTCCGGTGATGCGATAGAGATAGGCCAGGTTGTTCAGCGCTGCGGCACGCCCGGAGCGGGCCTCGTGGGTGATGCGTTCTTGCAGCTCGATGGCGGCTTCGGGATGACCATTGACGACGTGCCATAGTGCTTGCGACGACAGCACGGAGTAGTTTTTCGGGTCGAGCGCTGCGGCGCGTTCGATGGCTTGCGAAGCCTCGTGCAGATTCTTCTTTCCCAGATGGTACGTGGCAAGATTGCCCCATAGCAGGGTTGCCGTCGGGCTTTGCTTGAGCGTCGTCGTGAGGAATGTCAGCTCGTCGCTCCATTGGCGATTGCGCCGGACGCTCACCAGCAGTGCCGTCAGAACGACGGCGGCAAAAACTCCGGCGGCGGCGAAGCGCAGGCTTTTCTGGCTGGTCATTCTTGACCATCCTGCGACTGCGACCAGACCGATCAGCGCCACGAACGGGAACGACGGGAAGTAGCAAAAGCGCTCGGCCATGACGTTTCCCATATCCGCCGGAGCGGCCAGGCGAGTGAAATTGGCAATCGGGGCGAACGCTGAAATCAACAAGAGCGTGGCGAGCCAAACCCGTCGATCCCGCCGCCCGGCCGACATGACCAGGGCGGCGAGGCCGCCGAGAAACGCGACGCCGAGCCAAAGCCGCGGGTCGAGCGCGCCGGTGACGTAGGGATTCTGTACGTAGGCGCTGAGAGCGATCGGCGCTGCCAGCCATGCAAGGTAACGCAGTAGCAGCGCCGGAAGGCTCAGCGTGACCATCGTCAGCGAATAGCCGGGCAGGGTTCCCGGAAGCGGCACATGGATGACCCACAATCGCCAGATCCCGTAGAGGGCGACCAGTGCGATGTGCGGCGCGAGACGTACGGCGACCGCTTTCCCATCGCGCGTTCCGCTGTACCAGTGAACGGCAGCCAACCAAGCCAGCGCGACCACGCCCATCTCCTTTGCCAGGAGCGCCGCCGCAAACGCCAGCAGACCGCACCAGCGCCGCCATCGTGCTTCGAATCCGGATCGCCGGCTGGCAGAAAGATCGAGCGCGACGGCGACGACCGCAAACAGAAACGCCAGCAAATCGGTGCGACCGGCAATCCACGCCACGTTTTCCGTGTGGATCGGATGCACGGCGAACAGCAAGCCGGCGACGGCGGCGGCAACCAGCGACCAGCCCAACTGCAGGAGCAGCGACACCGCCAGCACACTGCAAGCGCCGTGCAGGAGCACGTTGGTGAGGTGATAGCCGAACGGTCGCAGGCGCCAGAGGCTGTAGTCGATGAGATACGACACCGTGGTCAGCGGGCGATAGTAGCCGTACGGCAAATCGTCTTCGTTGCGATCGAAGAAGTCGTGCGTGAAGATTTCGCCCAGCGCGCTCCACGACTTGATGGCGCGGTCGTCGACGATGAGCTTGCGATCGTCCCACACGAAACCGTTGGTCAAGCTGTTGGCGTAGGTCGCCAAGCTCGCCGCCAACACGGCGGCAAGCAGCACGCGTCGGTGGAGGTGTGGCATGCGTCGTTGCCCGCTGTGAAGTTGGTGATCCATGTTCAGTCGCCGTAGCCGAGTTGGCGCAATCGCTCTTGCGCTTCGGGCGGCAGTTCGACGTTGTCGAGAGGTGGTGGGGCCGGCAGAGCCGCTGTCTGCTGCATCAGGGCCGTATCCAGGAGTGTGACGACTTGGGGACGGTCGGTCACGCGATTTGTTCGCTCGTGCGGATCCTGCTGCAGGTCGAAGAGCTGGGTCGACTTTCCGGGGCCGTGAATCAACTTCCACTCGTTTTGGCGGATCGCCGTCCATTCCGAGTGTCCCCGCGTCAGGTGGAAAAACTGTGTCTGCGGCGCGCTGCTGCTGCCCTCCATCAGTGCGACGAGGCTTCGCCCTTGGGATGCGGTGGGGACTGGTAACCCGAGGAGCGCCATGAGCGTCGGATAGACGTCAAGCAAGTTTACCGGTGTGTCGACGCGGGAAGGTTTCAACACCCGTGGCCAGCGGATCAACAGGGGGACGCGGAGGAGCTCTTCGTACAAGGAATTCGCGTGTCCGAACCGCCGATGCTCCGCGAACTCCTCTCCATGGTCGGCGGTGAGAATCAGAAGTACGTTGTCGCGATCCAGTTGCAGTCTTTCGTTGAGGGCTCGCAACTGATCATCGAGAAAGCGCACTTCCGATTCGTACGTGCAGCGCAGCCGCTGCGTGAAGGGCGCCGTCTCGTCTTGAATTTGACCGATCAGCTCGGAGCCTTCGACCTGCACAAGATCCTCTTCGTTAATCAAAGCTCGCTTGGCGCACTCTCCGATCCAGGGCTGGTGCGGCGTGTACGGGACGTGCGGATCCATGTAGTGAATCCACAAGAATGGATGTGCCTTGGTCTCGTCGAGAACCGGGTTCTTGAAAGCCTTGCGGAGCTGCGCATAGAGGACGTCATTGACCGACTCGGCCGACGTCACTTTGGTGTTGGCGTAATGATCGAAGCCCTGCGCGAAGCCGAGCTCCCGCGCCAGATGTGGGTTGCTCGGCAGGCCGATGGTGACGTAACCGGCTTGCTTCAAGCTCTCGGCCAAGGTTGTGAACGACGATGACAGCACAGGCTGACGGCGTACCGCGAGGTCGCGAATCACGCCGTGCGACTGCGGCGCGAGCGATGTGAACAGCGAAGCCATCGCCGGTACCGTCCATGAGCTCGGCGAATAGGCATTGCGAAACACGACGGCCTGCTGCGCCAGCTGCGCCAGGAAAGGCGTCTTGTCGGACCCGTCTTTCTCCAGTGACAGCGCGTCGGCGCGCAATGTGTCGATCGTGATCAGCACAACAATCGGACGTTCGTTGCGCCGTGGGTCGTGGCGTCGGAGCATGACGATGGCAAAGATCGCCCCGACCACAAGGGCGAGCAGGATCGCCGTCAGGCGCAACGTTTGCGGGCGTCGGCGGTTGGCCAAGAGAGTCATTCTGGTTTCCGAGCCCAGCCGCGGGTTACCAGGTCGTCTGCCAGCGCAGGCGCCGCGAGACCGTGGCCGACCTCCGACCAGTGTCCCCAGCGGAACAACGTCTTCGCGACCGATGGATCGGCTGCCCTGTCGGCAAAAAGCGGGCGCAGCGAGACGCAGGCGATGTTGTGTGCCTCGCAATACTTCGAGAAGAAGGCCTCACCCCAGGTCGGCCCGCGGCGTCTGGGGTTGTGCACTTCGCGTGGTACGGGGAGATAGACGAACAACGGCCGCGCACCGTTGCTTTGAATCGTGCGCACGATCTCGTCGAGAATCGCCGACGTCAGTTGGCGCACGTACGTTTGCTGCGGTCGAGCTCCCTGGGACAGGCGTTCGCGGAAGATCTCGTAGGCATCGACGGTCTTGAGCCGGTAGACCTCAGCGTGCAGGACTTCCTCCGGCGTCGGCACGGGGACGTTGCGGAGCTCGAGCGCGCCGTTGAGCAAATCGAAGTACGGCTTGGCGAAATCGCGGAAAGCGAGCAGGTTGCGCGACATGTCGGCGGCTACGAAGCCGAGAATCACGACGTCGGGGTGATACTTTATGACGTCGCTCTGAAGGTAGAGGAGCATTTGATCGTGGCCGTAGCCGTGGACGCCGAAGTTCAGCACCTCGGCGTCGGCGAGTTGCCGGCCGAGCAGCGCCGCATAGGTCTGATCGTCTGATACCTGATCGCCGAACGTAAACGAGTCGCCGATTGTTGCGATACGCAGCCGTCCCGGAGTCTTCTCGTATTCGAACTCGTGCATGCCACGCAGACCGCGCGAGTTGGTGCTCAGCCAGCGGTTTCCGAAAGCGCGCGAGCGCGGTACGGCGGGACGCACGGCCCAGCCGCGTCGTGGGTCGTGAACGTCGAAGCGGTAGGCTGTGACTTCTTGACCGCGATGCCGATTGACCCACAGCAGGCGCATCGCATCGCTGCCGCCGCCTCGCACATACCTCTTGAGAAACGTCGGCGATGAGAAGGCAATGCGCAGCGATCCTTCCAAGCTGAGGAAGACGATGGCGAGGAAAGCCAGGAGTTTGAGATTGCGCCTGCCCTGGCTCGTCATCGTTCGTCGCCCCTTACCGCGGTGTCGAGCTCGACTACGGCCAATTCGAATCGAGTCCCACCCCCCGGTAGCGGCTCATCCGTAGCGAGCAAGACCTTTCCGGGAAGATTTTCCGGGTCGGGCAGGCGGCCACGTCGGGCTGTGAGGATGCACCACACGGGCGGCCGGAGCTGCCTTGCACGCGCCAGGGCCGCGCGCGGGCCTTGGCGGACGAAGGTTGCGTTCAGTCCGTCGATGTTGCCGAAGTAGTAGCGCGTCATCATATCGAATCGGGGTTGCGGCGTGTTGACCACCAGCGTTCCTTGCCGGCTGCCTTTGGCTTCTTTCAGAACCTCGCGGGCGCGTACATAGGCGTTGGCGTAGTCGGCCAATGCCAACGGTCGGGCCGCACTGAGCAAGCTTGCACACCCGAGCGCGATCAACACCGGAGCGACGGTGAACAACCGGGTGCGCAGAAACCGCGCGCCCTGTCCGTCGGTCTGTTGCGAGCTCGATGCACGGCGAAACCACCAGGCCGTGAGCACTGCGGCAGAGCACGCGACCAGCAAGGTCGCCAGCCGCCCGAAGGTCGTAAGCGCCAACTGCGGCCGGGTGATACTCCACAACGCAAATGGATGAAGCAGCGGACGCTGTTGCCAGATGAGCGCCGCAGCGAGCGCGATGACTGCGGTCGTCAGACGCCAAGTCGCGGCCCAACGTGGTCGTTCGTCGCGATCGAGCAGGAGACGCGAAGCGCTAACCGCCAAGAACGGAAACAATGGAATCAGGTACCATTGATTGGCGCGGCGCAAGCCGAGACACAGGGCCAAGGCGAGGACGCCGACCCAGACGAGCACGACGACGCTGCCGAGGTCGCGTCGGCGCATCGCCTTGCGCGCGTCTTCCAGCAGCCCGCCGATTGCGAGGATGGTCCACGGCGAAAAGCCCGCCAGCAAAGTCGTGAAATACAAACTGGCGGCCGATTGCACCGAATGTGAGCCGGCCTTGAACGGGCGATGCAGTACCTCGACGCCGATGTATTGTGTCCAGAAGCGGCGCCCGTGCAGCGCGGCCATCGGCAGCACCCACCCCAGGTTCAGCGCCGCAAAAACCACGACGCACGCGAGCAGCTGTTTCTTCGCCGGCCGCTTTGCGCGGGGCACCGCCAGGAGTGAAATCGAAAACACAACGGCGGGGATGATGCCCGCCAGGTTCTTCGCGTTCGACGCCATGGCCGCGGTTGCGGCACACCACGCCCAACCACGTTGCGTGCGCACCGCACGCACGAACAGCAGCGTTGCGACGACGAAGCAGAGCACCATCAAGCTGTCGAATTCGCCGGTACGAGCGCCGTGGGTGTAGAGGAACGGGTATGTGGTGGTCAGAACAAATCCGGCGAGGGCACCGACAGCGACGCCGCCGAGCGACTCGCCGAGCAGGTAGGTGGCCAGAACCGCTGCTACGGCGAACGAGGCAGCCCAGACGCGCGTCGCGAAGTCGGTGACGCCGAAAACCCGGTACGCGACGACGGTCAGCCACAGCGGCAGCGCCTGTTTCGAGAAGAACGGGCCGCCGAACGCCGTCGGGTGCCACCAAGCGCTGCTGCGATACATCTCGAGCGCCGCTTGCGCCTGCCAGGCTTCGTCGAGCTCGTGCACGCCGTTGCGGCCCAGCCCGTAGAAACACAGAGTTGCGGCCAGCAGCCCGAGCGCCGCGAGTACCAGCCAGCGCCGCCGAGCCGGCGGCGGCGAGGGTAGAAGATTGGGTTCACTCATCTTTGCGTCCCAACGGCGACGGCTCGATTATCTGCACGACCATCACGTGGTACGCCTCGCCGGGCGTCCCGGTCTCCGCGCCTGCGAAGATCACTCGACCGGGATACTCGGCCGGCAATGCGGCGATCGGTCGGCGCGACACCAATACGGCAAAAGCCGGGAGAGGCAGGTGGCGGGCTCGTTCGAGCACCGCATCCGGTTGCGACCAGTGATATTCGACGCGTGCCGGCGGCAGCCCGGCCATGTAGTAGCGAGTCAGACGATCAGGCCCGGCGCGCGCCAGGTCGACGGCCAAATGCGCGGTTTGCCCGGGTGCCGCTTGTAGTATGGCATCGACGGCGCGCACATAGACGTTCGTGTAGGTTGTCGAACCCAGCGGCCGCAGCACACTCATCGT
Organism: Deltaproteobacteria bacterium; assembly: GCA_016200585.1. Classification (GTDB taxonomy): domain Bacteria; phylum Desulfobacterota; class Binatia; order HRBIN30; family HRBIN30; genus JACQEN01. The sequence goes on from JACQEN010000017.1 coordinate 44,605, forward strand.
GGCGCTGGCGGTAAGAACGAGCAGGCACAACCACGTCAGGCGGCGCGCTGCCCTTCTCAAGATCCACCAGCCGGCGAGCAGAGTTGCGGTCAGGGCGGCGGCTGAGCTGCCGCTGTTCCAGGTGAGCCGTAGCGGGCGGTCTTGGCTCCACAGCGCAAACGGATGTGCCTCCGGTTGCAGCTGCAGCAGCAGCGCCGCGCCGATCAGCGCAACGCTGGCTGCGGTTCGCCAATGTCTCAGCCAGGATGGTCGCTCCGACTCGTCGACCAAGAAGGTGGCTCCAATGACGGTTAGGAACGGAAAGAGCGGGATCACGTACCAGACGAGTGCCTGGCGTAAGACGGTACACAAAAGCAAGCTCAACACCCCGATCCACACCAGCAGCACCATGCTGCCGGCATCGCGCTGGCGAGCGCGGTAGGCCGCATCGGGCAAGGCGGCGATGCCCAGAAAAAACCAGGGGAAGAAACCTCCCGCCAGATTCCGGGAATACACGGCAACAATCGACGAGACGATCTGTCCATGGCCGAGACCCGGCCGGCCCAGCACCTGGTGTCCGAGAAAATTTGCCAGAAAGGGTCTGCCGTGAACGACGACCATCGGCACCAGCCAGGCGAGGTGAATGGCGGCAAATACTGTTCCCAGGCGTAGCCACTGCCGACCCGTCGGGCGATGTGGTGATTTGGAAATCAGTAATGTGATGATGAAAACGAAGACCGGAGCCGACGCTGCGAAGTTCTTGGCATACGACGCGAGCGCGGTTGCGACGCTCCATAGTACCCAGCCGCGGTTGGTTTCCAGCGCGCGTAGAAAGAGCGCCGTCGACAGAGTGAATGAAAAAACCATCAAGCTGTCGAATTGCACCGTGCGCGCGCAGTGGCGGAAGACGAACATGTAGCTGGTGGCGAGGGCAAGACCGGCAACAAATCCGGCGCGTCGCCCGCCAATCCGTGTACCCAGCGCACTGGTCGCAAGCACCGCTGCGACCGCAAAGAAGGCCGCCCAGAAACGTGCGGCAAACACAGTTGGTCCAAGGAGTCGGTACCCCGACGCAATGAGCCACAAGAACGGTGCAGGCTTTTCGAAGTATGGGTTGCCGAATTGCGTTAGCCGCCACCAGTGGCCGTCGCGATAGAGCTCGGCGACCGCCTCGGCGTGCCAGGCTTCGTCCTGTTCGTGCACGCCGTTCGAGCCCAGGCCGTAGAAGCACAGGAAACCTGACAGTAGCAGCAAGACGACCGGGCCTGCCCAAGTAGGAAGGCGGTTCAACCACACTCTACTGCCGGAATAGTCCTTCCGGTGAACCCAGCCCGTCGACATCGGCCCCACCGGCTTGTCATACCCTCAAAGGTTGAGAAAATCGAAGTCGTGAGTCGGGTCTCGGGGCATTGCAGGCAGAGTTTGCATTTGACGAGGTCCCCTTAGCGGTGTAAAGACGCAGGCGCTCTGGGCTTTGCGGAGCCAGGCCGGGGGGCCAAATGATGATGTCGCGGGGACGATACCGTCGAGGGGTGGAAGCGGCTGCGTTGTGCAGTCTGGTTGCCCTTTGCATGCTTTCAGCAACCGCTGCTGTAGCGCAGATCTCGGACGGCCAGAAAAAGGCGAGCTCCAAGCTGGTGTTCGACAAGTTCGACGACTCAGGCGACGCGCCGGTCGGTTGGACCGCATATTTCAACCTTACCGTCGCCAGCCAGACGCCGACTGAAACCCCCACCCAAACCCCAACGGAAACCCCGACCCAAACGCCAACGAACACTCCAACTCAGACTCCAACCAGTACACCGACGCAGACACCGACGATCACGCCGAGCGGAACGCCGACGCGGACGCCTTCGGTAACACCCAGCACAACACCGACGCTTGCCCCGAACGAAAACACCGGCGGCGACCAGTTCTGCCACGATATGTTCGACAACGACGGCGACGGCTTGATCGATTGCGCCGATCCCGACTGCGCCCGCGTGGCTCCGTGCGGTGCGCCGGCACCGACCGCGTCGCCGGCTGGTTTGATCTTGCTGGTGATCGTTCTCGGCGGACTCGCCGGGCTGCGCCTCAATTGGCGGCGACCTTAGCGGTTCCGGATCGCCTTTCGCCGAAGTCGAAGCCGCGGAGCGGCGGTCGCTCTGCGTCATACGACCGTTGAGCTGACCGCAGCGACCGAACGCCAGGCTGATGCACCGTTCGCGTTGCGATCCGAGCCTTTGCCGCGTCTGCAAATTGACTCATCTCGGAGCAGTCGATAGAGGCTCATGGGCCGTGCTGTACCGCGTTTCAGATCCAGAGCGTTCAACCGACTCCGACGTATCCACCGATCCCCTCCCGCCATGCTGAAACGATCGCTATTGCTCTCTACGATCATGACAAAACATCTGTGTACCGGGCCAACACCCGCCGGTGGCAGCGACGATCAGGAGGTCTACCCGTGGAAGGCTTGAGTATTCTCGACATGATCCAGTCAGGCTGGATCGCCACTTACCCGTTGATCCTGTTTTCGCTGGCGACACTGACGATCATCTTTGAACGGGCCTGGTCGCTACGCGGCATTGTGCCCGAGAGCTTGGCTCTGGCTGAGTCGATTCGCCCGCCGATCGAAAAGGGCGACTTCGCCGGCGCGTTGCAAGCGACCCAGGCGAAGGCGGAAACCCCGGCGGGTCGGATCTTCGGCGACGTTCTGGCGCGCCACAAGTCGGATTCGATGGAATACCTATCGGATCTGACGGAAGACAAACGCTTCGAGGAAGTCGAAGCCCTGAAGGGCCCGCTGTGGATTCTCGGCACCGTCTCCAGCTCGGCGCCGTTCATCGGCTTGTTCGGCACCGTCGTCGGCATCATCAAGGCCTTTCACAACATGGCTCTCATGGGCAGCGGCGGCTTCTCGGTGGTCGCGGCCGGAATCTCGGAAGCGCTCATCGCCACCGCACTGGGTCTCGGCGTCGCCATTCTCGCCGTTATCTTCTATAATTTTTTTGAAACGCGGATCGAACGAATCGAAGCGGCGCTGACGATTGCTTCGAATCGTGTCCTCGACTCGATTCACGTCGGGAGACAAACCAATGGCGTTTAGCTCCCGGCATCGCGGCCATAAGGGCATCGTTGCCGAAATCAACATCACGCCGCTGACCGACATCTTCCTGGTGTTGCTGATCATCTTCATGGTCACCAGTGCCGCGATGGTCGAGTCGGGTGCCAAGATCAGCTTGCCGCAGGTCGACAGCACCGCCTCGCAGCCGCGCGAGATCACCATCACGGTCACTCCCAACAACGACATCTTCGTCAACAGCCAAATGACGCCGTACGAAGAACTGGAAAACGCACTACGCGGGCTGGTGAGTGCGCGGCCCGATATCCCCGTCGTTCTCGAAGGTGATCGTGAAGTTCTGTTCGGGCAGGCGGTAAAGATCCTGTCAATCGCGCAGAAGGCCGGCGCGACACAGATCGCCATCGCCGCCGAACGCCGTCAATCTCAGTAGCCTTCCTATGGCGCAGGCCTCTCCGCCACCTGAGCGTTTTGATCCGTGGGCGCCCAATCCGGGCCGTACGGTGCGCTGGCTCGCTTTGTCGACGGTCTTTCATGCTGGGTTGCTGTTCTTGTTTGCGACCGTGACGCTTACGGTGATCAAGAAGATCGAGGAGATCAAGGTAAAGATCGACGATACCGTGCCGGGTGAAGAGACGCTTGAAGACGGAGCGCCGTCGCTGCGCGACCTTGCCGGCGCCTTGAAAATGGAAAAGACGATACCGCAGCGGGCGGTGCCGAGCGGACCCGCAATCCAGGGCGTGCGCGCACCGGAGCTACCGCGCATCGGCGGTTTCGGGCCGAAGCTCGGCGAAGGGCCGGTGGTCGACGTCGCCAGCGCCCTGTCTCTCGGTGCCGGCGGCTCCGGCGCGGGCGGGATCGGCAGCCTGGCGGGGAGCGGCAACTTCGGCGACTACGTCTGCGGTCTGCGCAAGGTCGGCCTCGATGTGGCGTTGGTGATCGATACCACCGACAGCATGCAGTTCGTCATCGACGACGTGCGCGCCAAGCTGCAAGACCTCATCGGCACGCTGCAACGCATGGTGCCGACGACGCGCGTCGGTATCGTCGTCTATCGCGATAAGGGTGACGACTACGTCGTCAAGTGGAGCGATCTCAGCTTCAGCACGCAAAAGCTCACCGAATTCCTGTCGCACATCAGCGCCGACGGCGGCGGTGATTGGGAAGAAGCGGTGAAAGAAGCGCTCGACGCCGCCGTGCACGAGCTCAAGTGGCGCAAGAACTCGAAGAAGGTGATCATCCTGGTCGGCGGCTCGCCGCCGCACCCGTGGGAGATGGATGACGTGATGGACATCGCCCGCAACTTCCGCAAACAGGGCGGTTACATCAGTGCCATCGACGTGACCGTGCGGCAGCATGAGATGTTCGACAAGACGATGTGGCGCTCTCTGCACGGGTCGCAGCCGTACCAGCCGGCGCCGATGCCCGAGTTCTATAAGGAGGTCTCCAAAGTTTACGGCGAAATCGCCAAGAACGGCGACGGCGAGCTGCTACAGCTTGGAGAAAACAAAACCCTGGTGCGCGAGATCTTCGAGCTCACCTTCGGCTCGCGCTGGAAGACCGAGCTGGCGAAGTACATGAAGGAGCTGTCGTGACAGGAAGTCGACAGTCGACAGTCGACAGTCGACAGCTCCCCTCTCGCTATTTCGTGACTCTTGCCATCGTCGCAATCGTGTGGCTTGGTCCGGCCGCGCTGGCGCAAACCGCCGGCGACATTCGCAACGGCGCGCGGCAGATCGCGGCGCGCATCCAATCGAGCCAAGCAGCGGGCAGCTTCGACGAAGCGGCGCAAAAGCGTGGCATCGAGGAGCTCGGTCACCTCGGCCTGCAGTTCATCGAGCTGTGCGACAAGGCGGCCAATAGCGGTGCGGAAAGTCGCGAACGTGAATCGCTGCTTGGCGCCTACGAAGCCGTCAGCGACCCGCTCGAAGACATTTACGAGAAGAGCGCCGGCGATCTCGAACGCAAGGCGAAGAAGATCATGGAAGACGACGGCGACCTCGAAGCGTTGTACGAAACCCCAGCCTACAAGCAGGGGCAGATCGTCGGACTTCAAGCCCTCTATTACTTGAACTGGCTGCGCTACTACGGTGCGCGCCTGCACGATGGCACGGCGCGCAAAGCGTTGTTGGAGAAAGCCGAAAAGGGCTTCGGCGAGCTGACCACCGGTGAGAAGCGCGGTGAGCTGCAGATCGAAAGCATGCTCGGTCGCGGCCTGTGCTCGCTCGAGCTCGGCGACCTCGACGCCGCTGCCGCCGATCTGAAAGCGGTTGCGGCCGATGCGCACGTCACCGAGGAGCGACGCTCGAAGGCGCGCCTGGCTTTGCTCGATGGTTACGTGCGCAACGGCAACGTGCAAGGCGCTTTGAAGGTATCCGATGAGCTGCTCGGGCAGGGGTCGCACTCCGAAGACAACCTCATTCGTTATTTTCGCATTCGCGCGCTGCTCGACGGTGCGAAGAAGTCGTCGGGGTCGGAAGCGGAGAAATATCGCTCGCAGGCCCTGGCACTGATGGACCAGCTGCGCAAAGCCGGCGGCGGCTGGGAGGAAAAAGTCGCCGCCCTGCTCGCCGCCTCGGTCGACAAGCCGGAGCAGTGGGCCAACGACGCCAACAATCCGTTCGCTCGCTGGGAGCTGGCGAAGATGTTGGTACAGAAGAACGATTACAAGCAGGCGACGCCGCTGCTCGAAGAGTTCGTCAACAGCAAGGATGCGGCGCTGGGCCGCTTCAAGGACGAAGCGCAGTACTTTCTCGGGCTGGCAAGATTCCAGGAAGGAAAGCTGGAAGAAGCGGCGCAACGTTTCGACGCGTCGCTGCAAACCGATAAGCCGACGTACGGCGCCGACGCCGCGTACCTGCTGTTCAAGACGCGCGAGGCGCTGGCGGCAAAGAATCCCGAAGCCGCCAAGTCGCCGGAGTACGAAAAGGCCGTCGAGCAATACGTCGCGCACTGTCCCGACCACAAGTTTGCCTACGAAGGCTGGTTCCGTCTCGGCGAGCTGCGTCACGCGCAGAAGCGCTTCGGCGATGCGATCGACGCCTATGCGAAGGTGAAGGGTGACGCGGCGTTCGACTTGCGTGCCGAGTTCGGTACCGTCCAAAGTCGCTTCGAGATACTTCAGGCCGATCCGAAACAGCTGGACGTCTTGCGCGCACCGATCGGGGCCGGTCTGCAACGCTTCGAGGAGAAAGCCGCCGAGCTGGAGAAGCGCAAGGGCGCGACCGATCAGGTGCCGATGGCACAGATGCGCTCCAAGGTCGCGATCATGGAAGCCGTCTTCGACGGCTTGCAAACGCAGCCGTCGCCGCAGAAGGTCGCCGACCTGCTCGCCGGCTTTGAAAAGAAGTATCCCGAGCAAAAGGACCTCTTGCCGCAGGCCGTGCGCTTGCGAACTGTCGCCTACCAGAGCCTCGGTCGTTTCAATGATGCTGCGGCCGACGCCAAAGCCTACGGAGCGCTGTTGGTGCAGACGTACGGGCCCAAGGAGATCGAGGATCTCGCCGTCGCCTTCGTCCGTGAAGGCGCGAAGCGTAACGGCAAGGGCGATCCCAACGCCAACCAGGCAGCGCAGCAAGTGGCGCTGGCGTTGTACGAGCAATTGCCGGCGGACGGCGACGGCAAGAACAAGAAGCAGCTGACCTTGGCACGTCTGTACGAGAACACCGGCGAGCTGCCGAAAGCCGAGCAGCTGTACCACGAAGCGCTGGGCGACAAGGGTGATTCATTGCCGGCGTTGCGTGGCCTGGCGCGCATCACCGAGTCGGAAAACAAACTGCCCGACGCTCTCGGCTACTGGCAACAACTTGCCAAAGCGTCGCGTCCCGGCGATGCGCCGTGGTACGAAGGCCAATATCAAGTCGCCCGCCTGACCAACGCGCTCGGCAAGCAGCACGAGTCCTGCGAGCAACTCGAAAAACTCAAACCGGCCATGCCGGGCCTCAGCGACGTCGACCTGCGCGGCAAGCTGGATGAGCTCTACAAGCAGGTCTGCCGGTGAGAAGAAGTCGACAGTCGAGAGTTGTTTAGCTCGCACCCTACGTTGGGACGAGCAGCGAGCACCGGCGGACTTGAGGGTCCGGAGCGACCCAAGCGGGAGCGAGGCACCGCACCGACGCCGGCCCTACGGCGATTCATAGGCGCCGATGTCGCAGGTGGTGTCGCTGCCGTTGATTCGCAGGTGCCCGCGTTGATCGAGGTTGTTGACCGAGGAGCCCTGGCAGATGCTGGTGTCGCCGTTGTTGACCGCCGGGCTGGCGGCTTGGCACGACGCGCGCGGCATGCCTGGGCCTGTGCACAGTCCCATGGTTTTGGTCGCGCCGCCGTTGCTGGCCAGATGCAACAGCCC
>JACQEN010000294.1 GCA_016200585.1 Deltaproteobacteria bacterium
CAAACGCATCAATCCCTCCGCTGCCGCATCTGTGTCCCCGTATTGAGTTGCGAGGTTGAGCAAGCGTATTTCAGCCGCTCTTGAGTTCCCACGACCATCATAGAACTCTGCGACGTAGAGCTCGTGCTGACCCAGATCTTCTCGGCAACGAGCCAGTTGCTCGCGTGCCAATTCGGCGAAGGGGCTGTCGGGGTATTGTCGAGAGACGGTCAGGAAATAAGTCTGCGCGTTCTGGGATGCAGTCTGGTCGCGGTCGATTGTACCTGCCTGCCGAACGTAGCACATGCCCAGATAGTACCCGACAAAGGGGAGGTGTGGACTCGTTGGATGACGGCGTTGAAAATCGGTGAGTGATACCACCGCCTCGGCGTAGTTTCCCGCCAGAAATTGGGCGTGGGCGATTTTGATTTCCGCTTCTTCGTTGTACTCGCTGAACGGATACTGATCGAGCAATTCGCGGTAGTGGTCAATTGCTGCGGAAAGAGCTTCCTGACGAAAATAAGAGTTTCCACGCTGAAAATACTCATCCGCAGAAAGCTTTGGTTTCTCCGCGCATCCCGCAAGCCCTATGAGGGCTACAATCGTTGCAATCAAACGTTTCACGGCTGTCCTCATAGCAGAATTACCCAGACCCGTCCCGCCTGCCAAGTTCTTTGCTGCAGGTCGGGCCAGATTTTGTGCAGGCGTTCGCTCAATTAGGATGTGCGGCCCCTCCGTGCTGAAGAATATCAGCACCCCACAGTCATAGCGCCACCCTCGGGAAACGTCGCCTCCGGTCGCCGCATACATCGCCGTTCGGTAGATGAGTCGGTCCAGGTCGGATCTTGTACCGCCGAATCTGACGTCACCGACGGCTCCAAATGGTAATGGGTGCTGCAAACGGAAGGCTGGTGTGATGGCTTTCGTAGGTTGACTGAAAACCTGAACACGGCAATCCGTCAACTCTGGAACTTGTTCGGCGAGACGGCTGAGGGCGCGCTCGATCGCTGGGCGTGCCAGACCGACCGCGGTTTCGTGCTGCGTTGGCCCGCGCTCCTTTCCTTCGTATCGAAATACATTGAACGGATCCGTGCGAACGTCGTGTCGGCGACACCATTGGTGAATGAAATCGTCCATGCATCCGTAGAGAAGTTTGTTTCGGAACGTTGCTTCGATATCGAAGCGACGCTGGGAGCCCGGTGCTTGGTCGGTGCGGGCCTTCTCCAAAATCAGTTGAATGCAACGCTTGTCGCGCAGAGTTTCGTCTTGGCCTAGTGCCGATTCGAGCCGTTCAAAGAAGGAGCGAGCGCTCTCACGTCGTGGATCGAGATGCAAGGACATGCGCGCCCAGGAGTTCGCTATTGAGACCCCCAGCCAGTTACGCCGGCCGACGGCGCACGCGACGGATCACGCCGGAGGATCCCTGGTCCGGAGTTCTGTTCAGAACCGCTTCGACTCGTTCGGAAATCAGCCGAAAAGCCGGCTCGCCTTGCAGGATCAGATCGTCGTAGATGTCTTCGAGCGTCGTTTGCTCAAGCGCCACGGCGAGAGCCAGAGCGTCGTCTAACGAGTGAGCGGTGGTTGCGTGCGCTTCCATCGCGTTCAACTTGTCTTCCAGCGTGCCCAGGCGTTGCGAGTACTCCGGCAAATAGTTCCCACTCTGTTCCGCGTCGCGAAACGAGCGTACCTCCCGGCGTAAGACTTCGGCATGGGTTTCTTCCTCAAGGGCGAGCTCTCGCCATAAGGCCACGCGATCATGATCGTGCCCAAACCGATCGGCGAGTAAACGATAGACACGCGCCGACCGATCTGCGATTTCGCTGCAACGCTCCAAAACCTCGATCAAGTACATGACGCAATCCTCGTTTTTGCGTGGCGGAACCGGTGCACTGACCTTGGCTCAGAACCGCGTGCCTGGCAAGACGGTGTATGCGTAGAAAAAGGAAGGCCCCGAAATCACTCGGGGCCTGAGAAAGCGGGTGACCGGGGTCGAACCGGCGACCTTATGCTTGGCAAGCATACGCTCTAGCCAACTGAGCTACACCCGCACGTCGGGCGACTCTAGCGAAGACGATGCGCCGAGTCAAAAACAGTTCGGCGAAAAAATTGGATCAACTCTTGAACCGTCGTCGATCAAGGTTGCGCTACCGCAATAGGTGCTTCGTCCGTGTCTTCGACATGGTGTTCCGGGTCCACAAGTTTCACCATCGCCGTGTAGCTGCCGGCTTTGGCGTACGTATGAGAGACAGTGGGACCCCTAAATGGCGGAGTATCGTCCCCGAAGGTCCATTCATACTCCCCCTCCGCATCGGTACACATCCCTTCTGCCGATAGCTGAACCTTGAGGGGGGCGGGCCCCTCGTCAATATCTGCCGTTGCGACCACGACACAGCTCGGTTCCGCGACCAATGGAGTGAGAGGCTTGGCCCCAACTTCAGGTGGACGAGGAAGCCTGCCTTCCTGAGCTACGGGCTGTGGTGGAGTAGGCGGTGGTTCGCAGCTATCGCAGCCGGTGATGGTCAGTGCGGCTAAACTCGCGGCGATGGCCGCGCCCCGCCAAGATCGGTTGGTCATGTCCTCCCCTCGAAGCTAGTTCGGATCCGGTGGATCCACTTGGATGTGAATGTCGCGCTGGGCCCACTGTCCTTGCGGGTTGGTTACGGTAAGCACGGCTACGTACTCTCCAGCGTTGCGATACGTATGGTTGGTTTCGCGTTGCATGTCGCGGGAACCGTCTCCAAAGTCCCATTGGAAACTCAGCGGCCCCGGCAAATCTTCGTCAATCACGGCATCGAACTGGACATGCAGCGGCGCACTGCCGACATCCGGATCCGCTTGGATGTCCAAATCAAAGGCTTGCTCCTCGACGGTGATGGTCGTTTCATCGCTGTCGTCCGCATTGTGGCCGCGAGCCGTGATCCCGACCGTGTACTCGCCGGCGTGCCAGAAGGTGTGGGTCACGCTGCGTCCATGACCACGCGGGGTTCCATCTCCGAAGTCCCAGGTGTACGCAATTCCGCTGATCGTCTCGTCGATATCGACCGACAGATTCAATGTCAAAGGTGCACCGCCGGTCTCGGGTTCGGCGACGATCCGCACGGGGGGGATGTACGGATCATCTTCGACCTCGGTGGCATCGTCGCCCGATGGGGATGGTGTTGCCGGTACGGGCTCGGGCGTTCCTATGCGAGCCGCGCGCTCAACGAATTCGGCGGGCGATGCCTTGACGACCCCGGAGCTTTGGGTGGCGGGTTGCGAAGCTTGCTTGTCGTTGCACGCGGGTGCGGTCAGCAACGCGAGAGCAGTACAAAGTGCTGCGGCAAAGGTTCCCGACCAACGATACGGCATGGCAACGGATCGGTCATAGTTAGGGGGGAATTGGGTGTCAATGAAGCGTTTGTGCGCCTTCGATTGCGTTGCGCCTGTGAAATCACCCTGCTATTGCTGCGCGGTTCGATTGATTCGATTTCAGTTCACGAACAATACGGCGGCGTACCCAAGTGGTTAAGGGAGAGGTCTGCAAAACCTCGATGCAGCGGTTCGAATCCGCTCGCCGCCTTTATTCAGCACACACGGGATCGATGTGACGGGATGATTCGCGTCTTATTGGTCGCCTTGGGCGGATCGATTGGGTCCGTTGCACGCTACTGGGCTTCCGGCGTGGTACAGAACTTTTTCGACCTCGAAATTCCGCTCGGGACACTTGCCGTCAATCTTGTCGGCAGTTTCTTGATCGGTGTGATTCTCAGCTCGTCCCTGGAACGAGGTGTGCCAGGACCGGAGGGGCGGGTATTCCTTGCGGTCGGCTTCTGCGGCGGGTTCACCACGATGTCGACTCTAAGCTATGAGACCCTGGCCCTGCTGCGCGGAGGGAGTATTGCCGTGGGGGTCGCCAACGTGCTGGGAACGATCCTGTTGTGTCTGGCCGCGGCCTGGTTGGGTGATGCCGTTGCTCGGTTGATTTGAATCAGCATGTCGGAAAGCAGAGATGAAGACGACGGAAGACGGGAAGCTACTGCGTATCTTCGTGGGCGAAGCAGACCGTTGCCACGGCCGACCGTTGCACGAAGCTCTGCTGCATAGGGCTCGCGAGTTGGGCCTTGCGGGAGCCACGGTGTGGCGCGGCATCGCCGGTTATGGGGCCAACAGTACCATTCACACGACGAAGATCCTTCGTCTGTCGGAGGATCTACCGGTGCTGATCGAGATCGTCGACAGCGAGGAAAGAATCCGCAACGCGCTGCCGGCATTGGAAGAGTTGATCGAGGCCGCCGGAGGGGGCGGACTGATTACACTCGAGCGGGCTGAGGTTCTTAGGTACGCGCCGGGACGGAGCTAGCCCAGCCCCGCACGGGATCGCTATCCCCCGCGGGGCTGGCACCGCTGCTTCTTGTCGACTTACAATTTGGAAAGAACGGAATCAGCGCTCGAAACGTTCAATCCTGGACCTGGTTCCACAAGCACTTCCTGAACCTTGCCGTCGTTGACGATCAGGGCGTAACGCTGTGATCGTTGCCCCATCCCAAAGCCACTGGCATCGAGGGCGATCTCGTCGACTCCTTTGCTCCTGATGGTTGCGGCTTGTTCGACGAACCCCGGCAGGTGCTTGGCCGAGCACGTTGGCGTGAAGGCGCCGGGCACCGCGAAAAGTACTACCTTGCGGCCGCGGCAGATGTCGCCGACGCTAACGTCCTTTGGACCGCCCTCTCCCATTTCCTTCAGTTTAAGATCCATCGGTAATGTGTCACCAGCCTTGATCGACATATTCTCTCCTCCCTTCTAGCTGAGAAAAATTCACGACGCGTCAGCGCGCCGTTTCATCCGCCTTGAAACCACAGGTGTTGTGCGTGCCATCACAGAACGGTTTGGTTGCCGACTTGCCGCAGCGGCAGAGATAAATCGGGTCTTCGTTCAGATTGAAGCTCGCTCGCTTGGCATCCACCAACTGGAAGGCGCCCTTCACCTCATAGGGACCGTCCTTCAAAACCTTGATGCGCACCTCGGACATGCTGACTGTTCCCCCCTGCCAACCTCGTACTTGTCGCCGCTCGGCAGTGCAACCTTGCCCCTAGCTTTGCGGTTCCTTTTGGATCTGCTCGGTAAGGCGCGAAAGCAGCTCACGTTGCGCCGGAATCATCAAATCTGCGGCCTGCGCAATTGGATAGAAGCGGCAGACGTCGTTTTCGACGTCGTGTTCGAGGCAGCGGCCACGTTCATCGATCGAAGCGCCGCTTTCGGGCAAGACGGTTGCCCGGTACGCATGGACCGTTTTCCCCGATTTCTGGCGAATGTTTCCAAGGTCGGCGACGATGGCGACTTTCAGCCCCGTTTCCTCGAACGTCTCGCGTTCGGCTGTCTGGCGGGGCGTTTCTCCAGGCTCGATCAAGCCTTTGGGGATACCGAACAACGGCCTATGAAAGCTGGCGCCGCGGGCATGCACCAGCAGGACTTGGACCTCAGATCCGACCGTGCGTGCGACCAAGCATCCGGCCGATATGGACGGCATTGCCGCGACCTCAGTTGGTGCGCCGCCGACGCAACTCTTGGCGGGCCACGCTCAGTGCGAGCCGGTCGAAAGCGGCCGCGAGTTGAGGATTGTCAAGTGGCGGGAGCGTAACCGATTCGACCGCTGCGGACTGTTCCTCCTGTGCTTCCATGGCGACTTCTTCGGGGGGTGCGCTCTCGATATGGCCGGAGACGAAATAGATGTCGCGCACCAATGGAGATCCGAGGCGTGCATTCAGACGCTCGCGCAGATCGTCTTTCATGAATTGCAGTTCTTGCATCCAACTGTGAGAACTGACGGTGACGAACAGGATGCCGTTTCGAAGGCGCAGCGGCTGGGCGCGACGCGCAATGGTTGCACCGACTTCGTTGTTCCAAAAGACCCAGATGCGATAGCCTTCCAATTGCTGCTCACTGTCGAAGCGACGCAAGACAGCTTGCAGCACCGGTGCAATACGATCGGGGGATTTCGGGGTGCGCTTCATGCCTCAGGTATCTAAAATGTATTCGTCGCCGATGCGAGGGCGCCACACCAAATCGTAGAAGCGCGACTGAACGCAGAATGAAGATCTTCGTATTGACAGCCCAAGATATAGTGTGTATACGCCGAGCCGCACACAATACGTGGGAGGCAGGGCGGAGATGGCGGAGGCAGTGCGAAAGCGAAAAAGCGATGGGCAGAGGGGGGCGGTACAGGTGCCGCAAGAGCTAACGCAACGCGGTCCGAGCACATCGAATGTGGGCCGTGGCCTGAGCTTTGCGCGCTACTTTACGGACCCGAACGTCGACCCATTCGACGCGGTGGAATGGGAGCGGCGCAGCGCCGTGATTACCGGCGAGAGTGGCGATGTGGTGTTCGAGCAGCGCGACGTCGAGATTCCCAGAGCGTGGTCGCAACTCGCGACCAGCGTCGTCGTGTCCAAGTATTTTCGCGGACCGCTTGGCAGCCCCGAACGGGAAGGCAGCGTTCGGCAACTCATCGGCCGGGTTGTGCGCACGATTCGCGGTTGGGGCGAAAAGCAAGGGTACTTCGCGACCAAGGCGGATGCCGAAACATTTTCAAGCGAGCTGACGCATCTGCTGGTCGAGCAGAAGATGTCGTTCAATAGTCCGGTGTGGTTCAACGTCGGTATCGAGCCCAAGCCGCAGTGCTCAGCGTGTTTCATCTTGTCGGTGGACGACACGATGGAGTCGATCCTCGGCTGGTATCGAAACGAGGGAATCATCTTCAAGGGTGGCTCGGGATCGGGTGTCAATCTTTCTCGCATCCGTTCGTCGCGCGAAAAACTGGCCGGCGGCGGAACCGCGTCGGGCCCTGTGTCCTTCATGAAAGCCGCCGATGCTTCTGCGGGCGTCATCAAGTCGGGCGGCAAGACTCGGCGTGCCGCGAAGATGGTCGTTCTCAATGCCGACCACCCCGACATCGTCGACTTCATTCGCTGCAAAGAAGAGGAAGAGAAGAAGGCGTGGGCCCTCATCGATGCTGGCTACGATGCCTCGCTCGATGGTCCTGCGTATGGTTCCGTGTTCTTCCAGAACGCCAACAACTCGGTTCGTGCCAGCGACGCATTCATGCGAGCCGTCGAGGAAGACGGTATCTGGCAGACCCGCCATGTGCTGTCGGGTGACGCCGCCGCGACCCTGAAAGCGCGCGAGCTTTTGCGTCTGATCGCTGAGGCCACGTGGGTTTGCGGCGATCCAGGAATGCAGTTCGACACGACGATCAACAGCTGGCACACGTGCCCGAACGCCGGCCGCATCAACGCCTCAAATCCGTGCTCCGAGTACATGCATCTCGACAATTCGGCGTGCAACCTCGCATCGCTCAATTTGATGCGCTTCGTTGACGACGCCGGTGAGTTCGATACCGAAGCTTTCCGCCACGCGGTGCGGATCACGATCACGGCACAGGATATCGTCGTCGACAACTCGAGCTACCCTACGGCCGAAATCGGTGCGAACGCGCACGCCTTTCGAGAGCTTGGTCTCGGCTACGCCAATCTTGGGGCGCTGCTGATGTCGCTGGGCTTGCCGTACGATTCTGAAGGCGGCCGGCAGTATGCGGCCGCGGTGACCGCCTTGATGTGTGGCGAAGCCTATGTCCAGTCAGCACGCATTGCGGAGCAGCTCGGACCGTTCGCAGGGTACGCAGCCGATCAGGAAGCGATGAACGGCGTCATCGCCAAGCACCGTAGCCACGCGCACCGCATCGATCCGAAGTACGTTCCCCTGGAGCTGTTGACGGCGGCGCGCACGGCTTGGGACGCTGCGGTGGAGCTTGGCCAGCAACACGGCGTGCGTAACTCGCAAGTAACCGTGCTGGCCCCGACCGGTACGATTGCCTTTATGATGGATTGCGACACAACGGGAGTCGAACCCGACATCGCCTTGGTGAAGTACAAGAAGCTGGTTGGCGGCGGCATGCTGAAGATCGTCAACAATACCGTTCCGCGAGCTCTGCGCCGTCTCGGTTACGAATCGAAAGAAATCCAGGCCATCGTCGAGTACATCGATGAACACGATACCTTAGAGGGTGCTCCGGACTTGAAAGACGAGCACCTGCCGGTCTTCGACTGCGCCTTCAAGCCAGCCAAGGGGACTCGCGCCATTCACCACCTCGGACATCTGCGCATGATGGGCGCCGTTCAGCCCTTCATCTCCGGCGCCATCTCCAAGACGATCAACATGCCGAACTCGGCGACGGTCGAGGACATCATGGACGCCTATCTCGAAGCCTGGCGACTCGGTGTCAAAGCCGTTGCCATCTACCGGGACGGCTGCAAACGAACACAGCCGCTCAACACCAAGAGATCGGACAAGGACGACAAGGTAACGGCTGAGTTTCATCCGGTGCGCCGGCGTCTGCCGAATGACTGCCGTTCTCTGCGCCACAAGTTCGATATCGCCGGCCACGAGGGGTACATCCATGTCGGAACCTACGATGATGGACAGCCCGGCGAGATTTTCATCAAAATCGCCAAAGAGGGCAGCACCGTCTCGGGCCTGATGGATACCATTGGAATCCTCACCTCGATGGCCCTTCAGTACGGGGTACCGTTGGAGGTGTTAGTCGACAAGTTCAGCCATGTGCGTTTCGAACCGTCGGGATTCACCAAGAATCCGGACATTCCGATCGCCAAGTCGTTGATTGACTATATGTTCCGTTTCCTCGGGGCACGCTTTCTCAGCCCCGAGCAGCGGTCGCACATCGGTATCGTTGGAGCAGAACCGCCACAGGATAGTACGCACACGGAAACAGCGGCCCAAATCGGTGACCACCGTACGCAAGCGGTGGGAGCATTGGGCTTCAGCCCGCAAGCCGACGCACCAAGCTGTCACGACT
>JACQEN010000018.1 GCA_016200585.1 Deltaproteobacteria bacterium
CAACGCGACACGCTGGTGAATGTGTTCTCCGTCGGCAAGGCGCTGGTGACGACAGCGCTGCTGATACTCGTCGACCGCGGAGAGGTAGAGCTCGACGCTGCCGTGTCGCACTACTGGCCGCAGTTCGCCCTCAAGGGCAAGGGAACAATCACGGTGCGTACGCTGCTCAGCCACCGTGCCGGTTTGCCGGCCGTGCGCCAGCCGCTTCCCGAGACGGCGATGTACGACTGGAGCTTGATGACCGCGGCGTTGGCCGACGAGGAGCCGTGGTGGCGCCCGGGACAACAGCATGGGTATCACGTCAACACCTTCGGCTTTCTGGTCGGAGAAATCGTCCGCCGCGTCAGCGGCCAGAGCGTCGGCAAGTTCGTTCACCGCGAGATTGCCGATCCACTCGATGCTGATTTTCACTTCGGCCTCCAACCCGACGACGACCAGCGCGTCGCCGAGTACATTCCCGGCGAGCTGTTCAACGGCAGCCCGCGCGATACGACGGAGAGCGATGCACAGCGGCGCTTCCTGCTGCATCGCGTGTATTTGAACCCGCAAGGCCTATCAGGCCTGGGTACGGTGAACACGCGCGAGTGGCGTGCCGCCGAAATGCCGTCGACCAACGGTCATGCCAACGCACACGACGTGGCGCGTGTCTTCAGCGCTCTTGCCGGCGACGGCGCGGTCGACGGCGTGCAGCTGCTGAAGGCGGGAACCATCGCGGCGGCCAGCGCTGAGGCGTCGTCCGGCGAGGACTATGTTCTGCGACGCCCATCGCGTTTCGGCTTGGGCTTTCAGCTCACTCAACCGGAACGTCCGCTCGGACCCAATGCGCGCAGCTTCGGACATTTCGGCGCCGGCGGGTCCCTGGGGTTTGCCGACCCCGACGCTCGGCTGGCGTTCGGCTACACCATGAACCACGCCGGCCCACGTTGGCAAAATCCACGCATCCGTAACCTGATCGACGCCGTGTATGCGGGCAGTCCATCGAGGCTTTGAGAGCTTGAGGATTTGAGGACCAGGGAGGTTTCAGGTCTGGACAGTTGACGTATGCCACGTCGTTAAGTTCAATCGTGCAGACCCGGGATTCCCTCCTCAGAGATACCTCACGAGCTCCGGCAGCAGCTGCCACGCGGTCTTCCCCGTCCCACGTGGGCCGAACAGAAAGAAGCTCTGCCGTCCCGGCAATGGGATCAATCGCGAATACACGATTCGTTTTCACACCCTATTTACGAAATCATCAAGCTGAACCATATTGGCAATCTCTGGCAATTCCCGCCCACCCCGAGTACCGCCGCCGACACACAGACAACCACTCCGACTGCAATCGCCTCTCAACGCGGTGGTAAGAATCCCTCACGAGCTCCTAGAAGATCGCGGAAAGTTGTGGCACGCAGAGGAGGCCACCGACCTTGCAACCGAACGAGGGCTCATGAAATCCCAGAAGACTTTCCATCGTATCGTCATCCTATTGATTGCTCTGCTGGCTCGCGTAACGCTGGCGCAAGGCTCGCCGGCCGAGTGGATCAAACGCATCTTCGACCCGGCAACGCTCGGCATCCAACAATTCCCCGGCGCCGAGCTCAACCGTAAGCTCAGCGTCGACGCCATCATCTTGGAACGCGGCGGTCCGAAGCGCATCGGCATCTGGATCATGCCGCTCGACCAGATGCGTCCGGCGGCGGCACATTTCGCAAAGCAGCTCGGAGCTCCGGCGCAGGTCAACGGCGCCGACAGCGCTTTCGAATCGCACGTCTTCGACTTCACCAGCGACCCAAAGGCACCGCAGAAATTCAAAGGCCTCAAAGTCGTCGTCACACACTCGCCGTACGTCGACGGCAAGGGACAGATCACGATGGAGTACACGCCACCGAGCTGAACGTGAAGAAGCCCGAATCAACTCAATGCCGAACCTAACCCCCTCACCCCCTTCCCGACACGGGAAGGGGGAACACAAGCAAGCTTCCCTTCCCGCATCGGGGAGGGATCGAGGGAGAGGTCCGTGGTGTTCGAGCGTATGAACCGCGTCGTCATCCACTATCACGAGATCGCCCTCAAACGCGGCAATCGCAGCTCGTTCGTCACGCAGCTCGCGGACAACATCAACGGCATTCTGCGCGGCACGGGCATCCGCCGCGTCCGCGCCGCGCCGGGCCGCTTGATCGTCCACCTGAAGCCGCAAGCCGACTGGCCGGAGATCAGCCGGCGTTTGCATTGGGTGTTCGGTATCGCGAACTACGCGCTGGCGTTTCGCAGCCGGCGCAACATCGACGACATCACCGCCACGGCGCTCGAGGCCGTCGACGGTCGTCGCTGCGCCAGCTTCGCCATACGAACGCGCCGCGCCGACAAGGGCTTCCCGATGCAGTCGCCGGAGATCAGCACCATCGTCGGTCGCGCCGTGCAAGATCGCTTGCAGACCCGCGTCGATCTCGACAACCCGGAGCTGACGGTGAACATCGAGGTGCTGCCGCGCGAGGCGTTCGTATCGCTCGAACGACTACCGGGTCCGGGCGGCTTGCCGGTCGGCAGCAGCGGCCTCGCGGTGTCGTTGCTCTCCGGCGGGATCGATTCGCCGGTCGCTGCCTATCGGATGATGGGACGCGGCTGCCGGCTCGAGTTCGTACACTTCCATGGCGCGCCGTATCAGGACCGTACGAGCCGCGACAAGGTGACCGAGCTGACGCGGCTGCTGACGCGTCACCAGCTCCATTCACGACTGCACCTGGTAGCCTTTGGAGAGGTGCAGCGGCAGATCGTCACGGCGGTCCGCCGCCCCTTCCGAGTCGTCCTCTACCGCCGCATGATGGTACGCATCGCCGAGACGATCGCTGCCAAGATCGGCGCCGGCGCTTTGGTGACCGGCGAAAGCCTCGGGCAAGTTGCGTCGCAAACATTGGCGAACCTCACCGTCGTCGAGCACGCTGCGACACTGCCGCTGCTGCGACCGTTGATCGGCATGGACAAGAACGAGATCACCGCCCAGGCGGAACGCATCGGGACGTACGAGATTTCGATCCAACCGGATCAGGATTGCTGCCAGCTGTTCGTGCCGCGGCATCCGACCACACGCATGACCGTCGACGAAGCGCTCGAAGCGGAGGCGACGCTCGACATCCCTGGAATGATCGAGCATGCGTTGAGCGAGACGGTACAGATGGAGTTCGAGTTTCCGGAGACTTCTTCCATCAAATCTGGCCCCCTCCTCACCTCCCCAGTGGTGGGTACTGCCACGGGGGAGGAGCTTTGAGCAGGCAATCCGTTTCACGCCCCGCTTAATCGCCAGCAGCTCGCTGTCCCCCCTTGGCAATTCCCCAATTCCCGCCAATGGGCGACCACAGGGGGGCTCAGTGCACCTCCTGCACCGCCTTTGCCATCCGAGCAACCAACTCGCGCGACACACCCGACGCATTGACCCCTTGCTCCAAGCTCGTCCGCAGCTGTTTGCGTCCGTTCGCCGTCTTCCAGAACTTTGAACAGCGGCCAAGCTCGGCGATTTCTTGCTGACTGAGCCCGGCGATCGACGCTCGCAGATCTGCAAGGTTGAGCTCGGCCGCTGCGGTTTCCTGCGCCGCGTGCTCGACGGCCACCGCCGCTTCGATCTGGACCCGAAACAGCTCGACGACCGCAGCGGCGTCGAGGCCGGCTGTCGTTGCGCTGACTTTCACCTTTTCCAGAACCGCCTCTTCCTGTTTCGGATCACGAATCGGCAGACCGTCGCGCCGTTTCACCGCGGCAACCTTCGGCATCAACTGCAGGCGCAAGTCCATGGCCGCCACCAACGCTTCAAAGCATGCCTGCGCCGGCTTCATACTTTCCGACTTGCCGAGCCATTTGCGCCGTAAGGCATCGAGCCAACCGTCGGCTTCGCGGTCCGCCAGCCAATCATCGACTTGCCGGCGCGTTTCTTCGGATTCGCGTGCCAACGCGTACGCCTTGCGGTCGCGCGTGAACGGCCCCAACAGCTCGAAATTCTTGCCGCCCCAGCTGCGTGCCTCGATCTCTTCGCTCACCACCGCGTCAACGCTGCCTTTGCTCAACAGCACCGGCAGAGCTCGATTGTCGTTCGCGGTGACGATTTGCGCCTGGGGAAACTGCCGGCGGGCGACCTGTTCGAGATGGCCGCCGGCGTTGACCGCGATCTTCACCGTCGGACGGTCGAGGGCCGCGAGTCGCGGCAGACGCTGGCGATCCGATTTGCGAATCAACGCCACCGCGCCGGTGACGGCGTACGGCCGAGTGAACGTCAGGTTCAATAGACGGTCGGCGCGTTGGGTGACCCCGCTCATCGCAATTTCAAAGTCGCCTTGCCGTAGCCGCGCTACCAGCTCCGGCCACTTGAAGGACTCGAACACAGTCGGACGTCCAAGATCGGCAGCTAAGCGGTTCGCGACATCAACATCGAAACCGGTGAGATTCCCCGCAGCATCGCGAAAGCTGAACGGGGCGTAGTCGCCGCTGCTGCCGACACGCAGTGGCTCGGCGGCAAGGCAAAGCGCAGTTGAGAGAAACAGTATGCCGGCAACCGCGATCATCCCCGTTGTCTTCAAAGAGGGGAACAACCGCCTGTAGACCTTCGTCATCGCCTGCACCGCCGCCCAGGGTTGACACGCTGTTGACCGGCAGGCAAGACACCAGCGTTCCGCGCAACCATTCTCGAACCACGAAAGTACGCGATGGCCAATCTCACCCAGAAAGAATTCCAACACGCGGTAGAGCTGCTGGCGGCCCAGGTCGGATTGCAACGGCTGCGTGACAAGTTGGTTTACATCAAAGCGCTGGTGACGCGACGCCGCGCCGCTTCGGCAGAAAAGCTTGCCGACCAACTCT
Source organism: Deltaproteobacteria bacterium (assembly GCA_016200585.1). Classification (GTDB taxonomy): domain Bacteria; phylum Desulfobacterota; class Binatia; order HRBIN30; family HRBIN30; genus JACQEN01. The sequence goes on from JACQEN010000018.1 coordinate 4,822, forward strand.
ACCTGCTGAGCTCCGGCTTGCGCCGCCAGGTGCCCGCGACCATCGGCTTCTACGCCGTCTGGAACGATGCGCTGCACTCCAAGCTGGGGGAGGACGGCGAAAAGCGCCTCGAGGAAATCGCCGAGAAGGTCAACGCCTGCCTGGGTGAGAACGACGCCATCATCGAGGAAAAGAGGACCGAGCTCGACGCTGCCTTGGCCGAGTATGAACAAGCGCTGGCGTCGGCGACCGGCCCTGAGCTGGCACGCATGGACATGCTCCTCAAGGCCGTACCTGCGGTCGCTGCAAAGTTGCGCGCCGCTCCGCTTTCCGCTGTTAGCTCGGCCCCTGCCTCCGAGGGCTGACGACGGCCGCTGCGAGAAAATCCCTCTCACAGTTGTTGCGCAACGTCGCGTTCGATCGCTTGTCGGGCGATCCCAACGTGGCGGTGAACGGCGTCGGTGCCGATTCGCGGCGCGTCGAGCCCGGCGAGGTCTTTGTCTGCCTTCCCGGCTACCGCAGCGAAGGCGGCGAGATGCGCGCCGACCGCCACGACTTTGTCCCGCAAGCGTTGCAACGCGGTGCAGCCGCACTGGTCGTTGAACGTCCTGTGGACGCCGTTCCCGGCACTACCGTCGTGCGCGTTGCCGATGCCTGGTCGGCAATCGCCGCAATGGCTTGCGAGTACTATGAGCATCCCTCGCAAGCATTGCTGACAGTCGGCGTTACCGGAACCAGCGGTAAGACGTCGACTACCTATTTCATCGAGTCGGTCTTGGTCGCTGCCGGCCGACGCAGCGCTCGCTTGGGAACCATCGAGTACAAAATCGCCGACAACGTGTTTCCGGCGGCGCAAACCACACCCGAAGCTCCCGAGTTGCAGCGGTTGCTGCGCCAGATCGCCGACAGCTCTTGCACGGCAGTCGTGATGGAGGTCTCGTCGCATGCACTGGCTCTTCGTCGCGTTGCCGGCGTCGCTTTTGACGTCGCGGTGTTCACCAACATCAGTCAGGACCATCTCAACTTCCATCCCGACATGCACCACTACCTGCGCACCAAGGGACTGCTCTTCGAAGAGCTCGGCAGCGGCGGCAAGCAAGCAACTGCCGTCGTCAACGTCGACGATCCGGCGAGCCGGCACATCATCGCCGTCAACCGCGGCGCCCTGATTACCTACGGTGTTGCAGCGCACGCCGACGTGCGCGCCGAAGACGTCGACAGCGGCTTGCACGGCACTCGTTTTATCGCGCACACGCCGAAGGGAGTGTTGCAGGTGTCGCTTCGCCATCTCGGCGAGTTTCACCTGCATAACGCACTTGCCGCTGTCGGCGTCGGCGTCGCGCTCAATATCGACCTCGAGACGATCCGGCGTGGCATCGCCGACGCGCCGCCGGTTCCGGGACGGTTCGAGCTGGTCGATGCCGGGCAGGACTTCCAGGTCGCCGTCGACTACGCCCACAAGCCCGACGCCCTGGAGCGCCTTCTGCGCAGTGCCCGCAACCTGCAGCCGCAGCGCATCATCACCGTCTTCGGCTGTGGCGGCGATCGCGATCGCAGCAAGCGCCCACAGATGGGCCGCATCGCCGCCAAGCTCAGTGACGCTGTCATCGTAACCTCCGACAACCAGCGCTCGGAGCCTGCGGAACGCATCATCGACGAGATCGTCTCGGGGGTGCCGGCCGATCGCAGTGCCAGCGTACGGCGGGAAGCCGATCGTACACGTGCTATCGGAGCGGCGATCGCAATGGCTCAGCCGGACGACATCGTCCTCATCGCCGGCAAGGGTCACGAGACGTATCAGATCCTCGCCGATCGGCGCGTCGAGCTCGACGATCGAGAGGTCGCGCGGGTCGCGTTGCGGCGTCGGCGTTGATTCGTAGCAGAACACACAACGCCCGCCCTTTGCCGGTTCTCCATTCCTGATTCTCGGTCCCCGGTTCTCCATTTCACTTTGCTGGAAGTAGTCGCCCGCATCTTCTTCAATGTCGGTGCTTGATCTCCGTTCGACCTTGCCGATAGAGAATCGCACCGACAGGAGGCTCCCCACATGCGCGGTTTGATGATGGACTACCCGCTGACGATCACCCACATTCTCGATCGGGCGCGGCGCCTGTTTCGCGACAAGCCGGTGTTGACGCGCACGGCAAGCGGAATGCACCGTTACACGTACGGCGACCTCTACCGGCGTGTCTGCCGCTTGGCCAACGCGCTGACCGCTCTCGGCGTGTGCGACGGCGAACGCGTCGGCTCCTTTGCGTGGAACACGTACCGCCATCTCGAGCTCTACCTCGGCATTCCAAGCAGCGGGCGCGTTCTGCACACGCTCAACATCCGCCTCTTCCCGGAGCAGATCGGTTTCATCGTCAATCATGCCGAAGACGCGCTGATCTTCGTCGACGACTCGCTGGTGCCGGCCCTCGAAGCCTTGGCGCCGCAGCTCAAGTGCGTGCGCGGCTACGTCGTCATGGGCGACGGGCCGCTGCCGAAAACCTCGCTCGCGCCGCTGTACCGTTATGAAGATCTGTTGGCTGCGGCCAGCGAAGACTACGACCTGCCGCGTCTCGACGAGAACAACGCCGCCGGCATGTGCTACACCTCGGGCACGACCGGCAATCCGAAAGGCGTTGCTTACAGCCACCGGGCGCTGACGCTGCAGAGCCTGGCGCAATGCTCGGCCGACGCTTTCGGTTTGTGCGAGTCCGACGTCGTCATGTCGGTCGTCCCAATGTTCCAAGCCAACGCCTGGGGTTTGCCGTACACCGCCACGTTGGTCGGCGCGACGCAGATCTACCCGGGGGCGCAACCGACGCCGCAAGACATTTGCGAGCTGGTACAAGAGCACAAGATCAGCGTCACCGCCGGAGTGCCGACGGTCCTGCTTGGCATGCTCGGCGCCCTCGAACAAAAGAGCTACGACCTTTCCAGCCTGCGCTGCGTGCCGTGCGGCGGTTCGGCCGTGCCCGAAAGCCTGTTGGCGCGTTTCGACCAACTGGGCATTCGCGTCGTTCAAGCTTGGGGCATGACGGAAACCTCGCCGCTCGCGACCTTGTCGAAGCCACGCAGCTCGATGGTGTCGTGGAGCGCGGAACAGCAGCGCCTGGTGCGGGCCAAGCAAGGGATGTCGATGCCGTTCGTCGAGATGCGCATCGTCGGCGACGACGGAAAGGAACTACCGCAAGACGGTAAGAGCGTCGGCGAGCTGCAGGTGCGCGGACCTTGGATCGTCGCCGAGTACTACAACGACCCGCGTTCGGCGGCGGCGTTTCAAGACGGCTGGTTCAAGACCGGTGACATCGCAACCATCGATCCCGACGGCTACCTGCAAATCACCGATCGCGCCAAAGACGTCATCAAGAGCGGCGGCGAATGGATCTCCAGCGTCGAGCTCGAGAATGCCATCATCGGACATCCCCAAGTTCTCGAGGCCGCGGTGATCGGTTTGCCGCACGAACGCTGGCAGGAACGTCCGCTGGCGTGCGTGGTGCCGCGACCGGGCCAACAGGTATCGCGCGCAGAGATTCTCAAGTTCCTCGCCGACAAGGTCGCCAAGTGGTGGCTGCCGGAGGACGTCGTGTTCGTGGAATCAATTCCCAAGACCAGTGTCGGCAAGATCGCCAAACGCGACCTGCGCGAACAGTTCAAAGACTATCACTGGCCAAGCGAGAAGGCGTGAGGCTAGCCCAAGTACGGCAGGCCGAGCAGGATCAGAAGGCGCACGACAAGGTTCGTGTAGACCCCCGAAACCACGTCGTCGAGCGTCACCCCATAGCCGCCGGGGAAGTGCTGATCGATATAGCCGGCCGGGAACGGCTTGATGACGTCGAGCACACGGAAGATGAAGAAGGCGGCGACGATCGTCGCGACGGTCGGCTCCAAGAACAGCGTCGCCGCGAGGTAGCCGACGATCTCGTCGATGACGATCTTGTGGCTGTCGTGTTCGTTCAGCAGCACGTCGGCTTGTCCGGCAATCCAGCATGCGCCGGCAACCAGAGCAACAAAGAGCGCAACGTACACCGCCGGCGACAGCAGTTGCAGCTGGTGCATAAGCAGGAAGAGCGGGATGCCTACGAGTGTGCCCCACGTCCCCGATGCAAATGGGATGTAGCCGAGATATCCGCCCGAGGCGAGGAAGAGGACGAGGCTGCGCATGGTCGAAAGATCGCGGATGCTATGGGTGCGCCGGATGCCAGTCAAGTCTGCTTTGCCAGTGGTGGGTCACCCATTGGAAGGCCGAGTGTGGTGGCATGGTACAACTCTGGCACCGGAGGCTGGGAAGCCTCCGGCTACTAAGACGAAGCCCTTCGGGCTGTCTGTGGCATGCCGGCTTCGTTTCAGTTGCCCGACGCTTGAGCGTCGGGTGGAACGGCTGGAATCAAGCTGACCCACCGCTGCTTTGCCAGATCCGCGAGCGAGTGCTAGCGCTGGGCTGTGTCGGATCCACCGCCCTCGTCCGAATCCTCCCCATCGTATTCGCTGCGCGCCCTCGTCATCGACGACGAGAAGAACATCCGGACGACGCTGACGCTCTGTCTCGAAGGCATGGGGTGCCGCGTGCGCGCCGTTGCTTCGGGAAATGCGGCCATCGATGCGGTGCGACGCGAGGCGTTCGACCTGGCGTTCCTCGATCTACGGCTCGGCGACGAGAACGGGTTGAGCGTCCTGCCGCGCCTGCTGGCCGAACGCCCTGCGATGTCCGTGGTCGTCGTCACCGCCTACGCGACCATCGAGACCGCCGTCGAGGCGATGAAGGGTGGGGCGGCGGACTACGTGCAGAAGCCGTTTACGCCGGCGCAGATCCAGCACGTCGTCGACAAGGTGTCGCGAGCCCGGGCTCTGTCGCTACGGCTCGCCGACCTCGAGCAACAGCTGGAGAGCGCCGCACACGAAGTCGATCTGCAAACGCAATCGCCGAAGATGCACGCCGTCATCGACACGCTGACGCGCGCCGCCAGCGCTGATGTACCGGTCTTGCTGCGCGGCGAAAACGGCACCGGCAAGGGTGTTCTGGCGCGTCTCCTCCATGCCAGCAGCCCGCGCCATTCAGGCCCTTTCGTCGTGGTCAACTGCCCGACGCTTTCGGAAGAGCTTCTGGCGAGTGAGCTGTTTGGACATGCCAAGGGGGCGTTTACCGGAGCGGTGCGCGACCAGGCGGGGCGCGTCGAAGCGGCTGCCGGCGGCACCCTCTTTCTGGATGAGATCGGCGAGATCTCAGCGTCCCTGCAAGCCAAGCTGCTGCGCTTCGTTCAAGAGCGGCAGTACGAACGCATCGGTGAGACGTTGACACGAACCGCCGATGTCCGACTCGTCGCGGCGACCAATCGCGATCTCGAGCGTGATGTCGAGAGCGGCCGTTTTCGCGAGGACCTCTTGTACCGGCTCAACGTCATCGAAGTGCTCGTGCCGCCTCTGCGCGAACGACGAGAAGACATCGCGCGACTCGCCGAGCATTTTCTGCTGTTCGCCGCTCGAGCCGCCGGCCGGCCGACGCCGGAGCTGTCTCCGGAGGCGGTCGAAGCACTGCTCAACTACCCGTGGCCTGGGAACGTTCGCGAGCTGCGCAATGCCCTCGAACGCGCGGTCATCCTGTGGCCGGCGCAGGTGATCAGTCCGGCAGCGTTGCCGGAACGCATCGCCGCACATGTGATGCCGTCGCCGGTGCTCGGCGGCGACCATCTTTTGGAGGACATCGAACGCGAGCACATCCTGCGGGTCATCTCCCGCTACCCGACACTGGAAGACGCCGCGCGCGTGCTGGGCATCGATTCATCGACACTGTGGCGCAAGCGGAAGAAGTACGAAGGAGGTTCTGGAGCATTGGAGCCTTGAGGTCTTAGACAGACTCTTCCACCTCTGCCTTCTTCAATGTGAACCAAAACGTACTTCCCTGATCCGGTGCGCTCTTCACGCCGATGGTCCCGCCGTGCGCTTCGACGATGTCCTTCGCAATCGACAGGCCGAGCCCGGCCCCCGCACTGCTACCGCCGGGTACGCGGAAGAACTTGTCGAAAATGCGCCGCTGATACTCCGGAGGAATGCCGGGCCCGCTGTCGGCAACCTCGAAGAGGATGGTGTCACCTTCGGAGGAAGCGCGTACCTGCACGGACTTGTGCACCGGAGTGTGGCGCAAGGCGTTGCTGACCAGATTGCCGAGGACCAACGCAATCCGTTCGCGATCGGCGAGCACCCCGGGCTCTACCAAGGACAGCTTCGCCTCCAGAACCACGGCGCGCTCGGCGGCCACGCCGCGGTGGGCTTCGACGCAATCTTTGACCAGCTCGGCGGCCGACGTCGGTGCCGGGTGCATTTCGATCCGTCCCGACTGAATCCGCGACAAATCGAGAATGTCGTCGACCATCGATCGCAATCGATCGCAATCGCTGCGGGCTGCGTACACGAGGTCGAGCTGTTTTTCGTTGAGCGATCCAGCCGTCTGATCGATGAGCAGATGAATCGCAAGTTGCAGAGACGTCAGCGGCGTGCGGAACTCATGCGCCAGCGTTGCAACCAGGTCGTCGCGCAGCTCGTCGACGCGGCGCAGGCGAGTCACGTCGTGCAGGACCACGGATGCGCCTTGAATCCCGCCTTGCTCGGCGTACACCGGCGTCGCTCCCGCCAGCAACCAACTTTCGCCTTCCTTCGTTGTGACGCGTACCGCCTCGTCGAAGCCGCGCGGCGCGTACGCACCTTTGCCGGCCATGACGTGTGCGCGCGCCCGCTCCACAACCGTACGCACTGCCGGGTCGACTTGATCCATCGCACGTGCCGCGTCGGATTCGCTCACGCCCAACAGCGATTCGGCAGTGCGATTGGCGTTGAGGACGCTCCCGTCGCGATCGAAGATGATCACCGGATCCGGCAGGCTGTCGATCGCTGCCTGGGCCGCCTGCTGGGCCAGGAGAAGATCTCCAAGCGAGCTGCGACGGTACTGGCTCAAGCGGGCGGCCATGGTATTGACGTCGTGCGCCAGTTGCGCGAGCTCGTCGCGACCGCCGATCTCGACGCGACTGTCGAAGTCGCCTTCGCCGATGCGGTTGACCGTGCGGGTCAACAATTGCAGGGGCCGCAGCAGTCGGTTGGTCAAATTGACCGAAAGGAACGCGCCAATGAGCAGAGCCATGAAAGCCGCGATGATCATGACTCGGGTCATGCGTCCCGCCTCATTCTGGGCGTGGTCGCTCTTGCGCACGATGGCGTCTTGGTTCAGAGCCCGGATCGCGTCGGCTGCTGTCCGGACGCCGTTGAACGCCGGCTCGAGGTGCTCGGTGTAAAAGGCGCTCGCGGCAGCCGGTTCGGCGGCAACAAAGGAGCTCAACTGCCGAAGATACTCGTCCCATGCCTGCCGCAACGTCCGGGTCGCACCGGCTTCCCCAGGCTCCGTGATGTTGTTCTCTTGGCGTTGCAGCTCGGCCTCGGCACGCGCCCGATCGTCGGCTTTTGGCTCGCCCGCAGCAGTGACCAAACGTTGAACGGCGGCTTCCTGCAGGCGCTCGAGCGACACGTTCATGCGTTGCATGCACAGGATGCTGAGATAGTTGTCCTTCAGAATTTCGCGTGCGCCCCGCCCGAGCGACGAGATAGTTGCGGTGGCCAGCAAGCCAACCACGGCAAGCGCGATGACCAGCGGTACCAAGGCCAGCAAGAGTTTCTGCCGCAGGCTCATGGACGCGCATCCTCATCTTCGGTGGCAACGACGTGCACGTCGAAGTTTTCCGCGGCACGCACCATGCGATCGACGAAGGAACCGCGGAAGCTACGTTTCCACCAGGGGCGGTGCGAGCGGCCGATCATGATGTGGCCGACGTGATGCAAGCGCGCGAATTGCAGCAGCACCGCAACCGCATCCTTGCCCTGTAGGCGTCGCACTTCGGCGCCGAGCTCGCGCGCCTTGTCGATGTTCGCCAGCAAGTGCCGCTGCGCGTCGGCAGCAATCCGCGTCGGGGCTTCCGCTGGGGTCTCGACGTAGACGACGAACCAGTCAGTGTTCAATCGGCCTGCCATGCGCGAGCCGCGGCGCAACAACGTTGCCGCACGCGGAGAGTAGGACGAGATGCACACCATCAGTCGATCGCTTGCTCCGGCAAGGCCGCTGCGTTCGTCGTGCAACACCTCGGTTGCCGGCGGCCGGTCGAGGTTTTGCGCCACTTCGCGAAGTGCCAACTCGCGCAACGCTGCCAGGTTCTCCTTTTGAAAGAAGTTGGCCAGCGCCGACTGCACTTTGCTCTCGTCGTAAATCTTGCCGGCGCGCAGGCGCTCGATCAGATCTTCGGCGGCAAGGTCGAGGTTGACGATCTGATCCGCCTGTTTGAGAAAACTGTCGGGGACGGTTTCGCGGATCACCACGCCGGTGACGCGCTCGACGATGTCCTTCAAGCTTTCGATGTGCTGGACGTTGAAGGCGCAGATGACGTTGATGTTCTCGGCGAGGATGTCGAGGACGTCCTGATGGCGTTTGCGGTTGCGTGATCCGGGAGCATTGGTGTGAGCGACCTCATCGACGAGCACGACCTGTGGCCGGCGCGCGATGATGCCTTCCAGATCCATCTCCTCGATCGTCAAGTTGCGGTACTCGACCTTGCGAAGCGGCAGATACTCCAGCCCCGCCATCAAGCTGGCGGTTTCGGCGCGGCCGTGCGTTTCGATGAACCCGCAAACCACGTCGACGCCACGCTGCTTCAGAGCGTGCGCCTCCTCCAGCATGCGATAGGTTTTACCGACGCCGGCGGCGAACCCGATGTAGACTTTGAGACGGCCGCGTTTCGAGCGTTCAACCAGCTCGAGAAAATCCTCGGGACGCGACCGGGTTGGTTGCATGCTCAAGCTAGCGAGGCAGGGCCTCGGACCGTAAGTGTGAAGCCCGCTCGCCGCCCGCACTCCGGAGGCCTCCGGCGGACGTGTTGGCTCGCTCCCGGGCTGCCTTCGAAAACTTGACTCATGTGCAACATGTGCTGCCCTTCAAGAAGCCTAGCCGCCGCTGGCCGTTGCTTGGACACGACCGAATTGCCGGTCGAGAGCTAGGTTGAGATGCAAGACATTCACCCGCGGTTCACCCAAGAGACCGATATCACGTCCTTCGATCAGACTTTCCACGGTTCGCCGAACCCGTTCTGGTGCCAGGCCGCGTGCGGCCGCGACCCTCGGTACCTGCCACAGAGCTGCGGCCGGCGAAAGGTGCGGGTCGAGCCCGCTCGCGGATGTGGTGACGAGCTCGATGGGCACGGGTTCCTTCGCCAGCGGGTTGTTCTCTTGCAGTCGAGCGACTTCGGTGGCGATACGATCATGCAGCTTCTTCGAGGTGGCGCCGAGGTTCGAACCGCCGGAAGCCGTTGCGTCGTAGCCGTTGTCGCCGGCTGCCGACGGGCGCGACCAGAAGTAGGCCGGATTGGAAAAGCTTTGGCCAATGAGCTCGGAACCGATGACCCGGCCCTGTTCGTTCAACACCAGGCTGCCGTTGGCCTGGGCTCCGAACAGCATCTGCGCCAAGCCGGTTACCGCCACTGGGTAGGCAATGCCGGTGAGCAACAACGTGACGACGGTGACGCGCAAAGCGACGATGACTTCTTTCCACATGGATGACTCCTACACCAGTCCAACAGCAGCCAGCATCATGTCAATGAGCTTGATGCCGACAAACGGCGCGATCACTCCGCCGACTCCGTAGATGAGCAGCGACCGCCGCAGCAACGCCGCCGCGCCGAGCGGCCGGTACTGCACACCGCGCAGGGCGAGCGGAACGAGAAGAATGATGATGATCGCGTTGAAGATCACCGCCGAGAGAATGGCACTCAGCGGCGACGCCAAATGCATGACGTTGAGCGGCGCAATCTCGGGGAAGACGACGACGAACAGCGCCGGTAGAATGGCAAAGTACTTGGCGACGTCGTTGGCAATCGAGAAGGTCGTCAGACAACCGCGTGTCATCAGCAATTGCTTACCGACCTCGACCACCTCGAGCAGCTTCGTCGGGTTCGAGTCGAGGTCGACCATGTTGCCGGCTTCCTTGGCGGCTTGCGTGCCGGTGTTCATAGCGACTCCGACATCCGCTTGAGCCAGCGCCGGAGCGTCGTTGGTGCCGTCGCCGGTCATCGCCACCAGCTTGCCTTTGGCCTGTTCCTCTTTGATGAGGCGCATCTTGGTTTCCGGCGTCGCCTCGGCAAGGAAATCATCCACGCCCGCCTCACGCGCAATGGCGGCGGCGGTGCGGGGGTTGTCTCCATTCCTTGATCCCGCCTTTGACGACGTCTTTGAGGTGAATGATGCCGAGGACGCGATTTCCATCCGAAACAGCGAGAGGCGTGCCGCCGGTATCGGAGATGCCATGCACCACCGCGTCGAGGCCGGTGGGAACGTGCCCACCCTGCGCCTGGATATAAGCGCTGATGGCGTCGACAGCACCCTTGCGGACAATTCGCCCGTCGAGGTCGCAGCCGCTCATGCGCGTGTGGGCGCTGAACGGGATGAAATGTGCGCCGATCTCCGCGACGTCGCGACCGCGCAAGTGATACTGCTCCTTTACCAACACGACGATCGAGCGGCCTTCCGGAGTTTCGTCGGCGAGGCTGGCGAGCTGGGCGGCATCGGCCAGCTCTTCGATGTGCGTGCCGCCGACCGGGATCAGCTCGGCCGCCATGCGGTTACCGAGGGTGATGGTGCCGGTCTTGTCGAGCAACAAGGTGTCGACGTCGCCGGCCGCTTCGACGGCGCGGCCGCTCATGGCGAGGACATTCTTGCGCAACAGGCGGTCCATGCCGGCAATTCCGATGGCCGATAGCAAGCCACCGATGGTCGTCGGAATCAGGCAGACGAGGAGGGCGACGATCACCGTCGCCGACAGCGCGATGCCGGAGTAGGCCGCCATGGGCACGAGGGTGACGCAGGCGATCAGAAAGATGATCGTCAGACCGACGAGGAGGATGTGCAGGGCGATCTCGTTCGGCGTCTTTTGACGGCTGGCTCCTTCGACCAGCGAGATCATCCGGTCGAGAAACGACTCACCCGGGTTGGCGGTGATGCGCACGACGATCTGATCGGACAGGACCTTGGTTCCGCCAGTCACGGCCGAACGGTCGCCGCCGCTTTCGCGGATGACCGGCGCCGACTCTCCGGTGATCGCCGACTCGTCGACCGAGGCAATGCCCTCGATGATCTCGCCGTCGCCGGGGATGAATTCGCCGGCCGACACCAACACGACATCGCCCTTGCGCAACGCCGAAGCCGGGACTTCCTCCTCGGCGCCGTTCTTGCGGCGCCGCGCCGTGGTTTCCTTGCGCATCTTGCGCAAGCTCGCGGCCTGCGCCTTGCCGCGTCCTTCGGCCACAGCCTCGGCGAAGTTGGCGAAGACGACGGTGAACCACAACCACAGCGAAACGCTCAGCGTGAACCACACCGGAGCCGCACCGGCTGGGGCTGCAAACAGGTCGCGTAACAGGATGAGCGTCGTCAACACGCTGCCGACTTCGACGACGAACATGACGGGATTCTTGGCAACGTGTTGCGGCGCCAGCTTGCGCAAGCTTTCGACCGTCGCCGCGGCCAGGATCTCGCTGTCGAAGAGTGATCGTTCTTTGGCTTTCGATGCCATGGGTTTCTCCAACTTTCAGAAGAGCTTGCCGTTGCGGGCTAGGAAGTGTTCGACGATCGGGCCCAGCGACAGCGCCGGAAAGAAAGTCAAAGCACCGACGATAACGACGACACCCACCAGCAACGCCACGTAGAGAACGCCGTCGGTCGGAAAAGTTCCCAGCGACGGCGGCACGACCTTCTTGCCGACGAGCGACCCGGCGATCGCCAGGACCGGAACGATCATCAAGAACCGTCCGCCGAGCATGGTGATCCCCAGCAATGTGTTCCACCACAGCGTGTTGGCGTTTAGGCCGGCGAACGCCGACCCGTTGTTGCCCGCACCGCTCGAAAACGCGTAGAGAATCTCGCTCAAGCCATGGGGGCCATCGTTGTTCAAAGAAGAGGTGGCGTACGGTGCCACGGAAGCCCAACCGGAGAAGCCGAGGATGATCGCCGGGAAGATGAGGATGTAGAATACCGCCAGCTTCACTTCCCGTTGCTCGATCTTCTTGCCGAGATACTCCGGCGTGCGCCCCACCATCAAGCCGGCGATGAAGACCGCAAGCAGGGCAAAGATGAGGATGCCGTACATCCCGGCACCGACGCCGCCGAAGATCACTTCGCCAAGTTGGATGTTCACCAGCGGCACCAGACCGCCGAGCGGTGTGAAGCTGTCGTGCATGGCGATGACGGCGCCACACGATGCGTCGGTGGTGATGGTGGCGAACAACGCCGAGTTGGTGATACCGAAACGGACCTCTTTGCCCTCCATGTTGCCGGCCGCCTGATCGACGGCCAGGCGGTTGACGACCGGATTGCCTCCCGCCTCGGCCCAATAGGCGACGCCGACGCCGACCAGGAACAGGACCGCCATCGCGGCAAAGAGCGTCCAACCCTGCTTCTGATCGCGCGCCATGCGGCCGAATGTGTAGGTCAGCCCGGCGGGAATCGCGAAGATCAGCACCATCTCGATGAAATTGGTGAGCGGCGTCGGACTTTCGAACGGATGCGCGCTGTTGGCATTGAAAAAGCCGCCGCCGTTAGTCCCCAGCTCCTTGATGACTTCCTGCGACGCGACCGGACCCATCGCCAGCGTTTGTTTAACGCCTTCGATCGTCGTCAGCTCGACGTACGGTGCGAAGTTTTGGATCAACCCGCAGGCCACCAGCACAAGGGCGAGGGGGATGCAGATCGGTAGCAAGACGTAGACGATGGAACGGATGACGTCGACCCAGAAGTTGCCGATGGTGCGTGGGTCTTCCGGGCGCAGACGACGTGTCAAACCGCGACTGATGGCGAGCGCGACGCCGATGCCGGCCGCCGCCGAGGTGAAGTTGTGCCAGGCCAACCCGGCCATCTGCGTCAGATAGCTCATCGTCGATTCGCCGGAGTACGCCTGCCAATTGGTGTTGGTGGTGAAGCTGGCGGCGGTGTTGAAGGCGAGGTCGGGTGCGACTGGACCCAACCCCTGCGGATTGAACGGTAAGACGTGTTGCAGTCGCTCGATGGCGTAGGTCACCAGCACACCGAACGCACTGAACGCCAACAGCGCCCACGAGTATTGTTGCCAGCTCTGCTCGCTGCTCGGATCGACGCCGCACAGCCTGTACATCAGACGTTCGATCGGTCCGAAGAAGCGCTGCAATGGCTGCCGGTCGCCCTCGAAGACGCGAAACATGAAGATGCCCAGAGGCTTCGTGACAGAGAGGATCACCAGCGAGTACAGGATGATTTGTAGCCAGCCGTTGAATGTCATGACTTTGCTCAGAACTTTTCAGGACGAACCAGCGCGTACAGCAGGTAGAAGGTCAGCAGCACGGCGATCAGTCCACCGATGGCGTATTCCAAGTTCACGGTTCCTCCTTACACGCGTTCGCAGGCGCGCACATAAAGCCATGTGGTTGCAAAGAAACAGACCGTGACGATGACGAAGACAATGTCGAACATCCATTCTCCTTTGCGCTTCTTGGAGTACCACTAGAAGCGCTGAGCAAGTAGGGTCACCCCGCGATCTCGATCGCCACAAGTGACACTCTCTCGCCGTACACTGCAGCTAGCGTGCCGCGAGAAGCACGAACCACCTTGGGCGAGAATCGTTGCCGAAGTCCTGCGAACTGCAGGGCTCGCCCGTCTTGCCTCTGCAAGTTGCGATAGCGTTCCAGTGAGAGGGCGTTGTCCATTCACGGATCGGAGCCGTGTGAACTGCGCATGCGGACCGCGTCGGCGGACCGGCGAACGGGCGGGTGCTTTAGATTGGCTCAGGAAGGTAGCGTTAGCGCGGGGCGTTGTGCTGGGTTGCGGCGAGAGCATTCTCGCATGCAGCGTTACAATCCGGGAATTGCCGGAGAAACTCGGCCTGGTGTCGACATTCCTCCTGCGGTCCACGCTGGCTGCACAAGGTTTGAAAGTTCTTTAGCGTGCGTTCGTACAAGAAGTGTCGCTCCGTCTCGGGTAGTGACATCAACGCGCGTTCGGTGGCTGCCTGTTGCCAGATCCAAGCTGCCGCCAGAGACATGGCCAGAACGATGGTGAATATCAGCAGCGAACGCGGCGTTGCGGCAGACGGCTTTCCAACCAAAGGGTGCATCGCGTGCATGGATCACCCGTCCTCGTAGCGTTTGCGCTTTCGCCACAGGGTCGACGATTCGATACCCAGAATCCTTGCGGCTTCTTCGAACGTCGCGGTGCGTGCGACGACTCGAACGATGTGCTCGCGCTCGATGCAGTCCAGCGTGCAATCGCCGCCGAGCTGCGGCGTCGATGTAGCACGGGCCGCGATGCGTTCCGGCAGTGCCGCCGGTTCGATCACCCGTGTCGGCCAGAGAATCACGGCGCGCTCGACGGCATTGCGCAGCTCACGTACGTTACCGGGCCAGGGATAAGACAGCAGGGCTTCTTGGGTTGCCGGCGAGAGCTCCCGAACGGACTTGCGGCTCGTCTGGGTCGCAAATGCGACAAAGCGTTCGGCCAGCGGGATGATGTCCTCCGGTCGCTCGCGCAGCGGCGGCAGATGGAGCTCGAGAACATTCAACCGATAGAGAAGATCTTCGCGGAACCGGCCTTCGGCGACGTCCGCTTCCAAGTTGCGATTGGTGGCGGCGACGATGCGGACGTCGGCGCGCCGCGTGCGCGTTTCTCCAACACGCTCGAATTCCTTGTCCTGCAGGAAGCGCAAGAGCTTGGCCTGAAGGTCGAGGGTGATCTCGCCGATCTCATCGAGAAAGAGAGTTCCACCCTCGGCCGCTTCGACGCGTCCCGGCTGGTCGCGTACCGCGCCGGTGAACGCGCCGCGCGTGGGGCCGAACAGCTCGCTCGCCAAAAGCTCATGCGACAGGGTCGGGCAGTTGACGACGACAAAGGGTTTGTCGCGACGCGGGCCTTGGGCGTGCAGCCAGCGCGCTAGGACACCCTTCCCGGTGCCGTTTTCTCCGCGCAGCAGGACCGGCACTGCTGCGTCGGCTGCCGGGCCGATCATGCCGAGAAGGGCCTGCATCTTCGGTGATCGCGTTTCCAGATCGGCGTCGGGAGCTGCATCCTTCAGCTGTTGTTCCAGATCGGCGAGGCGATGCAGGGTGGAACGGCGGCGTTCGAACTGGTCGACCAGATTTCGGATCTGGGTGGAAGTGAACGGCTTCGGCAAGCAGTCGCTGGCGCCGCGCTTCATCGCCTCGACGGCTGTATCGATCGTCGCGTACGCAGTCATTAGGACGACACTGAGCCCGCTGCGGGCAGCCAGTAACCGCGGCAACAGATCCAGGCCGTCTTCGTCACCCAGGCGCAGGTCCAGCAACACCAGATCAAACGTCTGGCGCTCGAGCGCTTCCATTGCGGCGTTGCCGGAGGCAACCGCAGCGACCTGACAACCGATGCTTTCCAGGCAAAGGGACAGCGTCACCCGGATGTTTTTCTCGTCGTCGATGACCAATGCCCGAACAGCGGTCGAAAGCGAAGATGGGATGGTTTTCGCAGGCAATTGGACATCCAGCCATCGACTCTTTTCGCTGGTAGCACTTGGCGCGTCGGCCGCATTGGCGGAACAGGGGAGCTGGAGCTGTGGGGCTCGCCCGAGATTGCCGGAAATCGACATGGTCCATCGATGAACGAGCGAGATTCGTGCCTCGTCGTCGGCCGAGTCGGCTCGGCGAGGCCAACGAATTGCGCCACCGGTTCCTGGCGATTTGCAGGATCCGTTCGTGCGGAATGCAGTCTTCGCCCGGTGCGATCCATTGATGATGCATGTGCAGACGAGTCGATTGCTGTTATAGCTAGCCCTAATCTGACAAAAGATTTCACCGCAAAGGCGCGAAGACGCAGAGAAGAGAAAGCTCAGAGTGTGAAATTGCCGGAAATGGAGAGCTCATTTTCAATTGGCTTTGATTTGCCGCACTCGGTGGTTTGGCGAGCTGCATTCAATGCGCCTCGGCGCCTCTGCGGTGAGGTTTTTATGTCACTTCAAGGCTAGGGTCACTGCATGCCTGATCCCTTCGAATTTCCCCCCAATCGCCGGCGCGACGATCCGTTCGCCGAGATCCAGATGGTCTTCGACAAGGTGCGTGGCGCTTTCACCAGCCACAAACCGCCGCGCGTCAGCCCATGGCTGGTCGTGGTCGTCCTGCTGTTGGTGTACGCGCTCACCGGCATCTTCATCGTCGCCCCCGACGAACGCGGCATCGTGCTGCGCTTCGGCCGAGTTGTTCGCGAGGCAGATCCCGGACCGGGCTACCATCTACCGTGGCCGTTCGAAGAGGTCATCAAGCCGCCGGTCACGCAGATCCTCAAAGAAGAGTTCGGCTTTCGCACCGTCTCCGTCGGTCCGCCGGCGCGCTATCAAGACGTCGATCCGGAAGCGCTGATGCTCACCGGCGACGAGAATATCGTCAAGCTGCAGTTCATCGTGCAGTTCAAGGTGAAGACCGGACCGACCGGGCCGACCGACTTCCTGTTCAACGTCCGTGATCAGGAGCGCACCGTACGCGACGCTGCCGAAGCGACCATGCGCGAGGTGCTCGGTCGCAACGACATCGACAATGCCCTCACCGAAGGCAAAGAGAAGATTCAACAGGATGCGCAGGCGCTGCTGCAACGCACCTTGGATCAGTATCAGGTCGGCCTCGAGATCGTCACCGTGAAGCTGCAAGACGTCGATCCGCCGAATCAAGTTTCGGACGCTTTCAAGGACGTCATCAGCGCGCAGCAAGACAAGGAGCGGCTGATCAACGAAGCGCGCGGCTATGCTAACGACGTGGTGCCGAAGGCGCGCGGCCAGGCGGCGCAGTTGCTCAACGAAGCCCAGGGGTACAGCGCTGCAAAGGTCCAGGACGCCAGCGGCGCGGCGCAACGATTCATCGCGCTGCAGCAAGAATTCGAGAAGGCGAAGGACGTGACGCGGCTGCGTCTCTATCTCGAGACGATGGAGCAAGTGTTGCCGCACGTCAACAAGATCATCCTCGACGACGTCGCCGGCAAGCAGGTCGTGCCGTACCTGCCGCTCGATCAAGTCATCAAACCGAAGGCTGCGGAGGCACCGAAGTAACATGGACCGGCGCTGGATCTTGATTCTCGTTGTCGCGGCGACATTCATCGCCGGCTGGAACCTCGTGGTGTTCACCGTGCCGCAGTGGCAGCAAGCGATCGTTGTGCAGCTCGGCGAACCGATGCGCATCGTGCAAGAGCCCGGCCTCTATTTCAAACTGCCGCTGGTGCAGAACGTCCTGTACTTCGACAAGCGGCTGCTGGCCTACGACGCGTCGTCGAAGGAGATTCTCACCAAAGACAAGCAGCAGTTGGTGGGCGACAACTTTTCACGCTGGCGTATCCGCGACCCGTTGCAGTTTTATCGCACGGTGCGCGACGAAGCCGGAGCACAGTCGCGTCTCGAC
>JACQEN010000297.1 GCA_016200585.1 Deltaproteobacteria bacterium
GTCGTACGCAATCCACGACGTGTTCCGGGGCTGCGCGAGCGCGGCGTTGAGCTGCGGCAGGCGGATCTCGGTGACTGCAAATCGCTGACAGCGGGATTTCACGGGGTCGACGCCGTGGTCTCGAATGCCGCGTTGTTTGCCGTAGGCAAGATGTTGTCGATCGGCCCCGGAAACTGGAAGGAGCACGAAGAGACGAACGTCCGTGGCACTCGAAACGTCTTCGACGCGATTGTCTCTGCCGGTGTCAAGCGGGTGGTGCAGGTGTCGTCGGTAGCGGTGTACGCCGGTGGCGCGCCAAGCTTGATCGACGAAGACCATCCGCAATTGAGCAAGGAGTCGTGGCATACGCCCTTCAACGCCTACCAGATATCGAAAGCCTTGTCGGAGCAGCTGGCTTGGCAGCTGGCGCAACAAAACAATATCGAGTTGACCACGGTGCGCCCCTGCGCCATCTACGGTGCGTTTGATCCCAATTTTACGGTCTGGGCCAAGCGCTTGCTCGCCCTGCCGATCACCGTCTTTCCGAGCCGTCTGCATTTGCCGCTCGTCTATGGCGGCGATGTTGCCGAGGGCATTGCTTTGGCGCTCGAGAAACCAGTTTCGGTGGGCCGGGCCTACAACCTCACCGGCGACGACAGATCGATCTGGGAGTTTCTCGAAGCGTGGCGCGAAGCCGGTGGGCGTTGCGCGGCGTGGAGCCTTCCCGTCCCTGTTCCGTATGCGCAGCGTTTGGACCACAGCCGCGCAACGCACGACCTTGGCTGGCGTAACCGTCCTTTCGTCGACGCGCTGCGCGAGACCTTTGCGTTGGAAGCGAATGCCGGCATCTGAGCATGGTCAAACTCATCTTTTTCTGCCGGCGGCGTTCCGATATCACCCATGAGCGCTATGCCGAGCTGCTACTCGGCAGCCACGTTCCGTTGGCGTTGAAGCACCATCCGACTCTGCGGCGCTACGTCGTCAACATCGTCGAGCATTCGCCACCCGGAGAGACGCCGCTCGACAGCGTCGGCGAGTTGACGTTCGATTCGCTCGAGGACTTCCGGCAGCGTCTCTACGATTCGCCGGAGGGCCGCCGCGTCATTGCGCACGACGTCAAACAATTCATGGGCGGCGCCAGCGCGTATGTGACCAGCGAGCATATCCAGAAGGGCGGGGATCGACCCGAGCCGGTGGGCACCTGCAGCCCGGGCGTCAAGATGGTCTGTCCGCTGCGGCGGCGGGCCGGCATGTCGCATGCCGCCTTTGTCGATCACTGGCTCGGTGTTCATGTGCCGTTGGCGCTGCGACATCACCCGGGAATGAGCAAGTACGTGACCAACGTCGTGGAGGCGCGACTCGATCCCAACACCGACGAGATCGATGGTGTCGCCGAGCTGCACTTTCCGAGCCGCCAAACGATGACCAACGGACTTTTCGATTCGCCTGCAGGTGAGGAGGTTGTCCGCGCCGATATCGAGCGTTTCATCGGGCACACCTTTGCATACGTGGTCGCCGAATTTGTGCAGCGTTCGCGGGCGTAAGACGTGAAGCGTGCAACGTGAAGGAGATTGAACAGCAAGCCGGTCTGTCCGGCGACCTCGCTAGATCTAGGCTTGCAGCGGAAGGCTTCAACGAGCTTCCCAGCAGCCGACGGACGAGTCTACTTGCGCTCGTCAGCGACGTCGTTCGCGAGCCGATGTTCTTGTTGCTGCTGGCTTGTGGCACGATCTATCTCCTTCTCGGCGACGTCCAGGAAGCGCTTATCCTGCTGGGCTTCGTTCTGCTGGTTACCGGAATCACGTTGTATCAGGAGCGCAAGACGGAGAACGCCCTGGCGGCCTTGCGGGACCTGACCAGTCCGCGCGCTTTGGTCATCCGCGAGGGACAGCAACAACGCATACCCGGGCGTGATGTGGTCCGCGGCGATCTCTTGTTGCTTGCCGAGGGCGACCGGGTTGCCGCCGACGGTGCGCTGGTGGGGTGTTCGAATTTGTTTGCCGATGAATCGTTGCTCACGGGTGAGTCGGTGCCGGTTCGAAAGAGCGAGTGGAGCGGCGACAGTCGCATCGGTACGCCGGGAGGCGATGGTCAACCCTTCGTATTCGCCGGCTCGCTGATCACTCGAGGCCGAGGTGTTGCGCTGGTGCAGCGCACCGGTGTGCACTCTGAGATCGGCACGATCGGCAAGGCACTGCAAACGGTGGCGCCGGAACGCAGCGCCCTGCAGCGCGAAACGGCGTGGCTCGTGAGCCGCGTTGCCGCCATTGGCGTTGCGCTCTGTCTGTTGGTCGTTGTCGCGTACGGCTTGCTGCGCGGCGATTGGCTCCACGGCTTTCTGGCCGGGCTGACGCTTGCCATGGCCATCATGCCGAACGAGTTTCCCGCCGTGCTGACGGTGTTCTTGGCTCTGGGTGCCTGGCGCATGTCCCAGCAAAGGGTGTTGACGCGGCGCGTGCCGGCGCTGGAAACTCTCGGTGCGGCGACCGTCTTGTGTGTCGACAAGACCGGGACGCTGACGTTGAATCAGATGTCCGTCCACAAGCTGTACGCGGGCGGCAGCGACTACGAAGTCGGCAACGATCCGACGCGCGATCTTCCCGAAGAGGTTCACGCGCTCGTCGAGTTCGGCATCCTGGCCAGCCAGCGCGATCCGTTCGATCCGATGGAAAAGGCGTTTCATGCGCTCGGCGGCCGCCGGCTCGCAGGCACCGAGCACCTGCATCCGAACTGGATGCTGGTACGCCAATACCCGCTCTCCGAGCAACTGTTGGCGCTATCGCACGTCTGGCGCTCTCCCGAAGGCGACGACTACGTCATCGCCGCCAAAGGGGCGCCGGAGGCAATCGCCGACCTGTGCCATCTGTCGGCTGAGGTCAATGCTGCCGTTCAAGCGCAGGTCGAGGCGATGGCGGCCGCAGGGCTGCGCGTCTTGGGCGTTGCACGCGCCAACTTTCGTCCGGGATCTCTGCCGCAGGAACAGCACGATTTCGAATTCGAGCTCGTCGGGTTGGTGGGACTGGCGGATCCGGTGCGTGAGCAAGTGCCGGCGGCGATTCGCGAGTGCTACGCCGCCGGCGTACGCGTTGCCATGATCACCGGCGACCATCCGAACACCGCGCAGAGCGTGGCGCGACAGATCGGCCTGCGTAACCCGGAGCGCGTGCTCACAGGGACCGATTTAGCGCAGCTAAGTGACAGCGACCTGGGCGCCCATCTGAGCACCACCAACATCTTTGCGCGCGTTGCGCCGGAGCAGAAGCTACGCCTGGTCCAGGCGCTGCACGCCAACGGCGAGGTGGTCGCGATGACCGGCGACGGCGTCAACGATGCGCCGGCGCTCAAGGCCGCCGACATCGGCATCGCCATGGGAGAACGCGGCACCGACGTGGCCCGCGAGGCGGCGGCGTTGGTCGCCCTCGACGACGACTTCTCGTCCATTGTTCAAGCCATCCGCTCCGGCCGGCGCATCTTCGAAAATCTCAAGAACGCCATGGCCTACATTCTGGCGATCCATCTGCCGATTGCGGGTATGTCGCTGGTCCCCGTGCTGTTGCGGTTGCCGCTGGTGCTGTTGCCGGTGCACATCGCCTTCTTGCATCTGATCATCGAGCCCGCCTGCTCCGTGGTATTCGAAGCCGAACCGGAAGCTCGCGACATCATGCAGCGGCCGCCGCGCCACCCGCGAGCGGCGCTGTTCGGCATGCGACTCGTCGGCTTGAGCCTGCTGCAGGGTGCCAGCGTGCTGCTGATCGTGCTGGCGGTGTTTCTGATCAGCCTGTACCGCGGTCAAGCCGAAGACGACGCTCGCGCCCTCACGTTTACAACGTTGATTGTTGCCAATCTGGCGCTCATTCTGTCGAACCGGTCGTGGGAACGGACCGTGCTCGAAACGCTGCGTGCACCGAATCGCGCCCTCTGGTGGGTGATCGGCAGCAGTCTCGGACTGCTGGCAGCCGTGCTCTACGTTCCGGCCGTGTGCCGGCTGTTTCGCATGCAACAGCAGCACCCGGTGGACATGTTGATTGCCTTGATCGCCGGACTGTCGACCATCGCCTGCTTCGAGATGATCAAGATCCTGACTCGACGCAACGCGAGCGCAACCTGAAGCCCCGCCCCAACCTGTGTTTGTCCGTCCGTACCTCACGGTCAATTGGTCCAGTTAGACGCTACGTCCCGGAGTCTTCACAGTAGAAC
>JACQEN010000298.1 GCA_016200585.1 Deltaproteobacteria bacterium
GCCGCGGCAAGCGACGAAGTGTTCGATATCGAGCAGGTAGGTGCCACCAACATCGTTGGCACGGGCACTACTGAGAGCTGCACCGACGCGGCTCTGGATACGGCACTTGCCGCTGGTGGGCTGGTAACGTTCAATTGCGGCGGTCCGGCCACCATCGACATCAGCAAAGGCACGGGTACCAAGACGATCGCCGCCGATACGATGATCGATGGGGGCGGACAGATCACCATCAGCGGCGGCGATACTATCGCCGTGTTTCTCGTCAACCCTGGCGCGACATTCACCCTGAGCAACCTGACAATCGCTCACGCCGAGGGCATAGCCAACAACGGGACACTGAACGTCACCAACTGCAGCTTCAACAACAACAAAACGGCCAGCGCCATCGGCAGCGCCGGGTCACTCACGGTTATCGGCAGCGTCTTCACCAGCAACCAGTCTGGCGCCATCTATTGCGACAAAGGGACAGCGCTCGTCGCCAACACTACCTTCGCCGGGAATCATTCGGGCAGCGGCGGAGCTGTATATAACTTCTCGGCAGCCGTAACCGTCGCCGGCAGCACCTTCGTCAACAACCATGCCGTGGGCACCGCTTTCGTCCCCGGTTTTGGCGGTGCCATCTTCAACGACATCGGGTCGACGAGCGTTACCAACAGCACTTTTAAGGGCAACGTTGCAGACGCCAACGGCGGAGGCGGAGCTATCACCAGCGGCGGTTGCTGCTCCGGCGGCGGCGCGGTGACGGTAACCAACTGTACCTTTACCGGCAACCTCGGCGGCATGGGCGGCGGGGTGCACAACAACCGTGGCTCGATCGTGCTGCGTAACAGCATCGTCGCCAGCGTTCCCGCTTCGAGTTGCGCCGGCGTGGTTACCGATGGCGGTAGCAATCTCGACGATGGCACGAGCTGCGCCTTCAGTTCCGCAAATGCCTCCTTGAGCAACACCGACCCGCAGCTCGATCCGGCAGGGTTGCAGCTCAACGGCGGTCCGACGAAAACTGTAAGGCTGTGCGCGGCGGCGGGTACCCCCGCCGGCTGCACCGCGGCCAGTCCCGCAATCGATGCAGGCGACCCATCCGTCTGTGCCGGAGACGCGGTGAACAATGTCGATCAACGCGGTTTCCCCCGCCCAAGTATTGGCCACGCTCAGTGCTCGATCGGTGCCTATGAGGCCGACCCCAGCTCGCAGCAGATGTGCGTTGGCGACTGCAGCGGAATGTCCATCGTCGCCATCAACGACCTCATCACGTTGGTGAACATCGCGCTCGGCAATACCCAACTGGCGGCGTGCGAGCATGGTGTTGCCGCTGGCGTCGAGGTCGACGTTGCCTTGATCATTCACGCTGTGAACAACGCGCTGAACGGCTGCGGCCCGCAGTAGTAGCAAAACCGGCACGGGGGACTACGCGTCGCGCCGCAATCGCGACAAAACCAAAAAGAGGGGGTAGCGATGACTTTCAGGATCATTGCACTCATAGCGGGGCTGAGTTGGGCGATAGGGGCGCGAGCCATCACGCCGGCGGACAAGTGCGAAGCGGCGAAGGACACACTCGCCGGGAAGTACGCTGCGTGCCGGCAGAACGCCGAGGCCAAGGCAATCAAGACCGGAAAGCTACCGGTCTATACCGGATGCGACAACAGTCTGGTCGCCAAGTGGGTGAAGGCCGAAACCAAGGCAAATGGGGCTTGCCCGACCAACGGCGACGCGGCAGCGACGCAAGCCTTTCTCACTTCGACGACCGACAAGCTTGCAGCAGCGGTGGCCGGCGCCGGGATACCGAGGTGTGGAAACGGAGCGATCGATGTCGCCGGCGAACAGTGCGATGGTCCCAATCTCGGCGGCGTCAGCTGCACCAGCCTCGGATTCTTGGCAGGGACACTGACCTGCGATGCCGGCTGCAAGCTCGACACCAGCGCTTGTCAGACGAACAAGTGCGGCAATGGAACAAAGGACGGAATCGAGGGTTGCGACGGTGCCGACCTCGGCAGCGAAAGTTGTACAGCACTCGGCTTTGCCGCCGGCATACTTGCGTGCAAGCCGAACTGCCAGCTCGATACCAGCGGCTGCATCAACAATCTCTGTGGCAACGGCACGCAAAACGGCAACGAGGCCTGCGACGGCGCCGACCTCGGCGGCCAAAGCTGCATTAGTCTCGGCTTTCTTGGCGGCACACTGGCCTGCAATGGGCTCTGCCAATTCAACACCGCCGGTTGTACCAACAATCTCTGCGGCAACGGCACGCGGGACGGAAACGAGGGCTGCGACGGGGCCGACCTGGGCGGCGCAAGCTGTACGACCCTGGGCTTCGCCAGCGGCACCCTCGCCTGCAAAGCAAGTTGCCAGATCGACACCAGCGCTTGCCAGGTTTCGACGACGACGTGCGGCAATGGGGTGAAGCAGGGCAACGAGCAATGCGACGGCGCCGATCTCGGCGGGCAGACTTGTGCCAGCCTCGGATACACGGTGGCCGGCACGTTGGGCTGTACTGCGGGTTGTGCCTTCAACACCAGCGGCTGCATCGCCCAGGCCTTCGCGACAACCGGACAGATCTATTGCTCCGCCGCGAGCGGCGGTGCGGTTGTTCCCTGCGCCGGCACGGGCCAGGACGGTGAGATTCGAGCTGGCGCTCCCTTCTCCTACAACGACAACGGCGACGGTACGATCACCGATCTGAATACCGGGCTGGTCTGGGAGAAGAAGAGCGACGACGGCTCCATCCATGACAAGGACAACACCTACTCGTGGGGAAATACGTTCAGCGTGTTCATCGCCGGCGTCAATGCGGCGAACTTCGCGGGCCACCACGACTGGCGGTTACCGAATGCCAAAGAGCTGGCAAGCCTCGCAGACTATCAGTTGTTCAGTCCCGCGGTGAGCCCGACCTTCGTCACCAGTTGCCCGGTAGGCTGCAGCGTCACCGCGTGCAATTGCGTTCAAACGACCTGGTACTGGGCGTCGACCTCTTACGCCGGCAACAACAACGCCGTCTGGGCGGTGAACTTCAACGACGGCACCTTGGCGGACGGCAGCAAGCTTCAAGGTCTCTACGCACGGGCTGTGCGCGGTGGTCTGCCGGGAACGCCGAATCCAACGCCGACGCTGACGCCGACGAATCCACCGACACCGACTGCTACCAAGACACCAACGCAGACCATCGCGCCGACACAGACCGGGACGCCGACGCTCGCCCCGACCTGCAGCGTTGGATTCGCCGATTGCAACAACAACCCGGCTGACGGTTGCGAGACAGCCACCAGCACCAACGTCAACAACTGCGGCAGCTGCGGCAACGTCTGCTCCGCGGCGCATGGTACGTCCTCCTGTATCGTCGGCGGCTGCCACGTTGCGTCGTGCAACGCCGGCTTCGGGGACTGCAACAACAACGCCTCTGACGGTTGCGAGACAGCCACCAATAGCGACCCCAACAACTGCGGCAGCTGCGCCAACGTCTGCTCCACGGCGAATGGCACATCGTCCTGTATCTTCGGCGGCTGCCACGTTGCGTCGTGCAACGCCGGCTTCGGCGATTGCAACAACGACCCTGCCGACGGCTGCGAGACCAGCACCACAACCAACCCCTTTAACTGCGGCGGCTGCGGCAACAACTGCACCGCCTTGGCGAACGTATCGGCCGCCGCGTGTGCTGGTGGGACATGCACGGTCGTCGGATGCAACGCCGGCTTCTTGAATTGCAACAACGACTCTGCCGACGGCTGCGAAACAAACCCATTGAACGACGTGAACAACTGCGGTGCATGCGGTCACGTCTGTTCGGGGGCCACCCCGACGTGTACGGGGGGAACCTGTCACTGAGACCGCGCGCTCAGATCTACCGCCTGATGGAAGGGAACAATTCCTGACGGATTCCTGACGGACATCCACTCAGTTCCTGACGGACATCCACTCAGGACCGTTCCTGACGGACATCCACTCAGAGGGCTCGGTGAAATCGCCCGGAGATCAACAGCTTGCTCCGCGGTTGCCGGAGTGTGTACCATCACAGCAGCGCGTCGATGAAGGTGGGTGTCTCCCTAAAGACCGGTAAGTTGAACGAACCGCGCTACGCACATACCGCCACCCTGTTGTCCGGTGACCACGTCCTCGTTGCCGGCGGTGAGGGGCCGGAGTTTCACGTTTTTTCCTCATCCGAGCTGTACGATCCAACGCCCATGGGTGGATGCTCGGCCACGCCCCAGACATGCCGGCAGTCCTTGCGGCAAACGGGACTGAGCTTGAATGAGAGCTCCAAGACGACTGGTTGGAAATGGTCGGGTGGTTCAACTCCGGTTGGACTCTCCGAATTCGGCGACCCTGTCAACGGCTCAACCAACTACCGTCTGTGCATCTACGATACGTACGCGGCTGCTCCATCGGACCTCGCGTTTGGCATCATGGTGACAGCCGGTGGGTAAGGTCTAGGACACCCACTCACGATCGGGACGGACGAGAGATCGCACCATCGGCGAGGTTCACGTCGACGAGGCGTTAGTAGCTTGACATAACTACTTAGAGCAGGCTCTCTACGTGGGTGCCCAGGCCGCGTGCCCAGCTCGTCAGCCTTCAGGCGACGCCCTACTACCACTGCGTCAGCCGCTGCGTGCGCCGCGCCTTCCTGTGCGGGCAAGACGAGCTCACCGCTAGATCCTTCGACCACCGCAAACAATGGCTCGCAGAGCGCATGCAGCTGCTCAGCCAGATCTTCGCTGTCGACATCTGTGCCTACGGCCTCATGAGCAACCACTTCCACGTCGTCGTGCACATCGACCGCGCCAGGGCAGAGGCCTGGAGCGAGAACGAAGTGGCCGAGCGCTACGCTAAGCTCTTCCGCCACACCGTCGAGAAAACGCGCCAGCTGGCGCAGAAAGAATGGCGGCGCAAGCTGGGTCAATGGCGCAAGCGGCTGTGGGATCTGAGCTGGTTCATGCGCTGCCTCAATGAGTCGATTGCCCGGCGTGCCAACCGTGAGGACAAGTGCAGCGGACGCTTCTGGGAAGGTCGCTTCCGCTCCCAAGCCTTGCTCGACGAGGGAGCCCTGGTGACCTGCATGGCCTACGTCGATCTCAACCCGATCCGGGCCGGAATCACCACCGCGTTGGAGGATGCGGTTCGATGATTACGCGGAGTTACTGCGTTGGACGGCGGCATCCATCCAGGTCGAGCGCAGCGGAGCACCGCCGCCGGTCGATGCATCGTTGCGGGGGTTGGGGCTGAGTAGCACGGGGTTTGTGGATAGCATCTGCAACTACGCGCGACGCTTCTTCACGATGGTGGGGCAGGTGCAGCGTATCGACGCGGAGAGTCGGCGTCGTGGCTACAGGCGTCGGCCGGGGAGAGGGGCGGCACAACAGTTGTACCGGACAAACGCGGCGTAGTGAACATTCGCCGCACGTGAGCCACGCGGCGCAGCGAACGCACTACGCTCTATACAGCGACCTCAAGATCGGTGGCGTTCGCGGGCTGCGATCACCTTGGGGTGCATCGGCCGGGGTAGACTTCGCGTGGATCGTCTAAGGGAAGCGTCTGCGGAAACCAATCGAGTGGGTGTCTCGGCGAACCCCCCCGGCGAACCCTCGATCTCCTGCGGATCGTCTTGTGTCCTTCGACGATTTTCGGAGTCCCCCCAATCAGCCGCCCCGCTGAGCGCAAATGGCGGCCCTTCTGGGTGTGCAAAAGGCGCCCGTCAATTGTCGCAATCCTCTCCCCCTACGCACTTCGGCCGCTAGGCCGCATCAACGACCGAGGGGGGTATGAGTATGGGCACCAGCTCGATGTTGATGGGACTGCCAGGCCCTGTCATTTGCAAGCGTAGCTCCCCTTGCAAAAACGATGGGGCCGAGCGAGCGGTGAGATTACTGTGAGAGTGGTGTTCTGGACGGAAGCATTCTGGCCCGCGATCGGCGGTGTCGAGGTGCTCGCTTCGAGGCTTCTGCCGGCGTTGTCGCAGCGGCGGCACGAAATTCTCGTTGTGACCGATGACGACATGGGTCGTCTGCCGTCGCAGGATGAGTTCAGGTCGATCGTCGTGCGCCGCCCGAGTATGCGCGCGGCCCTGCTCAGCCGCTCGCCGGAGCGCATTGCTGCAGTCCGGGCCGAGACCGCGGCGCTCATGCAAGCCTTTCGCCCGGAGATCGTACATCTCAATTGCCCGGGAGCCAGCGGATTCTTCTTGCGGCGCACGCCAACCAGTCGGCGCGTGCCGTTGCTGGCAACCTTGCATAGCGAGCGTGCAATGCCGAGCGGCGGCAGCGCTACTCTGGTAGCGAAGCTGGTTGCCGATGCAGACTGGGTTACCGCGGTTTCCGAACAGGTCCTCGCTGCCGCCCGCCTCGCTCTGCCGTCCATCGCCAGCCGTTCATCGGTCGTCTACAACGCGGTCGAGGAGCCTGCCGAAGAGCCGCAGCCGCTGCCCTTCGACCCACCTGTTCTCCTCTACCTCGGGCGTCTCGCACCGGAGAAAGGTGTCGATCGCGCTCTCATGACGCTGAGTCGCGTTGCTTCAATCTACCCGCACATACGTCTGGTCGTCGCTGGCGACGGCCCCGAGCGGCCCACTCTCGAAGCTCAAGCCACGCAACTCGGCATCCGCGATGCGATCGACTTCGTGGGCTGGGTGAGCCCGGCGCGCGTCCCGGCCCTGATCAACAGCGCCACGCTCGTTCTCATGCCGTCGCGCTGGGAGGGCCTACCCCTTGCCGGCATCGAAGCCGCGCTGATGGCGCGGCCGATCGTCGGCACGCCGGTCGGCGGTCTAGCGGAGCTGGTGGAGAACGGAGTCACCGGGCTGCTCGTCAACGGCGCCCCGACTGAGCTCGCCGATGCCGTCGTTTCGTTGCTCGGTGATCGCGACCGAGCCACCGCCATGGGGTGGGCAGCACGTAGGCGCGCGCAGGCACTTTTTGGGTGGGGTACGTGCGTTGACTCGTATGATCGGATGTACGAGAAAGTGCGACGGGAGAATGTTCATGGAAGGGTTGGCTAGCCGGGTGCGCCTCAACGATCAGGAGGCTGTCGCCAAGATCATCGACGGTGAGGCGATTCTCATCAACCTCGTCTCCGGCGTGTACTACAGCATGGATGGTACCGGTGCGGTGATCTGGTCGTTGATACAAGCGGGGGAGCCGGTCGAGCGCATGGCCGCATCACTTGCAGCTTCTTATGACGTGACGCTGGAGCAGGCGGCGATCGATATCGAAGCCGTAGTCCGCGAGCTCCTGGAGCAGCGCCTCGTCGTTCCGGACGACGTACCCTCGTCGTTTCCGACAGCACCCGTTGCTGCCGGAAACGGTACCAAGCTTCCTTATGTCGCCCCGGCACTCAACGCCTACACGGATATGGGCGACCTGCTGGCACTCGACCCGCCGGTACCGGGTTTCAACGATATCTCTTGGGAGAAGTGAACAAGCAGTCGGATTCGCCGCGCCCCGACGGCTCCGGCGACTCTCCTTTTCCGCCGTCTGTCTTCGATCTCTCTCGCGCCGCATTCGAACTGGCCGTGCGTGAGCATCCGTCGATGGTGCACGAGCACTGCGGCACCCTCCTCGGTCGCCCCGTGCGCTGGCGCATTGTCGGCCAGCACTTTGCCCGACGAGTCGTTGCACCGCTGTCGAACACGCTGCGCTTTGACGATGCGACGCCCGACCTCGAAATCGAATTGTGGGACGTGGCGGCTACGGGCGTGCGACCACCGGTGGAAGTGGCGGAGGGGACGCTGGTGCGGAGCTGGACCGTCGGGCTCGAAACCCTGACGGTATCGGCCGACGGTCAGCTCGTCGGCCACCAATTGCACACAACCATCTTGTGGTTGAATCGGGCCGCGCGCCGGATCGTCGGTTGGACAGCGGCGGCCGCCGGCCTTTCCCTGCATCAGCGCGGCAAGCCACTGCAGACCATCCTCTCGATCTGGGGCCATGGCTGCGGCGTCCAGGCCGTCCACGCCGGACTGGTTGCGCGCGACCATCGCGCTGTCTTGTTCCCAGGGAAGAGCGGGTCGGGTAAGTCGACAGCGACGCTGGCTTGCGCGTCGGCCGGCTACGCCTTCCTGTCCGACGATTGGGTCGGTGTTGAGATCGGTGATGATCCACCTTTCGTTGCCCACGGTCTGTACGGCTCGGCTTGGCTCGATCCCATGCACGCGCGCCGTTTCCCGGCACTGGCGGTTCATGCCGTGCCAACCGGCTCCGCCGTGGAGACCAAGTCGCTGCTTCTCATGTCCGATGCACCCGAGATCCACGTTGCGTCGGCGGCGCCCTTGGCGGCGCTGGCGCTGCCGCGCATTGTCGACCGTGCCGCCGCACCTCCGGTGCGCGCAACGCGCGCCGAGGCGCTATTGGTGCTCGCACCGAGCACGGTGTTGCAGCTACTGCCGCGCGGTGGGCGACGCGAGCTGGAGCGTCTGGCTCGGCTCGCGGAGCAAGTGCCGGCGTATTGGCTCGAGCTGGGTCACGATCTGGGAGCGATACCCGGGCACGTCGAGGAGATCCTCGCCGCGACACCGTAGCCTGGCGGGTAGACGACCAGCCTCTTTCCCATCGACGCTTGACTACGGCACCGCAGACGTCGATCTTCGCCACTGCCGTATGGTCGATCCAAAGGTCAGCTGTATCGTGCCAGTGCACAACGGCGAACGTTATCTGCGCCAAGCTCTCGATAGCGTCCTGGCACAAACGTTCCCCGTGCATGAAGTCATTGTGGTCGATGACGGGTCGACCGATACCAGCGTAGCGATCGCACGTGTGTTCGGGAGCCCCGTGCGAGTGGTGAGCCAGTCTTGGCAAGGTCCGGCGGACGCGCGCAATCACGGGCTGCGCCTGGCCGTCGGCGAGCTCATTGCCTTCAACGATGCCGACGACATTTGGGCGACGGACAAACTGGCGCGGCAGGTGGAGCGCTTCAGCCAACTCCCCGAGATCGCCATATGCGCCGTCCACGTGCAGCAGTTTCACGATGACCCCGGCCGGCCGGATGAACGGCGCCCTGTTGGGCCGACCCTGCCCTGCTATGGGCCACCGTCGCTGTTGATCGAGCGTGCAGCGTTCGATCGGATCGGAGTGTTCAATCCGGCCTTGAGGGTGAGTGAAGACACCGATTGGATGGTACGCGCCCGAGATGCCGGGCTTCCGACGGATCTGCTGGGCCAGCCCCTTCTGTACCGCCGTCTGCATGCCAGCAACCTTTCGCGCAACAACCTATCGGTGCGCAACGACGCTCTGGCCCGCATCTTTAAGACGCACCTCGATCGAGTGCGCCGCGACATTCCGAGTTAACCTGCATGAGTACGAAGGTCCTACTCATCGGCCTCGACAGCGCTGATCCTCATCTGCTGTCGACCTGGGCTGCGGCCGGCGACCTGCCTGCGCTACGCTCGCTCTCCGCAGCTGGCGGCAGTGGAATCTTGAAGAACGAGGCGTACGTCGCCGATCAGGGCGCGTGGGCCGGGCTCGTCACCGCTGTCGGTCCGGCGAAGCACGGGTTCACCCACCATCGCCAGATGTTCCCCGGCTCGTATGAGACGCGCTCGGTGCGCAGCGACGATTTGCGTGCTGTCCCGTTCTGGATGCAGCTCAGCGCCCAGGGGCGTCGAGTGGCTCTGATCGATACGCCCAGAGCACCGGTGGCGACAGACCTGAACGGGATTCTGCTGGCCGATTGGATCGTTCATCCCAGACTGTACCGGCAGACAGTCAGCTATCCCGCGGAGCTGAGCGCCGAGATCCAGGCTACCTATGGAACCGACTCGACGGCCGCTGCTTGCGAGCATCGAACCGAACCGCTGGACCTGCCGACGTTCGTGGCGGGATTGGAGGCGGGGATCCGTAGCAAGGTGCGCATGGTTTGCGACCTTCTGGGGCGTGAAGCATGGGACCTGTTCGCTGTGACCTTCAAAGAAGCGCACTGCATCGGCCACCACTTCTGGCACGTGCACGACAGCGGTCATCCGTCGCACGATCCACACGTGCGGCAGACGTTCGGCGATCCGCTCGCCCAGGTCTACCGGGCCACTGACGACGCGATTGCGGCGATTCTCGAGAGGGTTTCGGCAGAGACGACCGTGATGGTCTTCACGACGCTGGGCATGGGTCCCAACTACACCGGCAACCATCTACTCGATGCGGTTCTTCTCCGTCTCGAAGAGAAGCCCGGCACGACGTCGGCGCTGCGCAGCGTATGGCGGCGCGTCGGGTACCGTGCGCGGGTCCGCCTGTGGTCGCGCTTGCGTCCGTTCGCGCAACGACTGCGTGACTCCAGCCTCGGCGGTCGAAGTGCTTTTGCCGTAGAGTACAATGAGATGGCTGGGGCGGTCGTCGTCAATCGTCGTGGACGATTCCCCTCAGGCTGTGTCGAGCCCGGCGCCGCCTCGGATGAGCTGTGCGACTTCCTGCAAGAAGAGCTGAGTCGCCTCGTCGATGCCGACGACGGTACTCCGATCGTCGATCACGTAGTGCGGACGAAGGATTTTACCGATGGCCCACATCGCGATGTCTTGCCCGATCTACTCGTCGTTTGGCGCCGCGATCGTCCGATTGCATCCGCCGCCTCGCCACGCATCGGAGTGGTCCGAGGTGCATACGCGACTCGGCGATCCGGGAGCCATACACCCGATGGAATGCTGCTCGCACGCCGTCTCGGAATCGCACCCGGCACCCCGATTTCGGGAGCCCAGCTGATGGACATCGGCCCAACGGTTGGAGCGCTTCTGGGCTGCCAGCTCGATGGTCTCGAGGGCCGTCCGATCACCGCCCTCGCATAAGAGTCAATCACATGCGGGTCTTGGCCGCGATTCAGGTGCGGCCGCCCGCGAGCTGAATCATCTTGGCGATGATCTCGGCCGGGACCGCCGTGGGCCCGAAGGCTGCGCCCACCCCTCTGTCGAGCAGGTTGCGCGCATCCGCAGGCGTCACTACCGAGCCGCCGACGACCACGGGCGTATCCAGACCTTGCTCGTGCAACAGCTGCAACAGCTCGTCGACGTAGTACAGGTACTCCCACGAGTGGCAACTGAGGCCGATGACGTCGACGCTCTCTTCCAGGCTGACTTTGACGATACCCGCCGGCAGATTGAACCGACCGGCGTACACCACTTCCATGCCCGCGTCGCGCAGCAATCGCGCCACCGCCAGACCTCCGACCTCGTGCTGGTCAAGGCCAAGCATGGCGATCAATACGCGAATTGGTCTCATCGCCTGTTTCTATCCGCCGAGTCAGATCGCGTCACTCGCCACCCCGAACGGATCGCCCGGATGTCCGTAGGCGCGCCGCAGGACGCCTGCCATTTCGCCCATGGTAGCGCCGGCCAGGGTGGCGGCGATGATACCCGGAAGGAGGTTGGCATCGCGATCGCGGGCGCAACCGTCGAGCCCCTCCAGGCTGGCACGCAACGCGGCGGTGTCGCGGTGCAGGCGGTAACCCTTGACCCAGTCGATGCGCTCGCGGCTCGGCTCGATCTTGCGTTCTGCGACTTCGCGCAGCAGCACGTCCTCCGCGTCCGGGACCTGATGCACGTTGAGTCCTACCTTCAATGCCGCGCCGTCGGCAATCGCCCGTGCATGGCGTTCCATCGCAGCCTGAAACACGCCTCGGAACCAGCCGGAGTCGGACAGTTGTGCCGCATCGCCCTTGGCTTCGATCGCTTGCACCATGTCCCAGATCCGGCGCTCGAGGTCGTCGGTGAGGGCCTCGACGTAGTATGAGCCGCCGAGCGGATCGGCGACCTGGCTGGCGTTCGATTCCAGCTCGATCACTTGCTGGGTGCGCAACCCGACCAGATGCGCCTCGGGGCTCGGCGTGCGGAACGCCTCGTCGAAGGTCGATACCTCGATCGCCTGCACGCCGGCGCAAGCGAGTGCCAACGCTTGGATCGCGCCGCGCACGACGTTGTTTACCGGTTGCTGTGCCGTGAGCGACAGGCCCGACGTGTGCGCCGCGATGTTCACCGCCCACGAACGCGGATCCTGCGCGCCGAACTCATCGCGCATCATGTGCGCGAACAAGCGCCGGGTGGCGCGGATCTTTGCGACCTCCTCGAAGAAATCCATGCGGCAGTTGAGCAGAATGGCGATGCGTGGCGCGAAGCGATCGATCGGCAGCCGACGCCGCAAGAGCTCGCGCACCAGGCCGCGAATCTCGATGAAACCGAGAGCCATTTCCTCCACCGAATCGAGGCCGCTCTCACTGATGAAGTAGGTGTCTTCGAGGAAGGCATGGAACTTCGGCATTTCGGTGCTGGCGAACGCGATCGTGTCCGCCGCCATGCGCACGCGCAGTTGGAACGGCATGTGGACGGCGTAGCTGCAGTCCTCGCAGTAATACGGTGCCTGGATCACCGAGCCGCGCACCGCCGCCGGGGGAAAGCCGCGTTCGCGCGCCACGCAGTACAGACCGGCGAGCGCAAACGCCGCCGGCAGGGAGTGCGACAGCGTGATGCGATCGAGCGGCAGATCGCGGTACAGCTCTCGGTAGTCGTCGAGACAGCAAATCGAAACGCCTTGCGTGCCTACCGCATGCACGGCGAACGGGTGATCCGGGTCGAGGCATCCCATGGTCGGTGTGTCGCCGATGACGTCGAGGCCGGTCTGTCCCTTGGCGAGAAGGTATTTCAGCTGTTCGTTCGAGCGCGTCGGGCTGCCTTCGCCCGACAGCTCGCGCTGGATCCACCCGGTACGAGCTGCCGTCTGCGCCCGCGTGCCGCGCGTGAACGGGAATGAGCCCGGGTCGTTCAGTTGCCGTGTGTAGTCGAAGCCGTCGAGGTCGGACGGTGCGTAGACCGCCTGCACCGGTATCCCCGACTGCGTGCGCCGTTCCGCCATTGCCGCGTGCTCCTATCTCTCGTCGAGGCCGCGTTGGGTGCGGACTTCCTTGCGGCTGCCGAGCGAGCCGGTGTTGAGCCGCATGCCGCCGTCGATGTCGATCTCGGCGCCGTTGATGAAGCCGGCCTGCTCGGTGGCGAGGAAGGCGATGAGGTGGGCCACCTCGTCCATTGAGCCCAGGCGGCGAGCCGGTGTGATCGCGGCGGTCGCGTCGCGAATCTCGGCCGGCATCCTTTGAACCTTCTCTGTTTCGATCAAGCCGGGCAGAATGGCGTTGCAGGTGATGCCGTGACGAGCGTGCTCGAGGGTGATCGTTTGCGCCATGCCGATCAAACCTGCCTTGCTGGCGGCGTAGGCGACTTGGTGGTGCAAGCCGCCGTGCGCGGCGCCGGACGACATGACGATGATGCGTCCCCAGTTGCGTTTGATCATCGCGCCGATGACTGCCTGAACGACGTTGAAGGCGCCGGTGAGGTTGATGTCGAGCTCGCGCTGCCAGCGTTCGTGCGACATCTTGGTGAGCGGTGCGATGTTGCTGACGATGGCGGCATTGCTGACCAGGATGTCGATGTCGCCGAGGACCTCGCTCAGTTGTCGGATCCCATCGCCGACCTGTACCGGATCGGCCACGTCGACGACGGCGGCAGCGCTACGACGACCCAGCTCCCGGATGCGCGTCGCTGTGTCCTCCACGTCGGGTTGCAGATCGCAAACGGCTACGTCTGCCCCATCTCTCGCGAGTCGCAGGGCCGCGGCCCTGCCGATTCCGCGCGCGGCGCCTGTGACCAGAGCAATTCTCCCGGTGAGCGGCATCTTGTTCCCCTTCTCCGAAGCGGATGATAGCACCTTGCGAAGCATACGGATGGCGTTTTTCGAGGCTACGGAGGAGACGTTCGCATGACCTACGAGACGATCTTGTACGAACGCGACGGGGCGGTTGCTACCATCACCTTGAATCGGCCGGAACGCTTGAACACCATCGTGCCGCCGATGCCGGACGAGCTCGAGCACGCTGTGATTGCGGCGAACCGCGATGCCGAGGTGCGCGTCATTGTGCTGCGCGGTGCGGGGCGCTCGTTCTGTGCCGGCTTCGACTTTTCCGACGGCTTGAGCCATTTCAAAGACGAGCTGACCAGCGACGGTCGCTGGGATCCGGGTAAGGACTTCATCTACACGACCACCGCAGCGTCGGGGCCGGTGCCGAAGTTCATGAGTCTGTGGCGCAGCGCCAAGCCGGTGATCGCTCAGGTGCATGGCTGGTGCGTCGGCGGCGGTTCCGACATGGCGCTGTGCGCCGATCTGGTGATCGCTTCGGAAGATGCGCAGATTGGCACGCCATACTCGCGTTTGTGGGGCTGCTACCTGACCGGCATGTGGCTCTATCGCCTCGGTTTGACGCGCGCCAAATGGCATGCGCTCACCGGCGAGCCGCTCAGCGGCAAGCAGGCGGCCGAGGTCGAGCTGATCAACAAGGCCGTGCCGTTCGCGCGGCTGGAAGACGAGGTGCGCCAATGCGCCGAGCGCTTGGCGCAGATCCCGCTCTCGCAACTGGCGGCGATGAAGCTGATCGTCAATCAGGCCTACGAGAATATGGGGCTGCACAGCACGCAGCTGCTTGGTCCGCTGCTCGACGGCTTCATGCGCAACACGCCAGACGCCCTGCGTTTCGTGGATACCGCGGCCACCGCGGGCGTGGCGGCGGCGATCAAGCAGCGCGACGAGCCATTCGGCGACTACAGCCAGGCGCCGAAAGGGCGGCAGCCGAAGCGCGAGCACGTGGTTCACGTCCGTCCTCGCAAACGCAAGTGAGCGGCATGCCAGGTGCGGCCGGCGACTAGCGAGCTGCGCACTTGGACAGCGCAGCGGATCCGAACGGCGCTACAACAGCTTCGAAAGAGAATTTCTCGCGCCGTCTACGGACGCTTGCGCAAGTACTTGATGCCGGCCCCGGCGAGCACGACGCCAAGAGCGATCAATCCGGTTTCTCCCATCGTCGGTGCAGGTGTGCCCGGTCTTGGCCCGCCTGCCCAGACCGATACCGGACCACTCAATACCACCGCCACGACCGCTAGCCTGATGTACTTCATTCTCGCCTCCGGTAACGTCAATGAGATCCCAATGAGCTTAGTGGACGAGATCATCCTGACTGCT
This sequence comes from Deltaproteobacteria bacterium, assembly GCA_016200585.1. Classification (GTDB taxonomy): domain Bacteria; phylum Desulfobacterota; class Binatia; order HRBIN30; family HRBIN30; genus JACQEN01. The sequence goes on from JACQEN010000298.1 coordinate 14,958, forward strand.
GCTTCGCAAGTCAAGCGAGCACGGTGACGTCGTGGTTACAGAAAATCACTTCGGGTGCCATGTCTAGGGTTTTTCTACAAGCTCGTTAGTCACCATCGCTCTGAGTAAGCGCAGCGTCGATTTCTTCAAGTCGGAAGCACGCAAGCATGGCACCCAGTACCAGCGAATGATCCGCCGACTGCTGGACGCGTACGCCGACCATCAGACACGTTCTCTAACTAGGCGCTCAACGCGGACGCGCGCAAAAGCGGCGCGCGCTGGTTAACGCTGGCGTTCGTCTGTAACTTGCGTTGGGTTGTTGGTCGACGAGTTGGTCGATGAGCCCCCATGCTAGCGCCGTCGACTCCGCGGCGCCGGTGCGTCGAGCTCGGGGTAGCGCCGGAAGATACCCATCTGGTTGAACGGCTGCCGCCGCTTTGATTTCAGGTAGCGGGCAATCCGAGGTCGAGCCGCAACGCGGTCTCGGAGGGCGATCACCCGCGGGAGCTTGGCTTCGAGTCGCGCCATTGCGTTCGGGAAGGCGTAGCGCAGACCCTCGACGATCTGGAACGCCGACAGGTCGACGTAGGTGCAGGCCGACCCGACGAGCCACTGCCCGCCGCTGCTGCGATTGCGCTCCAGCACCTTCTCGAGCCAACCGAGATACTTCGGCATCCGCTGCTTCACGAAGTCCGCGGCGCGGCGCTTTGCCGCTGCCTTCTGGTCTTCGTAGTACAGGCTCCCGGCAATCGGATGGTGGGTATCGTGGATCTCGCCGACGAAGTCGGCCAGCGTCAACTGGATCTGACTCGCCTCGGCGCGCCGTGCCGCATCCTTGGGTGCGAGCCCGAGCTGCGGTGCCAGGTAGGCAAGGACGTTCGCTGTCTGCGAGACGACGGCCTTGCCGACCTTCACGAAAGGCGCTGCAAACGGCAGCGCCCCCGGCTCTTCACCCTCCAGGAAGCGCAGCATGTCCCGCAGCCCGTTCTTGCGCTGCCGCGCAACGTCGGCGTAGGCAGCGCCGGCGTCTTCGAGCAACAGGCGCACGAACTCACCGCGTCCTTGAATGCCCGGCCAATAGTAGAGCTCGATCGCGACTCTGTGTTTCCTCATCGTACCCTCCCTGTCTCGGCCGCATTTTATCAGAACGCCGACGATCTGGATCGCCTCAGTCGCTGATCGGGGCTCGCCGTTCGCATTGCGCTGCTGGCCTTGAGAACTTCGACGCCTTTGTCCAATCTAGCGAGCGGCGCTCGTGCATAATCTCGTCGACGACAACCTCATTCTCTACAACAAACTCCGCGCAGGCGAAGGACCGCGCTGCACCAAGCCGTGGGTCAGTCTCGAAGAGCGCAGCAGCGCCGGACGGGTGAAGCCGTGCTGTTGGTACAGTGGTACGCTCGGACAGATCCACGGCGAGAACGATGTGGCGGCGATATGGAACGACGAGCCGTATCGCACTCTGCGGCGCGAGATGGTCGGGGACAATCTGCCCTCGCAGTGTCCGCCGTGGTGCCCGTTGCTTTCAGCACGCGAGGGATGGTTTCAGAAACAAGAGCTCTACGACTACGCGCGCGAGGAGCTGTCGACGTTCGACGCCGACTTTCTCGCCAACCGCGCTCGCGTCATGCGAGCGGCCCTCACCGGCGTCGCTTCGATGGAGGGGACCTACCCGCTGCGGCTGCATCTGCACCCGAGCGACGTCTGCAATCTGCGTTGAGTCATGTGCTACCTCGATCTCGACTCCGGCCGGAAGCGCGATTGGTACGGCGGCGCGCGTCTTGTGGAGCTCATGCATTACCTCGAGGAGATCAAGATCTTCGGTTGCGAACCGCTGTTCTGTGAAACCTCGCGCGCTCTCATCTTGAACACTCGGAAGCCGCCGTGGACGCACACCTCCTTCTTGACCAACGGAACGCTGGTGACCGATCGGGTGATCGGCGCGCTCGAAGCGGTACGAATCGGCAGCGTCGACGTATCTCTCGACGCGGCGACGGCAGCGACGTACGAACGGGTCCGACTGCGCGGCGATTTCGCCAAAGCCCTCGACGGAGCGCGGCGCTTGGTCGAGCTCGGCCGCCGCCATGCCATCCGCAGATTTTCGGTGTTCGCGGATTTCGTCGTCCAGGAGGCGAACTACCGCGAGCTCAAGAGCTTCGTCGATTTGTGTTTCGACACCGGGCTGACGCCGAACTTCACGATCGTCGCGGCGAGCCCGGAAGCACAGCGTCGGTCTCTGTTGCAGCGCACCGGCGGCAGCGTTCGTCCGCAGAGCTTCCGAGACCTGAACGACCGGCTGGAGAGCGCGCTGGCGTCCGCCGAGGGGCTCAATATGGGCTTCGCCGTCCGATCGCTGCGACGAGTGCAGCAACAGGTCGCGCCGCCGCGATGAACGTCTACCTGCTCCACGGCACGGTCGACGATTGGACGCCCGGCAGGATGGCGCACCAGAACTACGTGCCACGTCCGGCTCTCGAGACGTACCTGCGCCAGCGCGACAGGCCGTTTGCCGCCTGGTGCCGCGACGCTACTGCCGGCGATGTGTTGACCGTCGACGACGCAACGCGTGCCGGAGCCGATGCCTGTCTCGCCGCGCGACAACTTGGCCACGAGGTCGTCTTCTTCGTGAATGCGTTCCAAATCGCATCCGGCCAACCGTACTTCTTCAGCTTGCTCGACGCTGCAATCGACGCCCGCACTGTCGACTCGGTTTCCTATGCCGGCCACACATTCGTGCTGGCAGGCGCAGGCGAGATCCAACGATTTCGCCGCTCTGCAAAAACGAATCTGGCGAGCATGGCGGTGTCGGATGCGCTCACAGCCGCCACGGAGCTGGCACAGTTGCTCGGCGCGCCTGAGGTTCGCGTCGCCGATCATCAGCAACCCCTTTTGCTCAACGAACTGTGCCGCCTGCGTGCCGCCGGGGTCGCGATCGAAAACCACGGCTGGTCGCATGTCGAGATCGGCGCGCTCGACGATGCAGCGCTCGTGCAGCACGTGGTCGACGGACGGGAGTGGCTGCAACGATCCTTGTCCGTCGAGGCCAACCTCTACGCCGTCCCGTTCGGCGTCAGCGATGTGCCCATGCACCTGCAAGAGCGTGTCGGCGCGGCATATTTTCTCTGCGACGCTCGCCTTCCACCGCGCCGGCTCAGCGCCCGTTGTTGGAACCGCCGTGAGCTTACAACCAAGCTGCAGACAATGAACCGGTTGTCATCCTACATTTCGTTACGTGCTGAGTTTTACGATGCGGGCGGGCGCCGCGAAGCGAAAGACTGACGAGAGACAATCGCCCGTCCCTTTCAGCCGAAGAGGCGGCGGTAGCTTCGCACGTTCTTGTCGATGTCGAACCGTTCTTCGACCGTCCGGCGCGCATTCTCGCCCAGCGTCTCGGCCAAAGTCTGATTGGTGATCAGCTCCAGCAAGGCATCCGCGAGCGCTCGGTGGTTGCGGGGTGGAACCAGAATGCCGTTGACGCCGTCTTCGATGATTTCCGGTATCGCCGTCATCTTCGTCGCCACCACCGCGAGTTTCATCGCCATGGCTTCGATGAGGACGTTGGGAGTGACATCACGCGACCCATCACGCGCAACGACGCACGGCAATGCGAAGATGTCGGCGCACGCATACTCGCGAACGACGTCATCGAACGGCAGGGCTCCGGCGAAACGGACGCAACTCTGAAGCCGCAGCTCTTCGCAAAGCGCCGTCACTTGACGATCGTATCCGGCCGTGCGTTCCTCATCCGGCGCGCCGACGATGACACAGCGAAGCTCGTGCCCATGGTCACGCACCAACGCCAGTGCTTTCAAGAGATGAAGAAAGCCCTTTTCTTCGATCAGGCGTCCGACCGACAGGATACGGATGGGCCCTGCGATCCGTTTCCGCCGTGGTGAGGGTACGAAGCGGCCGACGTCCACGCCTTCGTAGACGACATGAATCGGCGTATGGCCTTGGGGCAAAACGCTGTTGAGGAAACGACGATTGAAGTCGCTGCTCGTGACGATGAACTTTGCCGCCGCGAGCTTTTCTGCCAACGCCCAGCGCGAACGGTTGCGATAGAGGTCGGCGGAAGCGCGGCCCTGCACACTGTATGAAATGTTGGCCAGTTGCGCCGCCAGCATGGCCACGAAGGAGCTCCGATCGGCCCATGGGCAGTGGACATGAGTCACGCCGCGATCCTGCAGGCATCCGGCGAGGTAGACCGCGCGCCGCAAGATGCGCAGATCTTCCGCGGCATCCTTGTGTGCCGCGTATCGTTGCGAGACCGTGTACAGAAAAACGTTGACGAGAGTGACTGGACGGCGACCGAAGAAGCGGCAGATGTAGTTGCGCAAACGTCGCCGATCCAACGGCAGCAAATGGTGCGTCATCTCGATGAAGGGGCGCGCCTGCGCATCGAGAAGATCGCTTTGGTCAGAGACGTCGGCGAAAACTTCGACCCGCTGGCCGGCGCGTCGCAGAGCGTCGATCTCGCGTTGCACGAAGGTTTGGGTCAGTACCGGAAATTTCCAAAGGTAGTAGCCGATGCGCGGCTCGCCGCTCGGTGTCGAGCGTGGCCGCGGTCGCCACGGCCATCGTGTCCCCTGTTCGACGGCGAAGGTGTAGACACGCCGGCCCATCAAGCTAAGCGACATCTGGGTAGGTGTAGATGACCTTGGCGCGCGCCAACACCTCTGGTTGCGGCGCTTCGCAGAAATCCGATCCGGCGCTCACCCAGGCGTGACCTCTCAGTCGGTCGCCGGAGGAAAGGCGCGGCTCGACGACGAGATGGATGCGCAGCGCAATGGTTGGCGCGTCGACGAAGCGATAGAACATCAGCGAGCGAACGTAACAGTTGTTGCGGGCGCGCAGCGGCGGCACCTTGAACCATGGCCGGCTCAAGCGGTTGATGCGCTCGACGGAGCTTTTCAGATCCCTCGCTGCGGGGCGTCGAGATCTCTCCAGCGTCTGCAGAAGAACCGGCAGGGGCCGGTCGTCGACCCAATGTGGCACGCGCCAAATGAAGTAACCTAGCCGCAGCGACAGCCAAAGATCGCTCGGCCGGCGAAACACGCGCCGCAGGCGCCGCCACTGCCAGATCGGGGGTTCACTGTCTACCATCGCCGACGTTCTCGCTTGCTCCAATAGGTTTCAAGAAAGCCGAGGCGCAAGGCCAGATGCTTGACGAATTCACCGCGGCGTACCAGCGCCGGCTCGCCTGTCGACGATACCAACGCGGCGGCGCCTAGCGCCAACGTTTGCCTCCAGCTTGTCCATTCACGGCGCAGCGACCACGGAACCTCGTCGCGGTAGTGCCACATGAACTGAGCCAGACCACGGCCGTAGCCCCGCTGTTGCCGGAAGTAGTCACGCCAATGGGTGTGGTGTCGATGGAAGACGACGGCGCGCGGCTCGTAGTAGAATGTTCCACCGTAGGTGCGGCGCAAGCGCGTGTGCAAATCACACGACTCGTACGACGAGTAACGCTCGTCCAACCCGTTCACTGCCTGGAGCGCTTCGCGGCGATACATCGCGTTCCCCATCGGGGCGTACGGAAAGGTTGGGTGCTGCAAGTGGCGTTCGGTGTTGAACCCGCCGGTGCGCTCGACGTAGCGCGGAACCGCAAGCGGCGATGGATAGCCGACGATGCGTCCGGCAGCGCCGAGCACGCGCCCATTGTTCGCGCCCTGGTGCACCACGGCGTGCAACGACTGCAGCCAATGTCGCGTCGGACCACAGTCGTCGTCTGTAAACGCGACCCAGTCGCCCAGGGTAGCCTGCCATCCCGCGTTGCGGGCGGCGGCCAGGCCGTAGTGCCGGCGGCGTAACAAACGCACATCGAATCCTGCGGCGACGTCGGCCGAATCATCGGTGGAACCGTCGTCGACGACGATGACCTCGTAGGCGTGGCGCGGAAAGCTCTGCGCCTGCACAGCGCGCAGGGAATCCCCCAAGGTATCGGCACCGTTGTAGACACAGATGACAACGGAAATGTCGGGTCTCATCGCGGCCGCCACTCGCGATTGCGTAGCATGCTGACAAATCCACCCCAGAACCGGCGGCTCCAATTCCAGTGATGGCGCGCGAATTCGGCTTGTGCCGGCGGGATCCAGCCGAGCGTGCGGCCGCAAGCAAACAAGGACGCTTTCGCGCAACGCGCAGCCAATATGGATGCGGCGGCCGACCATCGCGCGGCGTCGAGAGGAATGACGCCCGGGTGACGCAAGTGGACCCGACCGAGCCCTTGGCCGTAGTTCCAGGCTTGGCGGAAGAGCGCGTCGAAGGTGCTGCGGCGCCGGCTGAACAGGACGGCGTGTGGCCGGCGGAGAGGAAGCGTGTCGAAGCGGCGCATCAGTCGAACGCACAAATCGAGATCTTCCGCCGTGTAGAAGCTTTCGTCCCATCCGCCCACCGCTTCCAACGCCGAGCGGCGAACCGCCATGTTCTCGCCTGCCACGTAGGGAACGTTGCCACGAAAAAAATCGTACTCGAGTTGTCGTATGCCGAGCTGAGCGATGAATCGTTGTGCCGGTGTCGTCGGCAGATAGTCGACCGAGCGTCCACCGGCGACGACCAAGGCGGGATCGGAAAACGGCGCCGTCATTTCGGCTAGCCAGTTGCGCGTCGGCAGCACATCCGCATCGAGGAAGACGACAACCTCGCCGCGCGCATGCTGCAGCCCACGGTTGCGCGCCGCCGACGGGCCACGCCGCGGCTCGCTCAGCAGTGCCACCGGGAACCGTCGCACGACGTCGACAGTGGCATCGGTCGAAGCGTTGTCGACAACGATGACCTCGGCAGCGGCGCGACTCGTCTGATGACGCAGCGACGTCAGCAGGTCGCCGATGACGTCCGCTCCGTTGAGAACGGGCACGACCACGCTGACTCTGAGCTCACCGCTCATCGCCGCCGCGGACGCGGTCGGTACCGACCGCATCCGTTTCCCTCAGCTTGCTATGCAAGCGTTGCTGTAAACTTTCGACGTACTTTTCGGGCAGCACATCGACCCCCCAGCGCTCCTTGAAGAGCGCCGCCGCGACGCGCAAGGCGTCGATGTCGTAGCGCCGGCGTGCGTAACGAACGTCGACTTCACATCGCGGTCGCCAAGCGTCGTCGTGCATCAACACAGCCTGCGCGGTTGCCCATACGGTGTACCCGCGCTGCCGCAGTTTCAACGAGAAGTCTATGTCTTCGAACCCGAACTGGTAACCCTCCACAAAGCCACCGCAGGCTTGGAACGTCGAACGCCGGAACAATCCCACGCCGCCGGGGATGAAGTTGGTGCGTACGTCGGAAACGGCAAACCATCTCTGGACACTGTCCAGCGGCAAGTCGTGAAACCAACGTGCGATCTCCAGTACGTCGGAGTTTTCGATGCGCATGAGCTCGGCAGCAAATGACCACACCTGGCCGCCGGGATCGAGCCGCAGCGGTGCGACGAAGTCAGCTGCGCGCCGTACGGCGCAGGCGACGCTCTCACGCAACCAGCCGGGGTGGCAAACCGTATCGTTGTCGAGAGAAAAGACGTACTCGCCTTTGGCTTCGGCGAACGCCCGGTTGCGAGCCGCCGCACAGCCAAGGCGTCGGCGACTCTCGATCAGTTGGACATTCTCGTGTTCGGCCTTCAGCCGATGCAAGTATGCGAGGACCTCCGGCTGCGAGCCGTCGTCGTGAATGAGCAGATCGAAGGGATAGTCGGCGTAAGCGAAAATGCTGTCGATGCAGCGTTGTGTAAGATGCAGCCGATCCAGCGACAGGAGGACGACAGTCACTCGCGGCCGGTGCGGTGGCAGCGGGTCGACGACCGGATGCCGTTCCCGTGCGAGGAGGACCAATTCTCTCGCGTGCAAAGGACGCAAGTGCGACACGAATAGCCCTCTAGCTCGGTGATGCCAGCTGGCGCCATTGACCGTGCCGTACCATACTGAGGAAGCCGCGCCACAGCCACCAGCTCCAGAGGCGATGACATTGCGCGTCCTGCACATCCGATTCACTGGCCCAGCCGATCGCCTGCGCCGCGCCAACGACCTGCGGCCAAACGGATAAGACCGCCAAACCGGCAATCGTGCACGCGGCGCGTCGTGGCCCGAATTGCACGGTCTGTCGATGCTGCAACCACAACCGGGCTCGCCCTTGTCCGTACTTGAAAGCCCGCTGTTTGAGCTCGGAAAGCGTACGGCTGCTGCGCACGAACACCACGGCGTCCTTTTGATAGTGGATCGCCGACGGAAAACGCTGCAGGAGGCGATACGACAGATCGACATCCTGGCCAACTTGAAATTCTTCGTCCCAACCACCGATCGCCAGCGCGGCGTCACGGCGGACTGCCATATTGCCGGCCGCCGCAAACGGAAAACCCTCGGCCGTTGCGTTTCCCGCCTCGCGGTCGAGGAAGCAGCGCGCGTAGTAGCGCTCGGCGACAGTCGCCGGGCGGTAGCCGACCATCCGTCCGGCCACTTGAATCACGTTCGGACCGGCGAAGGGAGCGACGAGACTGCGGATGAGCCGCCGGCTGTCTGGTTGGTGATGCCCCTCAAAGTGTCACCGATCGTCTGCGCTCCGTTGAGTACCGGAACGACGACAGTGACCGCGACAGAGCCGTTCATGCCAGCATCGCTTCGATGGTTTCGAAGGTTTTCGGGTTGCTGTATGCGTCTTCGCCGATCTCGAGGCGCACGCCGTTGAGCTGGCGCGCCGACGGCGCAAGGACGGCCAGGATTCCCTTGGCAATCGCGGCATCCGCCGGAACCACCGTCTGGTGCAGCAGCACCGAAAGCACTTCGGTTGCAGACAAGGGCGTCGCTCGTGTCAGTCCGGGGTCGCGGTCGCGCCGAATTTCGACGATGTGCGTCGGCCGTGCCTGTGCGACGAAACAATCACCCCAGATCCTTTCCGCTGCGACGCGACGCTTGGCAGTCCATCGTGACAAAGGCTGCTGTGACTCCAGGTCGCCGACTTCGCGAAACCATCGACTCGTTCGTGGGTCGAGGTTGAACTGAGTCGTCAGGCCGCGAAGCTCGGGTGCGCCGCCGGATTGCATACGGATCAAGATCTTGTCGTCGCCTAGTGTGCGCCAGCCGCGATGCAGCAAGGCTGCGGTCAAGGTGCTCTTTCCACCCCGCGACGGAGCCGCCAGGATCGCGCAACATCCGTTCCGTGCGACGGCACCGGCATGTAGCGGAACCCAGCCGCTCTCGCGCCACGCCGTCGTCAGAACCAATTCGAGAAGGTCCTCCACATGCTCGTCGTCGACGTTTGCTTCGCAAGCGCGAGAGGTCTTTGGCGCAATCGGAAAATCAAGGGTCCATTGATGTCGCGACGCATCGTAGAATCCCGCCGCACCCGAGACGCAGGTGGCCGCGAATCCACCAGCGGTCTTGTCGACACGCATCTCGCGGCAATAGAGGAATTTCCCCGCAAGCATCGCCGCCGGCTCGGTGGCGACTTGCAGGTGCACGCGCACCGCAGCGCAAGGGCCCGCCCAACGGCTCTCGAATTGTTCGAGCTCGGTGACGGCCCGCTCGCACAGAAGCGCCGAGTCTGCAGTCAGGTCGATGACTACCGGGCCGCAGTTGATTCGTGTCTCCATGCCGTCGTGCGCGGGCCGATGGCGTCGATGAGCAGCCTGGCTCACTCCGCCAACGGCAACGTCGGATCGAAGGCGCTCTTCATGATGCGCTGCAATGCTTCGGGTGCCTTCTGGATGGTGGGCGGTACCCACGTGACCTCCAGCGACGTTTCCGCCGTCACCGGCGGCCAATCCGACGGTACGATCAGTTTGTCCGCGCCTACGGTCTCCAGAAACTTGCCGAGCGCGTCAGCGTCGGTCGCTCCTGCACCCCACCGGCGGCATTGGTCCAGCACGTGCTCTCGCGTCGTTCCCGCTTCGAACATCTGGAGGATCGCCCAACCGGTCGCGTTGGTTTCGTAGAAGTAGTTTGTTTCCAGGTCGAGGAGGACAGCCCCATCCGTAATGACCGTACCGACGACGTCGGGTCGGAGCACCAAGGTTTGACCTGCTACATCAGACATGCACGTTGCTCCCAAATTCAGTTTTCATTGCCGCGAGTGTTGCATCGATCGAGTGACGGGCCGAACCGCGGATGCGCTTCGAACACGCTGCTGGTTATGATCAAAATGATACGACGGACGCAAGAGTGATGGCAGACTGCGATCTCTGCGGGTGTTCGACCTCGCGCGACGTGTTCCGCAAGGAGGAATGGCAGCTCGTCGCCTGCGACGAATGCGGATTGGTCCGAGTCGATCCGCGACCCGAGGCGCAACAGATCGCCGCGATGTATGCGCCGACGGCTGGCTATCAGTTGCAGCGATTGGCAAGCTCGAGTCGCTATTCGCGCTGGGAGGAGCGGCGTTGCGAGGTTCTGGCACGCATCACTGGGCCAGCCCGGCAAGCGCCAGCGCGACTGCTCGACGTCGGCTGTTCCACCGGCGGCTATCTCGAGAGAGCGCGAGCCCAGGGTTGGTCGGTGCAGGGCATCGAGCTGGCGAAGCACCTCGCCGTTTACGCGCGCACGAAACGCGGTCTGCCTGTGGAGCACGGGAGTGTCGACGACGTGCTCGAGCGCTTCGGTGAGCAAGCCTTCGACGTCATCACGCTGTGGGACGTCATCGAGCACTTACCGCAGCCATTGCGCGCGATGCGTGACCTGTACCGCGCGCTCAGGCCGGGAGGCAAAGTCTATCTGGCGACGCCCAACCTGGCGGGTTGGGTTCCACGCTACCATTGGCAAGTGGTCAGGCGGTTGTGGAAGATCTGGCCGCACCCCGAACCGCCGTTGCACCTCCATCAGTTCAGTCGCGATACCATGGCGCGGCTTCTGTCCGCGGCGCGATTCGAGGACGTACGTTTCGCGCCCGACGAGATTCCACTCTGGTACACCAGTGGTTTCCGCGGTGCGCCGCGATGGACGGAATGGTTGAACGGCGAGATGCACGCACCCCGGGCGCGTCGGCTCTACCTGATGACGCTGCCGGTCTTTCTGGCAGCGCGCCTGTGCGGCGGTGGTGATTCGATGATCGTCTGCGCGTCGAAACCGGTTGCCAACCGCGGTTGAAATCGACGTTGACCCGCTTGCATAACGGCGAACGGGACGGGCCAGTCGCAGTGCACCCGTGGCGATTTATTTCAGAGTGTTGGAATGGGTGTGGCGCTGGTGCCGAAAATGAAATTGTCGCCACCAGGAACAGCGCCACGGCGCCAAGCGCCAATGAGGGCCTCGCTGCTTGCAGACAAGCGTTACGGTGCGGTTGGACACGCACCGCCGACACACCATTTTACTTGACAACGACTCGCTGGCTTGACGATAGTCATCCCTCCATCTGAGCAAGTGTAGCGTCCGGATTGATCGTCCGCGGCAGCGGACAGGAGGGGGCCGATATGAGAGCGCTCGTTGTTTGGTGTAGTCGGACCGCTACTAGCTACGGCGCCGCGAGTGTCAGCCACACAGGCCGCGGTCACGCATTTCTGACGGGCGTTCTTGCCGGAGCGCTGGTGCTGGCCGTAACGCTGGTTACTTGCGTGGGTAGAGTCGGGGCCGCCGATGGCGCGAGCTTCGTCAGCGAGTATATCTCGGACCCTTCGATCACTGTCAGTCGTTCGTCCGCACCCGCCCTCCCTGCGTCGATGATGACCGGTCTCGTCATCACGCCGATCTTCGACGCGTCGATCACCAGCGACCCTGACGGCGCCAAGATCATGAACACGATCGAGACGGCGATCGAGTTCTACGAATCGCACATCACCGACCCGGTTACTGTCGTGATCAAATTCAAGAAAATGGGCTCAGGACTGGGGAGGAGCTCGACATTCATCACCTGCAAACAGTCGAACGCCAGCCTTTGCTTCGAGCCGCTGATTTCCTATACGAGCTCTCTGACGGCCCTTTCGACGCGTGCAACGACGGCCGACGATGCGACGGCGTTGGCGAACCTTCCCTCCGGTCCCAATAATCCGGTCGATCTCAACCCGAACATGGTGATGACGCTGCCCAACGCCCGGGCGCTTGGATTTACCGCCGATGCTCCTCCGGGAAATCCGGACAGCACGATCAGCTTGCATACCGCGATCTGCAATCTCGACCGGTCCTCAATCGATACCAGCAAATATGATCTGCTGGCTGTCGTCGAGCATGAAATTGACGAAGCACTCGGACTTGGGTCGGCACTCAATGGTTTGCCGAACAATGCGCCCGCTCCGACCGGCCCGGTGTATTTGGAAGACCTCTTCCGGTACGACCAGATGGGTCTGCGCAGCTTTACCACGTCCCCGACCGCGCAGGCCTTCTTTTCCACCGACGGCACCACGCAGTTGGCGCGATTCAATCAAACCGCCGGCGGTGATTTTCATGATTGGTACAGTCCATTCAATGTTGCACACGTCCCGCAAGTACAGGACGCCTTCGGGACCCCTGGCGCGACTCCGGATCTCGGAGTTGAGCTGACCGTGCTTGACGTGATCGGCTACACCTTCGGCACGCCTACGCCGCCCTCGCAGGACGACGACACCGGCTTTATCCCGCCCGACGCCAACGCTGAAGCCTGTGAAATCGGGGTCGCCAAGAACGTCAGAGCGCTCGAGAGCTGTATCGAGACATGCCAGACCTCAGCCGGCACCAAGGCGTTCAAAGGGAAGTCCTTCGACGAAGAAGCCTGTGAGACGTCTTGCCGCAGCAGGTACAATACGAAGCAATCCAGCCTGCTTGCGACAGGTGCCTGCCCGGCGTGCCTTGGTGCCACACAACAGGCCAGCTTGGCGGATCAAGTGGAGAGCGATCTCGACTCCGGAAACGGGTCCCTCTACTGTGCCGGCAGCGTTGCGTTCGGCGGCGACGATGCGGGTTTCGTTCCGCCTGACACCAACAGCCTCACGTGCGAGACGGGGGTCGCCAACAACCTCAAAGCGCTCAAGAGCTGTGTGCGCGAGTGTCACATTACAGCCGCAATCAAGGCATTCAAAGGGAAACCGTTTGACGAAGAGGGTTGTGAGGAGACCGACCCGAAGAAGTCCTGCCGGGCGAAGTACGCTACCAAGCAGGCAAAGCTGCTAGCGCCGGGTACCTGTCCAGCGTGTCTTGGTGCATTGCAGCAGACGACCCTGGGGGATCAGGTGGCGCCGAGCCTCGACTCCGGCAACAGCTCGCTCTTCTGTGCGGGAACGACGCCATTTCCACCGCCGTGGTGACGTACAACGTCTCCTAAGAAAATAATTTTTGTAGCGGTATCAATTCCGGCGAAGATCGGCTAAGGTCCCGGTCACACGAGTCGAGAATGGATGCCTAAAGTGGGTCTCCGGGGTCGACTCACCTTGCTGCGGGATGCGCGAACACGAGTAGTCGGTAAGTATCGGATGGGCTTTAATACGCAGCGCCGCACTCCGACGATTCGAAAACCAAATAGGAGTTAGGCATGCGAATTACAGGAACAGTCAAGTGGTTCAACGATGACAAAGGCTTCGGCTTCATCATCCGCGATGACGGCCAGAAGGACGTCTTCTGCCACCACAGCGCCGTGCAGGGACAGGGATTCAAGAGTCTCAAAGAAGGCGCGAAGGTCGAGTTCGACGTGGTCGATGGCCAAAAGGGCCCGGCCGCATCAAACGTCGTGACCTTGTAAGGTCTGCCCCTCAAAGCAGCTTGCAACGCAACGAGCCCACGGGCAAAAGCCCGTGGGCTCGTTGTTCTTCGCAAGCAAGTCGGTTCCCTTTTCATCTAATCCACAGTGTCTCGGCCCGTACGGTCGGGGAATAACGACCCCGACCCAAGGCGTACGAGCCCCAACGAGAGCGCCGCGCTCTCCATAGCCTCGCGCCGGTGATGCCCGCGCAACGAGAAAGCTCCAATGTATGAAATCGCACATCTTTCCTTCCGAGATGGGGGCGTGGTTCTTCCGGCGAACACGCCTTACGAACGCGAACTATTGATCGAGTGTGTCGAGGCGACGACCAAGCGCTATGGCACTCTCCAACTCGATGTTGCCGGTCGAAGTTGGACCATCCGTATGAGCCAGGGGCTTGGTACTGCATGCGACTCGTGCAGTCAGTGGCCGGCCGATTTCGGATACCCCGGCGGGTCGAGTGGTGCTCTATCGGTGGTGAGCTCGCGCGCCGTGAAGTGTCTCGACCGTACCTGCGGGGCTCGCTCAAGAGGAAGCTCATGAGTGAACGACTCGCTGCTTGCGATAATTTGAATCATCGACGGACGCAGGCCCCCGTTAGCCATTGTCCGAGGTGCGGGGTTGTCGTCAACGGGACCCTCGGGGTACGACATTGCAACGAAGCGAAGCACGCAGCGGAACGGCGCGAGCAGAACATGTTTTGCATCGACTGCGGTTTACGTCTGATCTCCCAAAGCTGAGAAGCCGTACCGAGTGGTCTGCCGTGATCGTCCGGCTCGGCTGCTTCACGGTGACCCGCAACAAAAGGAGCATTGGCAAAGTGACTGAAGCCCCCGGCAAATTCTCGCAGCTCGACATCCTCCTGCCGTCGCAGCATTACGGAAGGTCGCACAAGTCGACCCCCGAACAGCGGCTCATGATTGCTGTTCTTCACGACGCACTCGATTGTGTCGAGAAGTATCGTTTCGCGACGGATCCGGAAGGACGCCGTCTCTTTCAGGAAGCGAAGAAGTGGTTGCTCGCTGACGAAGCAGACTGGCCTTACTCCTTTGAATGCATTTGTGGAATTCTCGATCTCGACTCTGCGGCGGTGCTCCAGCATATATTGGTCGCCACACAGGCGACCGCCGAGCCACAGAGACTGAGATGTGGGTAGAGGACTGACGGCATCGGTACACTGACAAGAATCGGTTTGGTCGCTGGTTAGGCGGCGATCGGCGGGCTGCTGGTCGGAGCAACCCGCATACGCGAAAAGAGGAGGTTCAAGGTGGCTACGAGCGGACGAACATCAGTGAACAAGCGACGCAAGGAGCAGGAGCGTCGCGAGTGGCAACAGAAGAAGGCCTCCCGCCGCGCTCAACGTGCCGAAGAAGCGCGAACGCGGCCTGATACACCGGGGGAAGACCCGGACATCGCGGGGATGGTTCCCGGCCCCCAACCGCCGCTGGACGACTAAGCTCCGTCTGCCTCGGACCGCGGCGCCTGTCGCCTCAGAACCAAAAATTGATGTACGGTTTGACAAAGCCGCTGACGTGCCCGCTCGCATCGATTGCCACCGTACCTTGGCCGAGGAGCTTGTAGTCGTAGTGCCAGATTGTCTGATTGCCGGCCTGTAGCTTGCGATCGGGGGCGCCCAAGAGGTGCTCGACGTCTTCGGCGCTCAGCCCCTGCCGAATATCGCTCCAGCGTTGCTTCGCTTCCAACTCACGTCTCTCCGGCTCCATCTTTCCGTCTTGCGGTCGGTCGCCGGCGCTCGACCCGGACGTGGCGGGTGTCGATGGCGGTACGGCGACGACGGCTGGGGTTGCGGATGGCGTCGCCGGTGTGCTTGGAGTGATCGGACTCGCGGTAGGCGGCAAGCGATTTTCGAGCTCCTCGATACGCGAGTTCAGTTTCCGGATCACTTTCTCGAGCGTGTCGACCTGATCGTGCAACGTGGCGTCATCGTGCTGCGCCACTGCCGGCACACTCGCGATCACGACTGCCGCCAATACGGTCGCGAGCCAACGATGAGGATTGGTTTGATGCGTCGAGCCCGACAAGGAGTTCTCGCTAAAATGCCAGCCACGCCAGGAGGTAGAGTGTATCGTTGTCTGCAGCGCTGCGCAGCGAACCGTCGTAGTTGTGAGCTCGGCCATTGAACTGCGTGTACACCTTATAAAGCGCCTTCAGCTGGATGTTTTGCCACGGAAAGAACGTTGCCGATACAACGAACCCGTCGCTGTTGGGGCTGCCG
The DNA here is from genome assembly GCA_016200585.1 of Deltaproteobacteria bacterium. Lineage (GTDB taxonomy): Bacteria > Desulfobacterota > Binatia > HRBIN30 > HRBIN30 > JACQEN01. The sequence goes on from JACQEN010000298.1 coordinate 30,787, forward strand.
TTTGCGCTTCCGGAGACGTCGCCGGGGCTATAGAGCCCGTCATTCTTGTTGCCGAAGATATAGAAGTATTGGGCGCCGACGCTCCACGTGTAGCCGAGATGGTAGATGGCGTCGACGCGGACCTCGTTGAGGTGATTGTCGGCTTTCGCAGAGCCGCCCGCCAACGTCGTGGCGTGCAGGTTTTGCCCTTCGTAGATGTAGACCGCATGGGCGGACAGAAGGTTGGAGCCCATGGTGTGCTCGAACTGACCGTCGAAGGCGATGTCGATGAGCTCATCCAACGGTCCGGAGACGCCTTTAGGATGATGGGCAGTGTACAAGCCATAGTGACCGAGCATGAGGTAGTTGGAGCCGGCCAGCGGGCTGTGCCAAGCCAGTCGCCAGTAGGGCGAAACGCCATTGATGACATTCTCGCTGTCCTGATTTGGTGGTGTCGGACCGCCGATCTGCGCCGAACGATAAAGCTCGCTGTTCACGTACCAGTGGTTGTCGAGCATGAGGTACCCACCGACGCCCATCACTTGTTGCGCCAGCGCGCCGTCCAGTTGCGGCCCGGCCGTCGGACTCACGGCCGTATCGGAGTCGGGTGCGGCAAAGGGGTAGCTCCATGCGGCACCGGTGTTCCACAGATCTTCAACGCCCGGATTGTTGTTTACGTCGAGACCGTAGACGAGATTCTTGCCTCCGATGGTGGTTCGATCGGCGTAACGGATGTCGGTGTTGTCCATGCTGAAGGTGTTGCTTGATTGCGAATAGGTCGCCTGCACAAACAGGCCCAAATGCGGTGCGATTTCTCCGGCCAGGAACAAGCTGAGTTGTTGCGGAAGTTGAAAGTCGTTGTTGGCGCGGTCGGGTATGCCGCGGTTGCTGCGCGTGAAGGCGCTCTGCAGCATCACCGACAACGGGAAGTACGAGCTCACCATCAAGGCCGGGGTCGAATCCGTCGCGGGGCCTTCGATCTTATTTGTCATCGAGAGCGTATATCCGTTGAGCTTGAAGTCGCGCGCAAACGCGGTGATTTCAGGAAACCCCGAGTGACAGGCGCTGCACGGCATGAGCGTCTGTCGAGAAAAGCTGGGGACCGCAGCGGCACGGTCGGTGAGTGTGGCGATGGCAATGCAGACCTGTACGATTGGTAGAATGTACCGACGTTGCATATCTGATCCCTCCTTTAGCCCATGAGTATTGAAGCTGGACAGCGATACGAACCACATCGGTTACTTGTAGGGTTGATCTAGGTCATCGTGACTCCACGTCGGTGTGCTTCTCGCGCGACGCCGTTCCCGGATGCGTTGCGCTTCTTCGCCCCTGGGCGTTTGGCGGGGGCCGGTTTCACCGGCTTAGCGGGACCAACCGGTTTGATCACGGCGGCAGCGTTCTGCAGCTCCTTGAAGGACGATTCAATGTCGAGGACGAAGTCGTGTAAGTCGGGCAGCAGATCCCAGTCGCAAGTAAATCCCCAGCACAGCTTGCCGGCGTAGCTGAAGAGCACGATGCCGAGGCATAAGCCGTCGGTGAGCGGAATGAAGCCGTAGTTGTCGTGCATGCGTGCGCCGAGCATGTACAGCGGCACCTGCGGTCCCGGTACGTTGGTAACCACGAGGTTGAACGGCAGAGCTCGCGTCGCCATCCCTGCCGCCAGCGACAAGATCGTCGACGGCGTCCACTCACCGACGGCGGCGAGTGCCTCGGCACCCAGCGCCTGCTTGCTTTCCTTCAGCTGCTCTGTGGTAGCGCGGATGCGCTCGAGGCGGCGCTGCGGATCGCGCTCGTCCAGGGGCATCGGAACGATCCACGCCGACACACGGTTGCCGAGTGTGCCCCGCTGATCTTCGCTGCGCATGCTCACCGGGGCCATGACACGGAAGTCGAGTTGCTCGCAGTTGACACGGCGGCGTTCGAGGAAGCGCCGCACGGCGCCAGCAACCGTTGCGAGCACGACGTCGTTGAGCGTGCCGCCGAGTCGATTCTTGACGCTTTTGATCTCGTCGAGAGGCATAGCGAGCCAGTCGAAACGGCGGTGCGGACCGACGGGTTTGTTGAGTGGAGTATCGGACACGCGCAAGCCGGTGCCGAGCATCGAACGCAAGGCGCGCAGACGGGCGCGTAGATCGGAACGCGGGTCGCGCGTCTGCTCGATCAGGCCGGCGACGTTGTTGCCGATTTCGAACGGCAGGCGTGCGACGTTGCCGGCCGCCTCCCACAGCAGGTCGAGGTCGCTCGGCGCCGGACGCGGAATGTAGGTCTGTCCCGGCTCGAACGACTCGACCGGAAATGGGGTGAGCAACACGTTGAGCAGATCGACGCTCGAAACGCCGTCGACCATGCAGTGATGAATCTTGCTGATCATTGCAATGCGCTCGCCGCCGTCGAGGCCTTCGATCACCCAGATCTCCCAAAGCGGCTTGGAACGGTCGAGACGCTGCGCCATGAGGCGTGCGGCAAGGCGTTTGAGCTGCCGCGTGTCACCGGGCTTCGGCAGCGCCGTATGGCGGACGTGATAGTGGATATTGAAATGTTCGTAGTCGACCCAGATGGGTCCATTGTGGAACCAACTCCAGTGCAGTCGCTGGCGATAGCGTGGAATGAGGTGAAGACGCGACTCGACGTAAGAGCGGATGCGATCGATATCGAGGCTGCCGTCGAACTTGGTCAGCGGTCCGGCATCGAACGCTGCCGTGCCGGCGATGTGCATCGGCGTGTTGGACTTCTCCATGATGAGAAACGACTCGTCGAGAAAGGTGAGACGATCGTACGCGTAGCCGGCCATGGTTGAATCTCCCTGGGGACCGATCGTTGCTGGAGGCTCCCTTCTACTCCCGATCGAGGAACGACGTAAAGCCGACACCTGAACTTCCACAGCCGACCCAAGTCGGGCCGCGGCGGGATCTCCCGCACCGTTTGGCGCATTCCAAGGAGATCGTTGCACGAGCGCAACATGCGTAGCGGCTCAGCAACCAAGCATATGCGCTACGCTGCCATGCATGTCGGACCGACACCCGGCGCGAGCTCGGCACGGCGATTGAAGTACGCCGTTGGCAATTCCAAACGGCGCCGGAACACCGGCCACAACCAAAGGAGTCCCTGATGAACTGGAAACGGCTTGGCCTGATCCTCATCCTGGCGGATTTTGTCGCACTCACTGCGTACGCGGTGTACTACCATGGGTACCTCGCATTCTTTGAGCTGCAGGCGATGAACTCGATTCAGATACAGATCTTCACCGATCTCATCATCGCGCTCAGTGTGTTCTTGGCTTGGATGGTCCCCGACGCGAGATCTCGCCGCATCTCGCCTCTGCCGTATGTGTTGCTGACTCTGACCCTCGGCAGCATCGGGGCGCTCGCCTACTTGATTCGTCGCACCGGCAGCCAATCGGTCGAGGTGGGCGGCATCGCGCGCCGCGGTTCTGAAGCGGATAGATTGCCGCCGAATCACCTGCCGTTGCAGACCTTCACGGATAGGTGAGGAAGAGATCGCTCAGGTCGGTGGCGTTGACGGCGTCGCCGAGATACGGGCTGACGCCGAGAATGTCTTGCAGACTGCGCAGCGTCGAGCTGTGCGTGTAGTGGATGCTGTTCGAATAGCCTGCCTTGGCGTGTCGCGACAGGACAATCAGCCCGATCGGCCCGTCGCTGAAGAGGCCTTCGTCCCAGGTGATGATGAGCACGCCGCCGTGCTGATAGGCGTTCGACTGTACGATTCGCGGAATCTCCGTCGATAGCCAGTTGTCGGTTTGCAGGATGGCGTCGTTTACCGGGCCACATGTGTCATGGCCATCGTCGCACAAATTCGGCGTGATGAAGTTGTACGGCGCGACCGTGCCCGCCGCCAGATCGGTGGCGAGCTCGGTGTACGGACGCACGTGGGCGATGCAATACGGGTCGCTCAGGTTGTTGTTGCCGGTGACGTCTTGAAAGAAAACCATCGGGTTGTGCTTGGGCGCGTACAGGCCGACGTTGGTCAGCGGACAGTTGGTGCCGCCGATATCCTCTTGGTACGACTTCCAGCCTTTGCCCGCGGTATTCAGGAGCGTGACGAGATGCGCGGTCGTCCCCTGTGAGTTGGTTGCCGGCAGGCCGTCGTTGAGAACGCCGAAGTTCGTCCCCGCCTCGAGCCACAGATAGTTGGGTTCACTGGGATGTAGAGCCGGCGGATTGAAGTATTGCTCCGCATGCGCGCCGGCGGCCAGCAGCACGCCGTTCAAATACGGGGCCGATGTGCTGCCATGGATTGCAGACCAGTTTCTGTTCTCCATGACGACTACGAAGACCGTCGGTGCTGGCGGCGGTGTGCAAGAACCGTTGTCGCCGGGTGCCGCAATACGCAGGTTGCCGTCGGTGTCGCCGGCATCGATGCAATGAGTGTACGTCGGGCAGCCGGCGAACGTTGCTTTCGTCGTGCTTACGAAATGATCGTTGGGCGTGATCCCGTCCGCTTTCGTAGTCGGACGAATGCCACAGGTCACCGCACCAGTTTTGACGCTCTTCCGTATGCAAGGCTGCACATGCAGCGCCGGATTCACTCCGCAGATGGAGCGCGCGTAGAAGCTCTTCACGGTGCGGACACACTGCGGGCGAAGATTGGCAGGTGCTTGTGCCGCGATGATCGACCCAGCACACATGGTGTAGTTGCGATGCGTCTTTCCCACGGTGCCATCGAAGGCGGAGCACGGGCAGCCGAGCTCCACCAGGCCGCGTACGGCGGTGATCTGCGCAGCGTCAACAGCCACCGAAGGGTCGGTGCCGGTGAGACAGGTCTTGGTCAGGGTGACTGCCGAGCTCGCAGCCGGAACGGCCGTAGTCGCGAGCACGACACAAGCGAGAAGGGCCATCGTCTGTAGGCGCATGACACGCCCCCTATCGCTTTCACACCGGCAAGAAAAGCGGAAGAAGGGATGAACGGCGCCCAAACGTTAACCGCCTAACCCTGGGCTTGGGACGGCGAGCAGCTGCAAAACGGTCCGCGCGATCTGTGTCGGATTGGAACCGAGACGCAGAACGTAGCTGGGTGTCTGCCGTACCAGACGCGAGAGATGGGCCATCGCATCCGGTCCGGCGCCGGCGAGCTGTACGATGGTGCTTGGGGCGAGGGCGCGCAGGGCCACCATGGCTCCGACCGGTTGCACGCTGGTGTCGCCGCCCGACCCGATGACCGGTATGAGAATGGCGCGAACCGGAAAGCGCTCGATGAGCTTGTCAGGGAAAAGGTCGTGTAAGAGGAACTGCACTTTGCCCCTGCCGATGTCGCGTCCCCACTCCGCGTCCAGCATCGGAAAGGAATCGAGCGTATGGCGACACAGCCGCCCGGCGGAGTAGACGCTGCATACGTGTGGCTGCGGTTCGAGACCGAGCAGACAGTAGTCGTCGCTCAGGTAGTCGAGCCCCGATACCAGGCAACGGAAGGCAGTCGTCGATTTTCCCACTCCGCTTTTTCCCGTGAACAATACGCCCCCGCCGCGTTTTCCGACCGCCGCGGCGTGAATCAGTTGATAGCCGTGCTTCCGCATCCAGGCGTGCAGCACGAACATCAAAGGAGACGCCGTCGCAAATGGTGGAAAGTCGCCGGCATCATGCCGCCATACGACGGCGAGGTTGCGCGACAAATCCACTACGCTGAGCGTTGCCGAGTCGGGGACGAATACGGCGACCATCGAGCCGTCGTCACCGGCCGGCTCTTGGTGATGAAGGTTCTGGTCCAGCGGCCAGGGTGCGTGTGGCAGCGGCGTTGACGTGGAGACGCTGTCGAAGAGGCAAATGGTGAGCTCCGAATTGGCCGTACAGGGAGCTTCGAGATGGGCGAAGGTGGGAGCGACGTGCGCCGCCAGTGCAGGTCCGGCGAAGCGGAGGTGGACGCGGTGGCCGGCGATCACATAACACCGTCGGTTCTCTCCGCTTCTTTGCTCTGCAGCGCGATGCGCCGCCAGCAGGGCTCCGAAGTACGAGTGCAGGGTGCTGGCACTTTCAGGTACCTGGTCTCGCGTCGTTGTCATCGTCCCGCCAGCCCGAGGAACAGATGCAGCAGCATGCCGCGTAGGCGACTCCGCCAGGTGCGTACGCGATGTCGAGCGCGTGTTTCGGCGTGTTCTTTACCCGACCTTCTCTTCTGCACCGTGCGCAGAATCGCGGTTGCAGTGTGTTCCGTCAGCGACAACGCGACAATAGCAAGCGCGCCGGCGCGCCAGCGGCGGCCGCTCAGCGTGATCTCCTTGCTGCCACGCACGACGCACGACACTCGGCCGAACAGGGCTGCAGGTTCGACAGGTGGGTCGCATGCAGTCGCGTTGTCGCCTTTGGTCCGCAAGTACGGGGCGGTGCTGCCGGCGCGGCTGACGTACAGCAAACGATGGACGACGGTATGAGCATCAGCGGTGAAGACGACGACGTCTCCGGGGACGAGATCACCCACCGACACGTGTCGAACGCGCAGCTGATCATCGTTGCGTAGGGTCGGCGCCATGCTGTGTCCGCGAAACGAGATCACCGTCTCGCCGTGGGTTGCGACGTGACGATCTTGCAGCTCGAGGGCGCGGCGGCGTCGCGCGGTGGACAGATCGGTGTCCGTCACGTTTGCAGCAGCAGCTCTTGACGCACGAGATCGCGCAGGAGGTCGTCGACGTCGGCGTAAAGCTGTTCCGGTTCGGCATCGTAAACTTCCGCCAGCGCCGCGACGATGTCGTCTCGACTGCAGCGTTGCAGCAGGTTGTCCCAGATATGAGCCGAGGTGCCAGCGAGTCGGAAACGGGTCTTGCTGCGCAGGTCGAGGATGCGGATCCCGTCGTGGGAGCGCCACCACAGAACGTGATTGGGTTTGATCAACCGATGCGCGTCAACCTCCGCCGCCAACGAGTATTTGCAGGAGCGGGCTTTG
>JACQEN010000299.1 GCA_016200585.1 Deltaproteobacteria bacterium
CCGTCCGCGAGGTCGTAGGCGTTCGTGGACCATCTACCTGCTGCTGCTCGTCGTCGCCGTCGCGGTGTTTGCTGTGCATCTATGGATGAGCCCGTCGCAGCTCGGCTTCACCATGCCTGGTATCGATCCAACGCGGCCGTTTGCCATCGGGACGATCACCGCGGCGCTCGCCAAGCTGCAGAGCGCATCAGCGATGATCCTGATGCTGCGGCCCGAGCAGAGTCGCGTTGCCGCCCTGATCATGGCGTTCGCCGGACTGATTGCTTTCGCACGCTGGTGGCAGGGGGAGCCGCTGGCATTGTGGGGTTTTGCCTGGATCGTTGTCAGCCTGTCGCCGTACAGCTTGCTGATCTTCGGACCGTTCGCGCGTTACATGCATCTGCCGCTTGTCGGCTTCGGCATGCTGGCGGCCGACCTGGTGGCGTTCTGTGCAAGCGTGCTGGCGCAGCGCCGCGTTTGGTTGAAACCGCTGCTGCTGGGAACGATCGCTGCCGTGTGGCTCGCGGTTGCGGTCGTGCGGATTGGTAGCGAGCTCGACGGCTTCGAACAGCGCAGTCGTCTGACGCGGTCGCTCTTGGACGACCTTCAACAGCAGTTGCCGGCGCCGCATAGCAACAGCACGATTGCGTTCTATCGCGTCGGCGAGCTGCGGGTGAACCAAGGGGTGTTCGTTTTCGGGCTCGAAGATGCGGTGCGGCTGATCTACGCGGACGACTCGTTACGAGTGTTGTTCCCGGTGCTCGGCGAAGGGGTGGCCGACTATCATTTGCTCTACGCCGACGGCCGGCTGCGACGTCTCGGATTGCCGTCGTCGAGTTGAAACGGGTTGTCATGCGCTGCTTGAAGGCTACCTTCGTGCTCATCGTGATCGTCGTCGTATCAGCGTACGCCGGGCGCCGCTCGATTCTCGAATCCATCGGCAGCTTCTTGCTGGTGCGCGACACCCCACAAGCGGCGGGCGCCATCGTCGTTCTCTCCGGATCGCTGCCCGACCGAATTCTCGAAGCGGTCGACCTCTACAAGGCAGGCCTGGCTCCGCTGCTGCTGTTGACCCGCGAGCCGGCGCCGCCGGGAATCGAGGCATTGCGCCAGCGTGGCGGCCGACTTCCCGAGCACCACGAGCAGAATCGGCAGATCGCCGAGGATCTCGGGGTGCCCGCGGCGGCCATCCGCATCGTGCCGCGGCGGGTCGGCAGCACCTTCGCCGAAGCCAGCGAGCTGGTCCGTTTCCTGCGTCGCGAAGGCATCCACTCGATTCTCCTGGTTACGTCGAACGCGCATGCGCGGCGCGCCCGGTGGATCTTCGAGCACCTGGCGCAGGGCGATCCGCGCATCGCCATCTGTCCATCGCGCTACGATCCGTTCTCGCCCAAAGACTGGTGGCAGTATCGCGGCTTCGTGCGCCGCGTCGTCATCGAGTACGGCAAGCTGCTGACCTTCTTGGTCGTCGATCGCTGGCACAACCTCGATACGACGACGCAAGCCGACGCGCCGGGGCAGTCGGCGAATGATTCGGACCGATGACACAAGACGACAGCAGGCGCGAGGTCATCCCCATCTACTTGCGTGTCGCCCCCGGCGACATTGCGCTGCTGAAGTTTCTCTTCGAGTCGTACGAAGAAATTGGCCTGGTGCGGACGGTCGACCGTCGCAGCGCCATCATCGTCGTTCTGGCCGCGGTGGACTTTCTCGATTCGGTGCGCGCCATCATCGCCGAGGTGCAGCAGAAGATCGACTGCAGTGAAATCGAGCGTCCGGCCGACGAAGGCGACGACTGGCTGATGCGCGAGATCGACTGATCCTTGGCAAATGGAAGGTCCGCGCGCTGCGGAAACCGGGGTGCTGCCGATCCCAAACTCTCGACTGTCGACTCATAGGCCGTTCTCTCATCCGCGCTCAACCCAACGCCCGATACACGGCGTCGATCAGCGCCTGGCCACGTTCATTGAGAAGGATGCCGGGCCCCAGCTGGTTCATCACGTAAGCGACGGCGACGCGCGCTTGCGGATCGGCCATGCCGAACGAGCCGCCGGCGCCGACGTGTCCGAATGCCGCTTGATTGGGCCCGAAGCGCGCGCTGTCGCGTCCGGGGTTGTCCATGCTCTTCATGAAGCCCGAAGCGAAGCGCGTCGGGATCAGCAAGACCCGGTCGTCGCCTTCCGACTCGACGGTCGACATGCGGCGCAAGGTGTCGCGGTCGACGAGCGACACCCCGCGCCAGGCGCCGCCACGCGCCAGCGGCGCGTACATTCCGGCCAGGCCGCGAGCGTTGGTGATGCCGTTGCTGGCGGGAATTTCGGCGGCGTGAACCGCGCGTGCGTTTGCATGCGTCGAGCTGATCAAGCCGCGCGGGTTCATGAACGCCTTCCAGGTGAGCGATCCGCGCCGCATCATCGCGGCAAGCAGCGGCGACGGCGATGACGTCGGCGGCGGCATGCGGATGGTTGCCAAGCGCGGTTCATGCTGCGCGGGGAGACCGATCCAGAAGTCGAGAGCCAGCGGTCCAGCGACCTCGTCGCGAAAGAATCTGCCGAGGCTGCGGGTGCTGCTACGCCGCACGATTTCCCCAATCAGAAAACCGAAGCTCAAGGCGTGGTAGCCGTGGGCGGTGCCGGGAGGCCACAGCGGTTCCTGTTCTGCCAAGGCGGCGGTCATCGTCGTCCAGTCGAACAGTGCTTCGGGACGCAGCTTGCGGTCGACGCCGCAGACACCGGATTGATGATTCAGGAGTTGGCGAACGGCAATCGTTCCTTTATCGGCGGCGGCGAATTCGGGCCAGTAGTGGGCGACCGGCGTGTCGAGGTCGATCTCGCCGCGTGCCGCCAATACGTGGGCGCACAGAGCCGTTGCGCCTTTCGTGGAAGAGAAGATCATTGCCAGGGTGTCGGGGGTCCACGCCCGGCCGCTGTGCCGATCGGCAACGCCGCCGCAGAGATCGACGACGATGCGACCGTCGGCGATCACGCATACCGAGGCGCCAAGCTCACCGCGGGCTGCGAAGTTGTGCGCGAAGGCGTCGCGTACGGCTGCGAATCTCAGGTCGCAGGTGCCGAAGAGGTCCATCGCTCAGCCTGCTCGTCAATTCTCAACCCGTTCCAATGTCGTGCGGCGATTCGACCACCAACCCCGTCGGCGTCACCGGCAAGACGAATACCTCGCTGGATCGCAGCCCGGCGCTGCTGCCGGCGGTCCGCAGGCGATCGGCCAGTGCCTGCGCTTCGCCCGGGCGCGGCAAGGCGAAGACCGCACCGCCACCGCCGGCGCCGGTGAGCTTGGCCCCGAGAGCTCCGCCTCGGCGCGCCGCCTCGACCAGACAGGCGACCTCGTCGCCGGCGCCGCTGCGAAAGCCGCATTGCCGCATCATGTCGTCGATGAGCGACTGATTGCGGGCGATCTGCTGGCCGAAGGCAGCGAGGTCGCCGGCGAGCAGAGCGATCTTGCCGCGCCAGGCAGTTTCTCCAAGTTGCCGCGCGACGGCGAGCAACGGTCCGGAGCCGCGCTTGCGTTCTTCGAGATAGCGCTGGCGCATCGGCTCATGGACGCTGCCCGAGTGACGCTGTACGCCCGTGGTGGCGACGCAAAACTCCAACGCCGGCACGAGCGCTCCGAGTTTTTCGTAGGTGACGTACGGTTCGTCGCCAAGAGCAGCGTGCCATAGTTTGCCGTGGTAGCTGAGATACGCGATGTCGCCGAATACCGGCACGTAGCGATCGGCAAAGCCGCAGACGACGCCGAGATCATGCTCTTCGGCGCGCTGAGCGATTTCGGCCAGGACATAATCGTTGTAGCGTTTGCGGTCGAGCTTGTAGAACGCGCGCAACGCGGCGAGCACCGCAAGCAGAAGGACCGACGAGCCGGCTAGACCGCTCGAAGCCGGCACCTGCGTCCACGTACGCAGCGCGAAGCCGTTGCGCGTTAGACGTTCGGAGAGCTCGGGCGCGTAACGCCGCAGCGCATTGACGGCAGCGGCTTCGACGGCAAAGCCACGGTGGTCGGCGATGGGGCCAGCTGCAAAGTGTGCCGACGAGCCATCGCTGCGGCAGAAATCAATACCGTCGGCGTCGTCGATCTCGGCACCGCCGCGCAGGTCGACGGCGGCGGAAATAGTTGCGTACGCCCCTTCGACGGCATCGGTGGGACTGCCGACAAGGTTGATGCGTGCCGGGAGTGAGACTCGAATCATGATCGGTCCGTTGCACCGCTACATAGCCGAAGCGATCGCAAAGCAGAAGGAAGGTCGAGAATGCTCGACCCTTTCTTGGGTCGCCATTTGGAATTCTCTGCGGCAATTGGCAAGTGCTTTGCGCCAGCGCGTGTCGCTCTGACTTTCTCGGTTAGCAGCGCGAGAATTTCGTTGCTCCACAGGGGCGAGTGTGCGACGAGGTGATAGTAGGCAACCGTAGGTAGATGTTCGGAATCGTGATCATCGCGGCGCTGGTGCTGGCAGCGCCATCCGGTCGGGCCATGGCCGACCCGACAACCGGTAACTCAGAAGCCGCTTCGATTGCAGCGGCGATGCAGCGTATTCAACGGAGTGTCGATCCGTGCGGCGAGTCAAGGCAGGTGGTGGCCTTGCTGCGCGAGTTCGGTCGCTGCCCGAACGCGACGTACAAGATCAACGCCGATACGCGAGTGACACGCAACCTGTTCGATCGGCCACAGGGCGCCTCACCAAGGATCATTACCTGGAATCCGGAGCTGCGTTCCGAGTTGGAATCGGGTTGCGACGGCGACCCGGCGAAATCGGTTCAACGTGATCCCACGGCGTCGCTGCTGCATGAAATCGCGCACGCGGTGCAAGACTGCCGCGGCTTGAATCCCGGCGAGCATGAAGCGGAAGCGGTACGTATCGAGAACATCTATCGTCGTGCCGTCGGCTTGTGCCAGCGCAGCCGGTACGGTGAGGAGATTCTGCCATTGCGTGTCGTCAAGTTGCAGAGCTCACGCGGCGGTCGTTGCTGGAGCCCGAGTACGATCGTCCCTGACGACGCTGTAGCGCACGACGATTCCCGGCCCCGGCCGCAACAACGCGCCACGCGCAGCGCGGTGGTTGACGAGTCCAGCGGCGACCGGCCCAATTGAAAGTACGAAGAAGACGGCTCGGCACGTTGTCTCGTGTGCTGCCGATGGGCGCTAGCGGCGCTCGGGCGTCGATCGTCGGGCGCAAAAACGTGGCTTGACCGGGAGGGCCGAGTTGGCGCAGGATTCGCGCCATCTTGGCGGAGGAGAGGATGCTGCGGTTGCAAATCATTCGGCGGGAATCTTCCTTCGTGCTGTTTGGGATTGGTGTGTTGGTTGTGTTGCTTGCCGGCTGGTGCGGACGCGTCGACGCTGCCTGCGTCGGTGACTGCGGCGGCGACGGTGAAGTGACCGTCGAGGAGATTTTGACCGGCGTCAACATCGCGCTCGGGACGCTGCCGTTGACGAGCTGCTCCAACTTCGACGCCAACGGCGACGGTGAGGTGACGGTCGATGAGCTCATTCGGGCCGTGAATGCGGCGCTGGTGGGTTGTCCGGTCGAGCCGACGGCTACACCGACGGTGACATCGACGGCGGTTCCAACCGCGAGTCTCGCGGCAACGCCATCGTCGAGCCCTACCTACACTTCGAGTCCGACCTCGACATCCACGACAACGGCCACGCTGGCGACGCCGAGCGCGACTGCAACCGGGCCGACGCCGACACCGACGGCGACGCCCGAAGCATTTGTCAGGGCGTTTGCCGGCGAAGCGGCCGTAGTCGGCAACGGCCTTGGCGCCTTTGCGCCGTTGGTGACCGGCATCATCACTGGTTTGCGGAGCAATTCGCCCACCTGCCCGGGCGGCGGTCAGGTCGAGGTTTCTTGCAGCGGCTCGCCTTTTGTCATCATCACAATTGCATTCACGGGCTGCACACTCGTTACGCCGACCGGAACGTTGACGTTCGATACGGGAACGATCACGTTGCGCGGTCCGGGACAGTGCCCCAATATCGTCGTCGCGGCGCCTTCCATCGATGAGACGGTGAGTGTGACCGCAACGCAACGGGATAGCGAGGGCAGGCAGACGCTGGCGATCAACGCAAGCTTGAACGGCAGTGTCACGGCGATCACGGTCAATCCCGGGAGCCCCTGCTTCCTGACGGCTGGAACGGTCTTCCTGAACGGATCGATCACCGCCCAACTGCCCAACGGCAGTGGGTCCGAGGTTCGGTTCGACAACACGATGACCGGCTTCGAGATTCAGAAGTTCAATCCGGGCTGTGTGCCGGTGCAGTACGCGTTGACCTTCAACGGTTCGGAGACGGTGACCGAGCTGCAGAGTGGGGCATCGTTCGTCGCCGACCTTACGGACGTGGTGACGGCGCAGGACGCAACGGTGACGCCGCCGCAAACCCGATTGAGCGGCAGCATCATGAGTAACTGTTTCGGCGGAACCTTCGCCCTGCAAACCACGGCACCGTTGATCTCAAGTTCTGACGACATCTGCTACGACGCCGGGAGTATCGACGTGACGCGCGATGCGGTGACGCAACGCATCTCTTTCACCGCTGGTGGGCAGGTCGGGATCGATACGAATGTCGACGGCGCTCCCGATCTGACCTATGCGTCGTGTTTGGATCCAGCTTTGTTCGTCTGCAACGAACCTGGTCACTAAGGCCGACCTCGCCATTTCATTTGATGACGAAGGTCTGCGTCGATGCCTTCCACGCCAGGAGGATTTTTGCGCCGGGCCGGTCGTCAGTGCACTGGCCGAGCGGGTCTGCGAAGGCGGCCGCGAGCGATGGATCGCCGTAGGCGAGTTGTACTGCTTCGTTCAGACCAAAAACGAAGATCGGTGCACGCGTGGTTGGATCCGCTCCCAGTCGCAACATTTCCAGACCGGAAAAACACAGTCGACTGCCTTGCGCCGGCGTCGGCAGCTCGCGCCGCAGGGCGGCGAGCAGGTCCATATGGGCCCGTCCGCTGCGATCTTGTACCGCGCCGCAGCGACAGAGCTGCACGAACGAAGCAAGGATCCACATTGCCAGCAGCAGAGTCCGCCACGTTGCGGATGGCGCGGGACCGGGACGCGCCGCAGGATCGAATGCAGCGCTCACCAAGAACAAAGCACCCGCTGCGCTCGGCAGGTAGATGTACCAAGGTTGCAGTTGATACCATCCGAGGTACGGAACAAGACTCAGCGCCAGCCAGGCGGCGGCGAAGGCGGCGATGCCTCTTCGTCGGGCGAACCGCAGTACGATCAAGGTCAAGAGCGAAAGCGCGATCAGCGAGCGCCGGAACCCGTAGATGGGCAGCGGTGCCAGCAAGTATTCGCCGAGGAGAGTGATCTTGCTGCGCCAGAGATTGGCGACGCTGCCGCTGTCACGCAGGGCCGTAGGGTCGACACCGATCATTCCGTAGGCAAGGCCGGTCGTTGTGGCGCGCAACGCAAGGTAGGTGGCAAGCAGGGCCGCGTAGGTGGGAAAGATACGACGCTGCAGCGGCTGTTCAACGAGCCAGCGGCTGGCCGCCCAGGCGACGAGCGGAAAGACGATCGCCGCTTCGTTCGACAGCAAGGCGGCGGCGAATGCGGCGCCGGCAAGAAGCGAGCGCCGCCCCAGATGGGCGTGCAGCGCCAGCAGGAAGAACGTCGCGCACAGCAACTGGGTTCGTCCAGCGACCCAACCTACGCTCCAGGCGTGCGTCGGATGAAAGCTGAAGAGCAGGGCCGCTAGAAATGCGGCCTGCCGCGAAAAACGGAGAAGGGCCAGACGCCACACGAGCCACACGTTGATCAGGTGCAGCAGGATGTTGGTGAGGTGGAAGGCCCACGGGCGGAGTCCGGCAGCAGCGAAGTCGAGAAAGAAGGTCAGCTGCACCAGCGGCCGGAGGAAGTGTTGGCTCCACCAGGGATGCGGTACGAGAGCCACGGCCCACCAGCTTTGCCGTGTCGCTCGCCACGCGCCGTGGATCCAGATGAAGTCGTCGTTGCTCAACCCTCCACCAAGGGAGGGCAAAAAAGCGACCACGGTGATCAAGATCAGAAGTGGCACTCCCAAGAGTGGGCTCGACGAACGCGACAGCGAATCTGTGCGCATCGAAGTCAGGTCGTTGCCGATCACGGTGCGAAGCGTTTATCCCTGTTTGGTTGAGCGATGCCAGTCCCGCCTCTTGCTTTCCCGGCCGCCGTCTCGGATCAAGAGGATCATGCCCGAGCGCTCCTTTCGCTTTTTTCCCGAGATCGAATCGCTGCGCGGTATTGCCAGCCTGCTGGTGATGCTGCTGCACGTCCAAGGCTGGGTGAGTCTGGGGGCATCGCTACACGGCTATGGTTGGCCGCTGGGTGCATTTGTGTTGTCGGGACACACGGGGGTGAGCCTGTTCTTTGTCGTTAGCGGTTTTCTACTCACCAAGCCGTTTCTCGTCGAGGCCGCCGGCGGACCGCCCGTCGATCTGTGGCTGTACGCTCGCCGCCGCGTGCTGCGCGTCATGCCCCTCTACGCGGTGATCGTGATCCTTGCGGCGGTGCTCTTGGCGCACCAGTCGAGCGATCTGCTGCGTGCCTTGCCCTACCTTGCCTTCTTGCAAGCGGCGCCGCAGTTGGTTGTGCCGCTCGATCCTTTCAGCACTGTGTGGTGGAGCTTGTCGACCGAGGTGCAGTTCTACCTGCTGCTACCATTGGTGGTGCTGACGGCGCGCCACTATGGGCGTGTCGGCGGTGCTGCCTTCCTGCTTATCGGGGTGCTCGTCTACTGCAGCTTCGTGTTGCACCTTTGGGGAGGCAGCGATACGGCCACCTATCTTGCGCTGGCGCATTCGGCGATCGGCCGGGCGCCGCTCTTTGCTTTTGGCGCCGCCGCTGCGGCGCTCGATCTCTATTGGCAGGCGGCAGAGCGGCCTGCCAGGCAGTCGCGCTGGCTGATCTGGGATGCGGATCTATTGGTCGCGGGAAACCTCGTGGCGCTGGCGATTCTTTTGCGATGGGTTGCGACCAAGGGGTACTGGCAGGCCGAGGCCCGTTTTCCTGGCTGGCATGTGATCGAGGGTGCCTTATGGACGACGTTGCTCGTCAGTCTGCTTTGGCTGCCATCGCACTTGAAAAAGGTTTTCTGCAATCGTCTGTGGAATACCTTTGGTGTTGTCTCGTTCTCGATGTACCTGTGGCACAATCCCCTGCTGGTCTACGGAATGGGGTATGCGGGTGTTGGCGGCGGTGGTGGTACGACGTGTGGGCCGGTGTATGGGGTGGTGGCCATCGGCTTGTGTCTGGCGCTATCGACGCTGTCGTATCGCATCGTCGAACGGCCGTTTCTCAGACATCGCTTTGGACGGTGAGGAGTCATGCAACTTGAACGGCGCGCCGCGATGAGCGATGGATCGGCGCCATGACGAAGCCCGGAGCTACGCAACCCGCCAAGCAGCGTGTTTCGGCGGCGCGCGCGCGCCCAACGCAGCCGGCGCGTTATGTTGTGGTGATGGCGGGCGGGCAGGGGACGCGGTTCTGGCCGCGTAGCCGTCGGCGTCTGCCGAAACAGCTCCTGCGTGTGACCGGCAAGCACACATTGCTGCAGCAGACCGTACGGCGCCTGCGACCGATGTTCGCTTGGTCACGGATCATCGTTGTGACCAACCAGTCGCAGGCGGCGGAAGTGCGCCGGCAACTACCACACTTGGGGGCGCAGCAGATTTTGGCAGAACCGGAAGGCCGCAATACCTTGCCGTGCATTGCCCTTGCTGCGGCGTGGATCGAAGCCCGCGCCCCGCAGGCAACGATGGTAGTGGTGGCAGCCGATCATGTCATCCGCGATGCCGCAGCCTTCCAACGGGATCTCCACAGGGCTTGCGCTGTGGGCGAATCTCAGGACGCGTTGGTGACCTTCGGCATCCGTCCGACGCGACCCGATACCGGCTACGGATACATCGAGACCGGCCGTGCGATCGCCGGCACCCAGGCTCGTTGGGTCAAGAGCTTTCGCGAGAAGCCGGCAGCTGCGCTCGCACGACGGTACCTGGAGCGCGGCGGTTACCTGTGGAACTCCGGAATGTTCGTCTGGCGGATTGCGGTGCTGGCGCGGGCCCTCGACGAGCACGTGCCGGCTGTGCGCAAATCGTTGTCCGGGGTCTTCGACGGGATCATGGCCGCTCGGATGGGGAGCTTACGCCGAATTTATCGTGGCCTGCCTTCGGTTCCGATCGACGTTGCCGTGATGGAACCAGCCGCAGGGAGGAACAGTGGGCCGCGCGTCGCGGTCATTGAAGCCACCTTCGATTGGAGTGACATCGGGAGTTGGGAAACCATTCCCGACGTCTTATCAACGGACGCGAACGGCAACGCCTCTGCCGGGGCGTTGGTGGCAATCGACAGTGGCGATTCGATCATCTTTTCTCCTGAACGGCTGGTCGCTCTGCTCGGCGTACGTGACCTGATCGTCGTCGACAGCGAAGATGCCATTCTAGTTTGCGCGCGCGGCCGGGCGCAGCAGGTGCGCCGTGTCACGGAGCAACTCAAGCAGCGCGGACTGACCCGCTACGTATGAAACGCCGGGGGATGATTCCGTGGTTGTACGGTCTGGCTTGCGTCGTCTTGGTTACGGCAGGGGTCCGGTTCCTGAACGTTCGCTACGCCAACCAACTCGACGATGTGCAACGGCAGCGGTGGGCGATCGCATGGATCGGCGCGCTCAACAGTCACCAATGGGCGCAAGTGGATCCACTCCTGAGTGACAGCGCACGCATTGACGACCCGCTGGTGGCATGGACACTCGACCGTCGGGCGGCAGGATTCTACCTCAATGCTCTATGGCTCAGTTTCCCGCAATTGCACTATTCATCTCTCGGCGTCGTCGGCGAAGGCGCGGTTGTAGTTTTGGAGTGGGTGGCGACTGGAATCGCCGGAATCCCGCCTTCGGGGCTGCGTGGTGTTTCGGTGCTGGTTGTTACCGATGGGACGATTGGTGCGGTCACGAGCTACTTCAACGCCAGCGGGATTCACATCCAACCGGTCAAGGTTCCATAGTGGCAGACAGATGTGGTTGGTGAGGACAACATGCTAGATTTTCGTTGACGATGGCCTGCACG
>JACQEN010000301.1 GCA_016200585.1 Deltaproteobacteria bacterium
ACTATCGCGTCAGCCACACGACGGCCTACAAGATCCGCCATGCATTCCTTGAGGGCGGACGAGAAGCGCTGTCGCGTGGTCTCAAATGGCGCGAGGCACCGCACGATCTGGAGGCGCGTGTACGAGCGCTGGAAGCGGTTGTAGGTGACGACGGGCGCATACGACGCCCGGCCGTGCGGGCGGCAAACCAGCCGAAGCGCATGCCCAGCGAAGAAAATGGCACGGCGGCACAGGGTCGTCGAGCAAGCAAGTGAACGTGGCTACGGAGGAGAATCCATGTATCTGATCACCGGCGGAGCCGGATTCATCGGTTCCAACATCGTCGACGCCCTGATTCAACGTGGAGAACGGGTGCGCGTTCTCGACAACCTTTCGACCGGCAGCTTGGACAATTTGAAGGCCGCTGGCAACAAAGTGGAGTTTGTCGAAGGTGACATGCGCAACATGGAAGACCTGCGGAAGGCGGTCGCCGGCGTCGAATACATCTGCCACCAGGCGGCGTTGCGTTCTGTCCCACGCTCGGTCGACGATCCGATGAGCACGGACGCGGTCAATACCCACGGCACGTTGCAGCTCTTGGTGGCGGCGCGCGAAGCCAAGACGGTGAAGCGCGTGGTGTATGCTTCGTCGTCTTCGGTGTATGGCGATTCACCGCTGCTGCCGAAAGTGGAGGATCAGACGCCGGCACCGATCTCGCCGTACGCGGTTTCGAAGCTGGCAGCCGAACACTACTGCCGAACCTTCAGCGTGCTGTACGGTCTGGAGACGGTGAGCTTGCGCTATTTTAATGTGTTTGGACCGAAGCAGAGTCCGGAATCCAAGTATGCTGCCGTCGTTCCACTCTTCATCCGCGCCGCGCTCAACGGCGAGCCCGTCGTCGTGCACGGCGACGGCAATCAATCGCGGGATTTTACGTACATCGACAATGTCGTGCAGGCCAATCTCCTGTCGTGTACGACGCCGGGGGTGGGCGGTCAGGTATTTAACATCGCCTGCAATTCACGCCATTCGGTTATCGAGATCGCGAAGACCGTCGAGAAGCTGATCGCTCGCCCGATCACGATCGAGCACACACCACCGCGTGCGGGTGACGTTCGTCATACGCAGGCGTCGATTGAGAAGGCGCAGCGCCTGCTGATGTACAAACCGACCGTCGGTTTCGAAGACGGCATGCGCCGGACGGTGGAGTGGCTGCGCGCAGAACTGGGTAAGTAGGTGGTGCCGGTGCACCGCGGATCGCATTGACTTGGCGGTGCCCGACCGTTAGCTTCGCGCGCCGACTTCGACAGCGAGGATCTTTGCGTGAGTATTCTTGTCAACAAGAACACCCGAGTCGTGACTCAGGGGATTACTGGGTCCACAGGTCAGTTCCATACCAAGGCCTGCAAGGAGTACGGCACCCAGATGGTAGCGGGTGTGACCCCTGGCAAAGGCGGTGCCGACTTCGAAGGGATTCCGATCTTCGACACGGTAGAGCAAGCGGTCAAGGCCACGGCAGCGAATGCCTCCGTGATCTATGTCCCGCCCCCCTTTGCCGCCGACGCAATCATGGAGGCTGCCGACGCGGGCATTGCGCTGGTGATCTGCATTACCGAAGGTATTCCGGTGCTCGATATGGTGCGCGTGAAACGATACCTCGACTCACGCAAGAGCCGCTTGATCGGCCCAAATTGTCCCGGCGTCATCACTCCCGGCGAGTGCAAGATCGGCATTATGCCAGGATACATCCACAAACCGGGGCGGATCGGGGTGGTCTCGCGCAGCGGAACCCTGACGTACGAGGCGGTGCACCAGCTCACACAGCTCGGTCTCGGGCAATCGACGTGCGTAGGCATCGGCGGCGACCCGGTTGCCGGCACCGGTTTCATCGACGTTTTGCAACTCTTTCAGGACGATCCGGGCACGGACGGTGTCATCATGATCGGTGAGATCGGCGGCTCCGCAGAAGAAGCAGCGGCGGAGTTCGTGAAGGCGACGATGACGAAGCCGGTTGTCGGTTTCGTTGCCGGACAAACGGCGCCGCCGGGTAAACGTATGGGGCACGCCGGTGCGATTATTTCCGGCGGCAAGGGCACGGCAGCCGATAAATTCAAGGCTTTTGAGGCGGCTGGAATCTTCGTCGCTCGCAGCCCCGCTGAGCTTGGCAGCACGATGGTGAAGGCCCTCAAGAAATAGCCCCTCGAGATAGATTCAGGAGCCAACATGACCGAACGGACACTATCTATCGTAAAGCCTGATGCAGTTGCGAAAAACGCTATTGGCGACATCTTGCGGCGGTTCGAGGCGGCGGGTCTGCGAATTGCGGCCGCGAAGCTAACCAAATTGTCGCCCGAGACGGCGGCGCAGTTTTATATCGTGCACAAAGAGCGCCCATTCTATCAGGATCTCATCAAGTTCATGTCGGCTGGACCGATCTTCGTCTCGGTGCTCGAGGGCGAGAACGCGATTGCCAAGAACCGCGAGATCATGGGGCCGACAGACTCGAAGAAGGCTCCGAAGGGCACGATTCGCGGCGATCACGGCACGGATGTCGAGAAGAATGCCGTTCATGGTTCCGACGCTCCGGAAACAGCAAAGTGGGAAATCAGCTTCTTCTTCAGTCAAGCTGACGTCCACTGAACCAAATCTGTCTGGCGCGTCGCGTCCTCTGGTGACGCTACAAGCGCTGAACGATTGGCTGGCGCGTCGCGGCTATCCGGCGTACCGCGCCGCCCAGATTCTTTCGTCGGCCTATCGTCGTCGCGTTCCGAGCTTTGCGGCGATGAGCAATCTGCCGCAGACGCTGCGCTCTGACCTCGAGAGCGAGTTTTGTCTGCCCGTTCTCAATCCTGCCGTCGTAGCCCATTCGAGCGACGACACGCGCAAGTTTCTCTTCCGTCTCGAAGGTGACGCCGCCATCGAGGCGGTTCTCATTCCCGACACGCCAAGACTTACATTGTGTATCTCCTCGCAAGCCGGTTGCGGGATGGGCTGCACCTTCTGCGCCACGGCTCGGCTCAATCTGCAACGCAATCTGAGCGCGGCCGAAATTGTCGGACAGGTGCTTGCCGCACAGCGCCAGCTGCTCGATCAGGAGCGCATTAGCAACCTCGTTTTCATGGGTATGGGCGAGCCGCTGGCGAACTATGCGGCGCTGCTTCAGGCCATCGAAATCCTCACGGCTGACTGGGGCGTGGGCCTGTCGGGGCGGCGGATCACCGTATCGACGGTCGGGCTGGTGCCGCAGATGAAGAAACTGGTGAGTGAAACACCCGTGCAGTTGGCGGTTTCGCTCAGCGGCACATCCGACGAACAACGTGAAGCGCTGATGCCGATCAACCGCCGATACACTCTCGCGGAGCTGCTCGGCATGTGTCGCGAGCTGCCGATTCCACAACGGCGGCGCATTACGTTCGAGTATGTTCTGCTTGCGGGCGTTAACGATTCGCTTGCCGACGCGGACCGCCTCGCACGCCTGCTGCATGGCATTCGTGCCAAAGTCAATCTTCTGCCGTTCAATCCCTTCCTTAATGCTGGCTATGAACGTCCCTCCGATGCCAGCGTCGTGGCTTTCCAGCAACGACTTCTCTCACGCCATCTCAACGCTACAATTCGCCGCAGCCGCGGCCGCGATATCCAAGCGGCTTGCGGCCAATTGGCCCTCGCGCAGAAGGTCGACTGAAAGGGCGGGATGGGGGTGCTCGACCCGGATCCGAGCATTGCGCCACGGCGTAGCTCGGCGAAGCGGGCTCCGCACGTGCATTCGCAACCGTCTTCGACTAGCAGTTGTCGAAATGTCGGGGTTTGCGGCCATCATCAATCCGCACGCTGGGCAAAACCAGCGGCTGCGCGATCGTCTCGGTCAGTTCCAGGCTATTGTCGGCAAGCTCGGGGTAGCCCAGCAACCAAGCTCGCTGGAAGAGCTCGAGCTGTTCGCCAAGCAGCTGCATGAACGCGACATTGATATCGTAGCTGTTTGCGGCGGCGACGGCAGTTTCTTTCGGGCCCTTTCGGCGTTGGTCCGCGCATACGGCACGAAACCGCTGCCGAAATTTCTGCCGCTGCGTGCCGGGTCCATGAACACCATTGCGCGGTCCGTCGGCTGTCTTCACGGTGCGCCCGAGAAAGTACTGGCTCAAAGTGTGAACCAGTATCGAGCCGGGAGACCTTTCGAGATTACCGAGCGCCAGCTGATCGAGGTGGATGGGCGGCACTACGGATTCATGGTGGGTTGTGGCGCAATCGTGAACTTCTTGCAGACGTACTACGGCGGCAAAGGGCGGGGGCCGTGGGCGGCCGCAAGACTCTTTACACGCTGCGTGACGTCGGCGGCTTCTGGCGGAGTGTTGGCGCGCGCCCTGTTGCATCCGCTCGAGGCGGACGTCGATTGCGACGGCGAACGCGTGCCGCACCGCCGCTTCAACGTGATCTATGCGAGTAGCATCACGGATATCGGGTTGGGTTTTCACGCGACCTACCTGGCGACGCGAAAGCCGGGATATTTTCATTTGCTCGCCGGCCGGCTTCATCCGTGGGAGGTCGTGAAACGCTTGCGTCGCATCCGCAAGGGATGGCCGTTGGACGTGCCTACGCTGTACGACAACTTGGCGCGCCAAACCCGAGTTGAGTTTGCGCGGCCGACTCACTACATGATCGACGGTGATGTGCTGGAAGCAGCGGACTGCCTCGACGTGCGATCCGGGCCGCGACTGGCGATCATTCAGAAATAGGGGGTAAGGTGCAGACGGTTGGCGTGATCGGCGGCAGCGGGTTGTATGAAATGGCCGGGCTCGAAAGGGTCGAGCGGCAGATGTTGTCGACGCCCTTCGGACACCCTTCGGACG
This sequence comes from Deltaproteobacteria bacterium, assembly GCA_016200585.1. Taxonomy (GTDB): domain Bacteria; phylum Desulfobacterota; class Binatia; order HRBIN30; family HRBIN30; genus JACQEN01. The sequence continues at coordinate 4,824 of JACQEN010000301.1, forward strand.
AACTGGTCGTGGGAGAGCTCGGCGGCGTTCGAATGGCATTCCTTCCACGTCACGGCCGCGGTCACCGGCTCCTACCTTCCGAGGTCAACTACCGCGCTAATCTCTTTGCTCTCAAAGCCGTTGGGTGCGATTGGGTGATTGCGGTCGGAGCCGTCGGTAGCCTTCGGCAAGAGATCTCCCCGGGCCATCTTGTGGTACCGGATCAATTTGTCGATCGCACCTACCGCCGGCCCAGCACCTTCTTCGGAAACGGAATCGTCGCGCATGTCGCCTTTGCCGATCCTGTCTGCCCAGCCCTGACGCGGGTTTTGATCGCTGCGGCACAATCGATCGGTGTTGTGGTTCACCCGCGTGGGACGTACCTGTGCATGGAAGGCCCGCAGTTCTCCACGCGCGCCGAGTCCCACCTGTACCGGCAGTGGGGATGCGACGTCATCGGCATGACCAACCTGCAAGAGGCGAAGCTGGCGCGTGAAGCAGAGATGTGTTTCGCCACGCTGGCATTGGCTACGGACTACGATTGCTGGCACGAAAGCGAGGCCGATGTGGTTATCGGCGACATTTTGCGAATCCTGAATCAGAACGTCGCGACGGCGCAACACGTCATCGCTGCCGCGGTGGGAAGCCTGCCGACGCAACGCAGCTGTTCCTGTGCCCGTGCTCTGGAACATGCCATCATCACCGACCCGGAGCGCGTTCCGAGCGCGCTCAAGCTGGACCTGAGACCCATCATCGGAAAATACGTCGCATAGGACGACTTGGTCCTATTCAGGAGGAAGAGTGAGCATCGTAGTTGTTGGATCGGTTTTCTTCGACTCGATCGAAACGCCGCACGGCAAAGTCGATCGCGCCCTGGGCGGTGCGGCAACGTATTTTTCGGTCGCGGCAAGTTTCTTTACGCCTGTGAAGATGGTGGCAACCGTCGGTGAGGATTTTCCGGAAGAGGAGCGCTCATTTCTTCAGTCGCGACGCATCGATTTGTCCGGATTGGAAATCCAGACAGGTCTCACGGGGTCTTGGTCCGGTCGCTACCACGAGGATATGAACCAGCGCGACACGCTGGATTTGCAGCTCAACGTTTTTGCCGATTTTCGTCCGCGCTTGCCCAGCAGCTATCGCGATGCTCAGTACGTTTTCCTCGCGAACATCGATCCAAAGTTGCAGTCGCTGGTGCTCGATCAACTTTCCGCGCCGGGTGTGATCGGCTGCGATACGATGAACTATTGGATCTCCAACGCGCGTGGTGATCTGGAGCAGCTGCTCGGGCGTGTCGGCCTGCTGGTGATCAACGACGAGGAAGCGCGACAGCTCAGCGGCGAACGCAACATCGTGCGCGCCGCCAGAAAGCTTCTGGAAATGGGACCGAAGCGTGTGCTCATCAAGCGTGGCGAATACGGAGTGATCCAGTTTTCATCCGACAGCATTTTTGCGGTTCCTGCCTTTCCGCTGGAAGAGGTGTTTGATCCGACCGGTGCGGGCGACACATTCGCCGGCGGCTTAATGGGCGAGTTGGCGCGTTCTGGCGACGTGTCCGAAGCCGGTTTGCGCCGGGCGATCGTTTGCGGAAGCGTGCTGGCGTCGTTCGTCGTCGAAGATTTCGGCATGCGTCGGCTCAAGAAGCTGACGCGTGAAGAGGTCGACCGTCGTTACCGGCAGTTCGTCAGCCTCACGGACATCGAGGCCCGATGAGCGTCGATCTCTCGGTCGTCGTTCCCGTCTTCAACGAGGCCGAGAATCTGGGCCCCTTGCATGCGGAGTTGACGACGGCGCTTGGCCGCAGCGGCCGGTCGTATGAAGTCGTCTATGTCGATGATGGCAGCACCGATGC
>JACQEN010000302.1 GCA_016200585.1 Deltaproteobacteria bacterium
ACCAGTTCCATCAGGCTCGACAACGATGCCTTTGAGTCGGGCTCTCTGCAGGTCACCAGCTACGCTCGTCCGGCGAAACTGTTCACGGCGAATCAAAATCTGATCACGTCGTACGTCGGCAATCTCAAAGGTGCCGCGTTGCAGCGAATCACTCAGGCGGTGGCTGGCATCGTCACTGCCGGGAAGCTGCCATGAGGGCGACCCACACGCTGCACGGGACGCGCGGAAAAGCGCCGCGCGCCAGTGAGCTTTGGCGTTGAGGCTGTAGAAGAACCCCCTGCGGGTCGCGGATCGATGGAACTTTCGATAGGAGCCGGTCAGGTCAAGAAGACGACATGTTTTGCGGAAAATCAGCAAAACTGCGCCAGGCGCGGGCTGCGTGCATTGGCAGGGCCGTTTGAGATGCGGCCGAGATCTGTCGTGCAGTTACGGAAAATCACTCCGAGTGCTGGGTTTTCGGGTTTTTCTACAAGCTCGTTCGGCGGTGAAAGGCGGACCTCATGCAGAAGCGAGTGTGGACTCTGAATCATCGCACTGAGGCAAGACAATGACTGACCACGAGAAGGTTCAACAACTCTACCGCATCAAAGACCAGGCTCCGATTACTCTCGACCCGCGGCGGGTCGCACTGATCGTCGTGGACGTGCAGCGCTATTTCGCCCGGCCGGAGTACCCCTTCGGGCAGGTCATCGACAAGCTAGTGCCCGGGCTCGCCGCCGGCTACTTCGAGCGGGTCCGGTCATACGTGCTCGGCAACATCAAACAGCTTCAGGAGGCGTTCCGCACGGCGGGCCGGCCGGTGATCTTTCTGGGGGCCGGCTGTCACACGGAAGACGGGCGGGACCTGCCCGAGTGGATGCGGGAGTTCGACCAGCTCGGGCTCGCGATGATCGGTCGCCGGGTCAGCCCCCTAGTGACCGACCCGAGCTGGCAAATCGACGACCGCGTCGCCCCGCTTGCCGGCGAGATGGTGCTGAACAAGACGTCGAGCGGCCCGCTCAACTCCACGAAGCTCGACCAGACGCTGCACAACATGGGCGTCAACTCCCTCGTGGTCTGCGGGCTGACCACGGCCGTCTGCGTGACGCAGACGGCCCGCGAAACTGCGGACCGGGGCTTCCGGGTGATCGTTGCCGAGGACGCTTGTACCGAAATGAGTGAGGAGATGCATAATGCCGCGCTGCTGACCTTCGGTTACGTCTTCGGCCGGGTCCGACGGACGGAAGAGATCGTGGGGTTGCTCGGCGCGGTCAAGGGCACCGCCGAACCGTCCACTGCAGCTGACCCCGCCCTCAAAGCCGGGCGGGGCAGCTGAGCGGGGTTGTTGAGGCGGTGGTTGCGCCATGCTGGCGACAGCAGCGAGGGAAGCACAGATGAACATTCAGAGGGGTGGTCGACAGATCCTGTTCCACGGCATGGCTCTCGTTCTGGTCGGACTATTCTGGGGCCTCGTCGTGCCCGCTACTCCATACCCGCGGCTGGCGCTGGGTGCCCATATCCAGTTTGAAACGAACGGAGTGTTGTTTGTCGTTCTCGCCACTCTCCTGCTGAAGCTACCGCACCGTGTCGGGCGGAAATCCGTTCTCGTCATGGTGCTATCAGCCTGGTTGACGTGGTGCATGGCCTTGTCCGAGGTGGCCAATGCTCGGTGGGGTACGACCGGGATTCTGCCGATCGCAGCGAGTCAGGCTGGCGCGACGGGCGGGGCGCCGTGGCAAGAACTGGTCGTGAAGTTGACGCACATCGCTGCGGGACTTGGACTGATCGTAGCTTGGGCGCTCCTCATCGTCGGCTTCGTGTCGAGCGCTCAGGCTGAAGGATCTGCGGACTGACTACGCATGGCGTCCCACCGTCGAGAACGATGCGGGCCGAACCGAGCGCTGGAGCCGACGGCATGAACATCTCTTGCTCTCGCGAGCGCCAGTGGGCCGCGGCTCATCGCCAGCGTTCGCACGATGAGCATGCCGAACCAGGGCTTGCTGCGGACGCCGAAGTTGACCCGAAAAAGTGGACACCTGCACCTTCACTGAACTGGAAAAGGAGGAAGCCCGGCAGGGCAAGCAGAGGTCCATGAGATACAAGCGCGTCATCGTCACTCACTACGGCGAGCCCGACGTATACCTCTGGAATCGAACCAGGCCAGATCATTGCCGCGCTGCCGATCAGCGGTGCGTACGCGGAGTTCGTCTGCCTGCCGCAACGTGAGCTGGTACCGGTGCCACCTGGGTTGGACGCCGCCGAGGCTGTCAGCCTCGTGCTGAACTACGTGACGGCGTACCAGATGCTGCATCGCTCCGCCAAGGTCAGACCGGGCCAGCGCGCGTTGATTCACGGCGCGGCAGGCGGGGTCGGCTCGGCGCTCTTGCAGCTTGGGCGCCTCGCCGGGTTGGAGATGTACGGTACCTGTTCATCGCGCGGGGCGTCGGCCGTTTCCGACTTGGGCGCTATCCCGATTGATTACCAGCAGCTCGACTTCGTGAAAGAAATTCGCCGCCTGACTACGCCCGGCGCCTGACCACTGATCACGGACCACTGACTGCAAGCCTGAATTGGTTCGGTCCAGTCCGTGTTCGGTGATCCGTGCTCGGTGTTCCGGGTGGTTTCGAGACAGCGTCTGAAGCCCCCGGGTTCCCGGACGCAATCGAATCGACGTGCAAAGCCACCTTCTCAGAAGATCACCGCCAGGCGCTGCAAAACCCAAACGACGGCCACGGACCCGATGGCGTAAGCCGGAAGCAGCGCCAAGGCTGGCCGTTTTGTGCTGAGTCGGCGCCAGGCGAGCACCGGCAGCAACGCCGCGGCGACGAAACACAGCTGGCCGATCTCGACGCCGAGGTTGAACGACACGAGGGCGAGGGGGATCTGGGTGGCGGGTAATCCGACTTCACGCAGAGCGCCGGCAAACCCGAGTCCGTGCAGGAGACCGAAGACGAACGCGATACTCCAAGGCGCCCGTCGAGCAAGCGTCGACGGAGCGGTCGGATCATGCGTCAGCTCGGCGGCGAGCAGAACGATGCTGAGGGCGATGGACGCCTCGACCGGGCCAGCCGGTACGCGGACGACGTCGAAGATGGCGAGCGCTAGTGTGAGACTGTGAGCCAATGTGAACGCCGTGAGCGTGGCGAGCAGCCGGCGCCATCCGGCAACCAACAAGATCAAGCCGAGCACGAACAGTAGATGGTCTGGCCCACCCAGAATGTGATCGATTCCCAACCGCACATAGCCGCCGGCCAGCAGCAGGGTGGATCGGGCGCCGTCCGCCAGTGCTACGCCGGGAACGACAAAGCTCGGAGTCGAGCGGCTCAGCACGGCGCCGGCGCTTTCGCCGTCGCGGAAGCGCATGCGCAGCAGGACGTCGGTGCGTGCCAACGCCAGCGCGGGCGCCGGCAGCCGTAGCGTCTGCCCGCGCAAACCGCGCTCACCGCAGTCGATGCGCGCCGGCCGCTCCTGATCGAGCGCGAGTGTCTGGCAGTGAGGTGGCAGCTCGATTGAGGCGTTGGCGCTCTCGAACCCCTCGCCGGCGAGGGCCAGCTGCCAGCGCAGGTCGAAGATGCCCGCGGCGGATTCGCGAATGTCGAGGACGATCGGATCGAACGAATGGGCCTGGGCACCGACGGCGCTGCAAAGAAGAAGAGCAACGGCGAAGACGAAAGGCCGTCGAATCATCGCGGTTACAGAGCTCGTGACGGCGAACGACTCGCCGCGAGCCGTTTCTGGCTCATGATCACAAGACGACCTCGGCGATGCGCCGCACCAGCGACATGTCGTGCGACATCACCAGCATCATCGTCACCGGCGTTCCCTTCCACGCCTGCAAGCGGTCGCGAATGCGTTCCACCGGCCCGACCAGCGAGATCTCATCGGCGAACTGATCGGGCACGGCAGCCATCGCTTCGTCACGTTTGTTCTCGAAGAACAGTTGCTGGATCTTTTCCGCTTCGGCTGCGAAGCCCATGCGCGACATCAGCTCTTTGTGGAAATTGCGCTTCTTGGCTCCCATGCCGCCGATGTAGAAGCCCAGCATTGCTTTCACCGGCAATAGCGCCGTCGCGACGTCATCGCTGACGCTGACAAAGACACCGGGCGCGATCTCGAAGCCTGGTCGCGCGCCTTTGATCTGATCGGCGTAGACCTCGGGCCGGTAGGGCGAATAGTAGAGCGGGAACCAGCCGTCGCAGACTTCGGCTGCAAGCGCGACATTTTTGGGACCCTCGGCGCCCAGCCAGATCGGCAGATCGGCGCGCAGCGGATGGGTGATCGGACGCAGCGGCTTGCCCAGGCCCCAGGCCCCGGCTCCGTTGTACGGCAGCGGATAGTGGGGCCCGGGGCTGGTGACCGGTTTGTCGCGCCGCAATACCTGGCGAACGATGTCGACGTATTCGCGCGTTCGCGCCAGAGGTTTCGAGAACGGCTGGCCGTACCAGCCCTCGACGACCTGCGGGCCCGACACACCGAGGCCGAGGATCATGCGCCCGTGGGATAGGTGATCGAGCGTCAGTGCCGCCATGGCGGTTGCCGTCGGGGTGCGCGCCGAGATCTGCGCGATCGCCGTGCCGAGGCGAATCTTGGAGGTCTGAGCGGCGATCCAGGCCAGCGGCGTGAAGGCATCGGAGCCCCACGCTTCGGCGGTAAAGATTGCGTCGTAGCCGAGACGCTCCGCTTCCTGTGCCGTCGCTCCGATGTTCTCCGGCGGTTGTGCGCCCCAGTATCCGAGCTGCAATCCAAGCTTCAAAGTACCCATCGGCTCAATCCCTTCCTTGACGGATCCACGGCGACTGCTTGCGGACGTCTTGCGATAGCGGGCGCAAACTACGTGAAGGCCCAGGCTGCGACAAGCTGAGGCTGCGACTGCGACCTTTCGACTGCGGCCAACGCGAACCCGCGGCAGGACTGGAAAGCCTCGGCCGAGTCCTGCAAAAGGGGGCGATGAAGATCGGTCTCAATCTCCCGGTGATGGTACCCGGCCTGGATCGCCGGACGATTCTCGAGTGGGCGCGGCGCATCGATGCCGGCCCGTTCTCAAGCCTGTGTGCCGGCGAGAGGATCAATTTTCCGAATCCTGAAATTCTGGTGACCCTGAGTGCCGCGGCGGCTGTGACCGAACGCGTGAAGATCGTACCGACGGTGATGATTGCGCCGCTGCATCCTCCGGTGCTGCTCGCCAAGCGCATCGCCACGCTCGATGCCATCTCCGCCGGTCGTGTCGTGCTCGGTGTCGGCGTCGGTGCGCGTCGCGACGACTATGCTGCGGCCGGCGTTCCCTTTGAGGGCAACAAGCTCAAGCGCATGGAGTCTGCCGTGGCACTCATGCGGCGGGTTTGGAAGGGCGAGCACATCGTCGACGGTACAGATCGTCCGACCGAGCCGCGACCGCTGCAACCCGGTGGCCCGGAAATTCTCGTCGGCGCGCTGGCGGCTGCGTCGATTCAGCGTGCCGCACGCTGGTCGGACGGCTTGAACGGCTTCAGCTTCGGACCGTCGATGGCGGAGGTCGAGCTGGCATGGCAAACGGCTCGCAAGGCCTGGACCGAAGCTGGGCGTTCGACCGCGCCGCGCCTCAGCACGGGCTTCTGGTACGCATTGGGGAAGAATGCGCGACAACAGTTGGATGAGTACCTGCAACGCTACCTCGGGTTCTTGGGGAACGATGTGGCACAAGCTCTGGCTCCGAGCGTGCAGACGACCTCGGCACCGGTCCTACGAGAAAGGCTGCGCCAGCTTGCTGATCTTGGCACCGACGAGGTCATGCTGGTCCCGACAACCGCCGATCCGGAGGAAGTGTCGCGGCTCGCGGATCTGATCAGTTGAGACGGCGTTGAGGAATGAATTGCTGCCTTGCTCCGAGTGTGGTAGCGGCGAAGACAACGCTGAGGGGGGGCCAGTGCCGCCCCGTACACGAGCAAAGGGATTGATGGAGAACGACAAGGAGTTGGTTCTTCTCCTGGGCGAGGAGTTTGCCGAGCGTTACGAGTTGCTTGGCGATCTGGGGTCGGGGAGTTTTGGACGGGTCATCAAGGCGCGGCAACGAACGACCGGGCAACTGGTGGCGATCAAGATTCTGCGCCTGGCGCCGTTGCGACGTGGCAGCGAAGGCAGCGGTCGCGTCGAGCGCTTCCGGCGCGAGCTGCGCTTGTGCAGCGAGCTGTCGCATCCGAATATCGTGCGCCTGATCGATTCGGGGACGGCGACGGACGGATCTCTGTATGCGGTCTTGGAGTTCGTTCCGGGCATGACCCTGCGCGACGTCCTCGACGCCGAGCAAAAGCTGAGCGTGCGGGAGACCATGCACTTGATGACGCAGGTGCTCGACGCTCTGAGCTGCGCTCATACCCGCGGCGTGGTGCATCGCGATCTCAAGC
>JACQEN010000300.1 GCA_016200585.1 Deltaproteobacteria bacterium
CAACGACTGCCTGCGGGTTCGGGGGGCTGGCCATCGATGGCTTACGACTCATCGGTCGTGTCCGACCGGCGTGACAGAAGCGCCAGATTGGCTTCGTGCGAGGCGCGGCTGATGCGGTACTTGGTCAGAAAATACAGACTGCCGAGATAGAGCAGAAGGATGGCAACAATATAGATCAAGCCCAGTTGGCGCACCACGTGCGGGTCGACTTCGCCGGGTTTGGCGCCGCGCGGAAAGCCGATGGTGTTCAGCAGCACCGTCGATGCAAAGATGCCGACACCCGATACCGACTTTTGCATGAAGGCGTTGGCGGCGAAGAACAGACCCTCCGAGCGCCGACCGGTCGTCAGCTCGCTGTCTTCGACGACGTCGGCCATCATCGACGAGACCAGGATGCTGGCCAGGATGATGAGCGTTACGACGACGGTGTTGCCGATCAGCAGGATTGGCAGCAGTACGGCGGAGCCGTTGGCGGGGAAGAGGCCGAGGAGCCGCAGGATCATCGCCGCCGGGCCGAGCGCGCCGGCGGCGATGGCGGTGCGCATCGCCGCCGGTTTCTTCCCGCCGTAGCGTTCGGAAAGGCGCGGCGCCAGCGCCAAGGCTGCAGCTGCCGATGCGAAGTTGGCGACCACGAGTATCGAGATCTGGTTGGAAGACAGCTCCCAGAAAAAGGTTGTGAAGTAGACGTTGAGGGCTGCGGTCAGGCCGGCGGCCATGGCCGAGAAGAATCCCACGCCGAACAAGGCCAGGAACGAAGGGTTGGATAGAGTTTCGCGCACCTCGCCCAACACCGCTGCCCAACCGAGCGAACGTTTTGCCGGCGGCTGGCGCAAGTGCGGAATGTGCGAGTGCGTTCCTGCCGCCGACACGACGATCGCGAAGGCCATGATCAACGACGACACCAGGCCGTAGGAACGATAGCCGGTCGAGTTCAACACGCCCACGGTATGCGTCGCGTCCGGCTGCAAGAAAACCGCGAACGCCAGCACCGACATCGTCAACCCGCCCCACCAGCCGAAGAAGAAGCGGAAACCGAGCACCGACGTGCGCTGGTTGTATTCGTCGGTGAGCTCGGCCGCCAGCGAGGCGCTGGGTATCTCGTAGAAGGAAATGAACACCCGCACCAGGATGGCGACGGCGATGAAGTAGAAGAGCAATTCGTGCTGCGAGAGACCGGCAGGCGGCGCCCAGAGCAAATAGTACGACAGCGCCACCGGCAACGCCGAGGCGTACATGAACGGGTGGCGACGTCCCCAGCGCGAATGCAGATGATCGGACAGGTACCCAACCATTGGGTCGAGCACGGCGTCGACGATCAGGGCGACCATGATGCCCAGGCCGACCCAGCGCTCCGGCAAACCGAGCACCTGATTGTAATAGAGCAGCAGCAGGAAGGCGAAGCCGTTGTCCTTCACGCCGAAGGCGACGGAGCCGAAGCCGTAGAACAGCTTCGTGCGTAAGGTCAGTGGCGAGGAAGGCATTGCGAGCGGCGCTCACCGGGGAGGTTGCGCGCGCTGTCTCCAAAGCAGCCAGGCCGGGCCCGCCGTCGTGAAGATCGCCACGGCGGAGTATACGAAGAATCCCAGCGCTCCGAACCACCACAGCTGATTCTCCGATGTCGACGACGAGAGACGCGTACCGACGTGCTCGATCTGCTCCGGATTGGTGAACGTCCACAGAACAAGGTTGATCGGTACGTACAACGCGTAGCTCGCCGCCAGCGGCAAAGCCCATCTTGACGGCTTCCACATGGCGATGGCGGTTGCCAGCATGAACGCTCCGAGCGCAAAAGACGGTACCGGCACGGCGCTGCCGTGCAGAATCTGTCCGAAGCACACCAGCACCGATTCGGTGGGGTTCAACACTTTACCGAAGTTCGTCAGCGAGCGCAGGCCGATGAGCACGGCGCAGATGCGAATCAAAATCAAAGTCACGGCCGGGCGAAGCTCGCAGGATGTCGGGGCAGTTGTCAACGCATGAAAGGGGCTTTGCCCGCCAACTGCGCGTGGCGTCAAGCCTCCCGCGGCCGAAAGCCACGGGCTAACGGAACCCAAGCCTGCTCGAAGCAGGCTCCCGTCCACATTTCGCGGGTTGGGTGGGGGAGTCACCTTCGGGCGACTTGGTCTTAGTAGCCGGCGAATTGATTCGCCGGTGTCGAGGCGGCGGCCGTTCAGCAATTGCCGGGCGAAGCCCATGAACGCCATGAAAGGTGATCGGGGCCTCGGTGGCGTATTGACTTTGCCCAAGTGTGCCGATCAGCTGAGCGGAAGAAGGCCAACCGGGAGCGGGAATCTGCTGTCGGCCCCCTCGAAGCTGGCGACAACCTGGAGGTGCTCATGAAGGCTGCTGTGTATTACGAGACCGGAAAACCCGATGTCTTTCGCTACGAGGATGTTGCCGATCCGGTCTGTTCGCCCGATGGGGTCCTGATCGAGATCAAGGCGATCAGCATCGAAGGCGGCGATACGTTGCACCGCGCCGGTGGCGACATGATCAGTCGCCCGCACATCGTCGGCTACCAGGCCGCCGGCGTCATTCGCGAAGTCGGCTCGCAGGTGCAGGACCGGCGCCCCGGCCAGAACGTAGTTGCGGTCATGATGTTCGGCTCGCACGCCGAGCTCGTTGCGGTTTCGGCGCTGACGACCTGGGTCCTGCCCGATGGCCTCGACCTCAAGCTCGGTGCCTGCGTGCCGATTCCGTTCGGCACCGCCGACGACTGCCTGTTCGAGTTTGGCCGCTTGCAGAGAGGCGAGAGTGTGCTGATTCATGCCGGCGCCGGAGGGGTCGGTGTCGCCGCCATCCAGTTGGCGAAGCGTGCCGGCGCAAACGTGCTGGCGACCGCTTCGAGCGATTCGAAGCTCGAACGCCTGCGAGAGTACGGCCTCGACCATGGCATCAACTACAAGAAGGACGACTTCGTCGAGAAGGTGCGCGACCTGACCGGCGGGGGTGCGCATCTCATCGTCGACTCGGTTGGAGGCAAGACGCTCGCCGGCAGCATCGAGGCCTTGGCATATCGCGGCCGCATTTCGTATGTCGGTTCGGCGGGGCGCGACGGCTATCAACCCAACCTCGATGCGTTGCGGCCAGGCAACAAGACGATCACCGGCATTTTTCTCGGCGCCGAAATGATGCTCAGCTATCCGCGTGTCCATCCGATGATCGGCCGTCACCTTGCCGACCTGGCGCGCGGCGCGTTGCGCGTGCCGATCGATCGTG
>JACQEN010000309.1 GCA_016200585.1 Deltaproteobacteria bacterium
CCGTGAGCTCCGGCGATAAGTCCGTGCCGGCGAGGAGCCGTTTGAAGTCGGGCGAGGGTGCGATGTGCTTGCCGTTGGCGTCGGTGACGTCGGTAGTCACAATCAGTGCGTAGGCGGTCTTGGGTTTGAGCGGAATGACCGGTTGAACCTCGATGCTGTTGTCGGGATCGTAAGCGCTCGCGGTCACCACCGCCGGCTTGCCGGCGAGGTCATTGTACTCGAGCAGAAAGATGCCGCGTGGGTTGAAACCAGGGTCGACGGTGATGGGTCGATCGAAGCGGATGCGCATCGGCGCGAATGTGCCGAAGCCGGTGAGCTCGTTGAGCTGTGACGCGGCGAGATCGGCGAAGGCGAACGCCCTTGCCAACTCGGGAATCCGCGGCGCGTTGATGAGCAGATAACTCGACGGGATGTGAACGTGGCCGTTGCTACCCAGGAGACGATCGCTCGGGAAAGGGTTGAGGGCGGTAGTCACGTCGGCGTTGAACATCAACATTGCGGCGGCGGGGGTCGGACTGAGCGTTGCGGTGGCGGTTTGCGTCGGTGGGCTGGTCAGTGTCGCGGTGGCCGTATGGGTTGGGACAGGAACGGACGTCGAAGTGGCACTTGCCGGTGCCGTCACCGTTGCCGTAGCCGGGCGCGTCAGCGTTGCGGAGCGCGTCGGAGCCGGCGTCGCCGTGCTCGTCGGTGTCGAAGTCGCCAAGCCGGTGATGTTGTTCTGGCCGCAGGCCGATAGTACGAACGCCAGCGCCATCAGGCTCGACGCCAGCGCCAGGCGTGGGAAAGGTCGCATGGGGTGATGTCCTTTCAGGGAAAAGTTGCAACTCGTTATGTGCCGCGGTGGGTGAAGTCAAGCACGCAGGGCTCAGCGGCTTGGATTGCGACTCACTGGTAGTGCGCGAGGGAGGTGCGGGCCCCGGACGCGAAGCGGCGAGGGCCCTGAGGGCTTGAGGGTGCTCGCCACCCCGAGCCCCTCATCTCAGCAACTTCTCAGCAACTTCGCGTAGCGGTCCAGCAACGGCAGCACGACATCCCGCGGTGCCGGCGGCAAGCCGAAGGTGATGCGTTCGACTCCGGCTTCGGCGTATTGATTGATGGCCTGCTGGTCGGCCGGGGTTCCGAAGATGGTGATGGAAATGGTTCTCGGGTCACGGCCCGACTGTTCGGCCTTGGCACGGAGCGTCGCGATGTCCTCGACGAGCCTCTGGGCGCGCAGCCCGATCGGCATCCAGCCGTCGCAGTAGTCGACGACGCGTTGCATCACTTGCGGTGAGTGGCCGCCGAGCAGGATGGGCGGGTGCGGTTTCTGGATCGGCTTCGGCCACGACCAAATGGGATCGAAGTCGACGAGCTCGCCGTGGAACTCGGCCTCGTCTTCGCTCCAGATACGCTTCAGGGCGGCAACCTGCTCGGCCATCTTCTTCCAGCGCGTTTTGAAAACTGTGCCGTGGTGCCTCATCTCTTCGACGTTCCAACCGCCGCCGATACCGAAAATCAATCGGCCGTTGGAAAGGAAATCGAGGCTGGCGACTTCCTTGGCAAGCGTGATGGTGTCGCGCTCGATGATCAAGCAAATGCCGGTGCCCACCCTGAGTGTCTTGGTGGCGGTTGCCGCCACCGCCAGGGCCACGAACGGATCGTGCGTGTGGGAGTATTCCTTGGGCAAGTCCGCGCCGCCGGGCCAAGGTGTCGCTCGGCTGGCAGGAATGTGCGTGTGCTCGGGAAAAAACAGCGACTCGAAGCCGCGTGCTTCGGCCTCGCGCGCCAACTCGTCGACGCGAATCGCATAGTCTGCAGGAAACATCATCAAGCCGAATTTCATGAGCTCCTCCTCGTCAATCAGTGAATCATGAAACCACGACAGAACGAAGAGAGGGCGTTCGGCAGGAGGGACCTCCCAGGGGGCGCAAGCATGCGTCGGGGTGAAGCGGCTGGGATCAATCCAACCCACCACCGCGATCCCTTGGTGTCTGTTGCACAGCTCTACGCCATGTTAGTAAGCGCCTCGACACGCAGAGATCGAGCATCCGGCGACCGCAGGGTGACGCCGCCTTGCTCCACGATTTGGAGGAAATCGACATGCAGAAGACGACTTTGGCTTGCATCGGCTTGATCGCTCTGGTCGCCGGCCGGGCTGCGGCGGTAACCGTCGCGGCGCAAGGTGCGCCCATTGCTCCCGGTAAGTCAGGACCGGTCTGTTTTGTGCTCACCGAGAACGACGGCCAGGTGTCCGGTATCCAGATGGATGTTGGGTGGCAGAACGGCTGCTCCGTCGATCTGGGAAATGATGGCGAAGCCCGGTGTACGGTCAATCCGGATACGAACCGCACGACCTTCAAGACCAAGGTGACCGCCGGTGGTCTGCAGCTGCGCGCTATCATGCTCAACATCGCCGACACGACGCCGATTCCAGCCGACGTCTCCGAGCTGTTCTGCTGCTCGTTCAGCGCTGCCGCAAAGGCAACCGGCATGCCGTGCACGTTCGCGTTGTCGAACGTCATCGCCTCGAGCTCGACGGGCAACCGCTTGCCGGTCAGCTACCCGCCGGCCCCGCAAATGCCTGCCGCAAATTCCGCAATGGTCGAGGGTGGCGCACCTGCCGTGCCTGCTGTTCCTGCGGGAGGTTCTGGAAGCGGCAACCCGGCCGCAAGTGGGAGTGGGGGCACGGGATCGAGCAGCAGTGGCTCGAGCGCGACTACCGGGACCAGCGGCAATACAGGAACGACCGGCAGCGGCAACGTCGCCGGCAGTCGTCCGGGCGCCGGTACAGGAGATGGCGTTGGTATCCCCGCGGCGCAGGCCGTTCCAGCCGTGCCTCAGGTTCCGGGCATGCCTCAGGTCCCGGGTGTTCAAGCGCCGGGGGGAGTCCAGCTGCCGGCCGCGACAATTCCGGTCTCTGAACAAACCGTGAAAGCCGCGTTGAGCAAGTTCACGCCGAAGGCGACCGTGGCCAAGGGTACGCCAACCGCCAAGTCGACCAGCAAGGAGACGCCGAAGCCGAAGGGCACACCGACGCCGGAAAAGAAGGACGACAAGACGGCGAAGAAAACCCCGACGGCGGAAGAGTAGGCAAGTAGAAACGAAAAGCCGGGAACCGGGAATGGAGAACGGGTCAATTCGCCGGTTCTTGCGTTCCTGGTTCCTGGCTCGACGATACGTTGACTTCAGATCTGTTCAGTTCTCCGTATACTTGAATAGCCGCAATCCAACGCCGAACGAGACGGCGCCGTAGACGATCAGCAGCAGCAGCTTGGGGGCGACCTCGAGGAAAGTCTTGTCGCGCAGCATGACGTCGTGGATGGCGAACATCGACCACGTCGTCATGACGCCGTGCGCGACAACCTGCATCCAGTAGGGCTGTTCGAAAAACGGCCACCAGCAGCCGCCGAGCGCCGCCAGGATGAATACCGCCGACAAGCCGACCGGGATGATCTGCTCGCGCGTTTTCGCCATCGCCGCGACGATCATGCTGAAGCACGACATCGAGAAGACGATGCACACTGCTACCAGGAACATCAGCAGCGGTGAACGGCCGAGAGTCAAACCGTAGGTCAGGTGCCCGAACACCAGCAGGATCAGCAGCTGCACGACGCCGATGACCATGCGTGCCAGCAGCTTGCCGCCGAGGACGGTCGCCTGTGACACCGGCGCCATGGCCAGGCGGCGATTGGTGCCCCAGATCTCTTCCTCGCGCAGGCCGAACGAAACGCTGAAGATCAGGCTGAGCAGGACGAACATCACCGAGAAGCCCGGAATGTTTTGCTCCAGCGAGGTGAATTTCAGGCGCTTGCCGGTGAGACTGCGCTCGTCGAGCTTGAGGAGCTCTTCGCTGAACGGGTCGCCGAGTGACGAAGCTTCACGGTCGGCAAGCAGGAAGATCACTTTGATGGCCTGCAGCTCGGTCCATTGCGCCGGATCCGTGAGCAGCTCGATCGTCGACGGCTTGTCGGTCAGGTAGCGCTTGCTCGTACCCTCCGGTAGCAGCAGCATCGCCGGGGCTTTGTTTTCGACCGCCACCAGATGCTCGGCGGTCGGCCGGTCGACCAGCTGCACGCTCAAATGCTTTTGAAACACCTTGATCAGCGCATTGGCCACCGGACCC
>JACQEN010000310.1 GCA_016200585.1 Deltaproteobacteria bacterium
CTTCGCGCAAATCGTCGAATTGAACCTTGGGTTGCAGGCTCGAGCGATGGAAGAATACGTCGTCGCTGCCGTCGTCGGGAACGATGAAGCCGAAACCCTTGTCGCGAACGATCTTCTTGATGGTGCCGTACATCTCCGTACCTCCGTTGGAAAGCAGCACGTAGCATTGCCGTGGCTTAGCTGGAAGAAGATGCGAGGCCGGTGCCTCCGTCTTGCCGTCGCCTCGACCCACAGATACCTTGCAGCCCGATGGAAACCGGGGCGTCCAGTTCTGCAGCCGCGCATGTGGCGTTCGAGAACGTCTCCATGAGCTTCGGCGGGCGCAGAGTCTTGAAGGACTTCACCTGCAGGTTTCCGCCCGGCAAGATCTCGGTCATCCTCGGCGGCAGCGGCTCCGGCAAGACGACGATCTTGCGCCTGATCGGGGGTTTGGTGCGTCCCAACCGCGGCCGCATCGTGGTTGCCGGTCACGACATTACCGATCTTTCGGAAACTCAGTTATATGCGGTGCGTTCCAAGCTCGGCATGATGTTCCAAGGTGGCGCGCTTTTGAACTCGGAAACGATTTTCGACAACCTGGCCTTCCCGCTGCACGAGCACACTCGTCTGGGCGAACGCGACGTCGCCGACGAGGTGCATCGGACACTAACGGCGGTGGGCCTGGCGGACGTCGATACGCTGCTTCCGGGGCAGCTCTCGGGTGGCATGATCAAGCGTGCGGCGCTGGCTCGCGCCATTCTTCTGAAGCCCGAGATTCTGATGTGTGACGAGCCGTTCTCGGGGCTCGACCCGATTTCGGTGAAGCGCATCGAAGCATTGCTGACGCGTATCAATCAACGCCTCGGCGTGACCATGCTGGTATCGTCGCATCACATTCCGTCGACGTTGCGTATGGCGGATCAAGTGGTGTTGCTGTGGAACGGTGGCGCCATCATCGGCACCCCCGAAAAATTGCGCACCAGCGACGATCCGCAGATTGCCGAGTTCTTCAACGAGGAAGTGCGTGAAGACTCACTCGAGCCGACGCATACACCGGCCGAACACTGGCGGGCGGGCTGATGGTTTCCGTGCTGCAGGACCTTGGTTGGAGCGTGATCAGATTCGTCGACCACCTCGGCAAGATCGCCGTGTTCGCCGGGCAGATCGGGCGCGCCCTCTTCACGCCACCGCCGCGTCTGCGCCCCTTCGTCAATGAGCTGTTCAACATCGGGGTCCTGTCACTGGTCATTATCTGTGTTTGCGGGATGGCCGTCGGTATGGTGCTCGGTCTGCAGGGATACAACACCCTGGTACGCTTCGGAGCGGCGCAATCGCTGGGCGCCGTCGTCGGCCTCAGCCTCATCCGCGAGCTCGGTCCGGTGCTGACCGCCTTGCTGGCAATCGGCAGGGCCGGCTCTGCGACCACCGCCGAGATCGGCACCATGGTCGCCACCGAACAGCTCGACGGCTTGCGGATGATGTCGATCAATCCGATTCACCTGGTCATCACGCCGAAAGCTCTGGCAATGACGGCGGTGATGCCGTTGCTCTCGGGCTTGTTCATCGTTTGCGGACTGGCCGGCGGCTATCTCGTCGGCGTCGGGCTGATGGGCATCGACGCCGGGGCATATATGTCCAGCCTGGAGAACGCCGTGGTGTTCCGCGACGACGTTGCCGGAAGCCTGCTCAAGGCATTCGTCTTCGGTGGGCTCGTGGGCTTGATTGCGACGTATCGCGGATATACTTGCGCACCGACGTCGGCGGGAGTGAGCGCGGCCACGACGTCGACGGTAGTCGTCAGCTCGGTTAGCGTGCTGCTCTTCGACTACGTCATCACCGCGCTCTGGGGAGTTTGAAAGCATGAGTCGGTCGCCCGTCCGCGACTTCACCGTTGGTCTGTTCGTACTCGCCGGCTTGGCGGCCATCGCCTATCTGTCGATGCGTGTCGGCGGCCTCTCCTTCCATCAAGAGGGAGGTTTGTTGCTCTACGCCGACTTCAATGAGATCGGCGGCCTCAAGCCGCGGGCGCAAGTGGTGATCGCCGGTGTCCGGGTTGGGCGCGTCCAATCGATCGCCCTCGATAAGGATTCTCGTGCGCGTGTCGGGCTCGACTTGCGAGGCGATCTGCAGGTGCCGGCGGATACGACCGCTTCGATCGTGACCTCCGGCTTGCTCGGCGATCAATACATCTCGTTGCAACTCGGCGGCGACGACAAGCTCCTCAAGTCGGGCGACGACATCAGTCTGACCGAATCGGCCGTTGTCCTCGAGCGATTGATCGGCAAGCTCGTCCACGGCACCGACGTAAAATCGGAATGAGCATGCGTCTGTTCGTGATCTGGCTGGTGCTCAGCGCCCTCGCCCTGCCTGCAATCGCCCAAGACGGGGACGACCACGATCCCTGGATGCCCTTCAATCGTGCCATGTTCACCTTCAACGACAAGCTCGATATCTATGTTCTCGAGCCGGTGGGGCGTGGCTGGAATTACCTCATGCCGAAACGAGTCCAAACCTCGCTGGTGAATTTCTTCGACAACCTGCATGGTCCGCGCGTGGCTTTGAACAACCTGTTGCAGGGGAAGCCGCGTGACAGTGCTTCCGACGTCGGCCGCTTTCTGGTCAACAGTACCGTCGGCGTGGTGGGCTTTTTCGATCCGGCAAGCGGCTGGGGGATGCCGTCGCACGATGAAGACTTCGGACAGACGCTCGGTGTTTGGGGGGTACCGAGCGGGCCCTACCTGGTGTGG
Organism: Deltaproteobacteria bacterium; assembly: GCA_016200585.1. Classification (GTDB taxonomy): domain Bacteria; phylum Desulfobacterota; class Binatia; order HRBIN30; family HRBIN30; genus JACQEN01. The sequence continues at coordinate 2,727 of JACQEN010000310.1, forward strand.
CCGTTCCTCGGACCTTCCAACCCGCGTGACAGCGGTGCGCTGGTGGTTGATTACATCACGTCGGTGTATTGGCTGTATGCGCCGTATACCGCAACCATTCCGATGACGACGGTGAGTACCGTCAACGCTCGCGCCCAGGCTCTCGAAACGGTACGCCAATTGAAGGAGGCGTCTGTCGATTACTATGCTGCGATACGCAACGGCTACCTGCAACGGCGCCGGGCCCTGGTAGAAGATCGGCGTAATTTCTCCGAGGAGCAAAGCGAAGAGTTGTACAAGCTCGAAGACGACAAGGAATGAGCATGATCACTGCAATGAGAGCCACCCGCTGTGGGCTGAACGTCTTCTTGATCGCCTGCGTCGCATGGACGGCGATGGCTGCCAAGCACGTCTTGGCCGAAGAAGGACCGCGCGACGTCGTCGGCAAGACGGCGGATACCGTCGTCGGCATTCTCGCCGACAAAGCGCTCAATGCCGATCAAAAGCGCGGCAAGATCGAAGACATCGCAAGACAGTACTTTGACTTCACGACTCTGTCGCGCCTGGTCTTGGCGCGTCACTGGAAAGAGTTGAACGACGAGCAGCAAAACCAGTTCGTCAATGAGTTTCGGCGCCACCTGTCGCTGACGTACGGCAAGAACGTCGAGAAGTACGACAACGAAAAAGCGGTGATTACCGGCGACCGTGAAGAGAAGGACGGCGACTGGACGGTGAACACCAAGATCCTTCGACCGAGCGGCGAGCCGTTTCTCGTCGACTACCGCCTGCGCAAGCGCGACGGCAGATGGATGGTCATCGACGTCGTCATCGAGGGCGTCAGCCTGGTGGCGAATTTCCGCTCGCAGTTTCAAGAGATCGTCTCACGCGACGGACCGGTGAAGCTGATCCAGATTCTGCGCGACAAGAACGACAAGGGCGAGCCTTTGAAATCGTAAGGACGGTGCCCGTCCGGGTCGTGCGTCGTTGCCAGACCCTTGCTTCGACGTGGTCGCTTCGATCTTTGCTTGACTGCCTACCTCCCGGCGGGCGAGATTGACGCCTTCGAACATGGGGGTGGAAAGCAAAATGCGAAACCTTGCGTACGGCAGGGAGCTCCTGGCTGCCTGTCTGATCGTCGGGATGGCGAGCCAGGCGATGGGCTCGAGTATGGGCAAGGTCGGCCTGACGAACGATACGATGGTCGGCTGCAATCAGTGTCATAGCGGTGGTGCAACGCCGACGGTGACCTTGAGCGGCCCTACCCAGGTCTTACCCGGCTCGGTCAGCGAGTATCTGCTCGAGATCTTCGAAATCGGCTCGCAGACCCACGGTGGTCTGGATATCGGAGCTACGGCGGGATCGTTGTCGCTCGGCGGCAGCCACCCATCGGTTACGCAAATCTTGTCGGGCGAGGTCACGCACACCGCTGCAAAGGCCGGGGACGGGACGAGCGTGAAATTCTCTTTCCTGTGGACGGCGCCGAATATGCTGACCAGCGAGACGCTGCACGGTTGGGGTAATGCCGTCAACTTCTCCGGAACCAACTCGGGCGATGCGGCGTCGTACGTCAGCCTCGGCGTTGACGTCGTCAACGGCCACGACGTGGTTGTGCTCGCGGCGCCGGCGCTGAATGTGACGCTGCCTACCACCTCGCTGGGCGTTACGAAGAAGATCAAGGTCAAGGTCCGCAACGCCGATCCAACCGGAGCGCCACCGCAACTGATCGCCTTGTCGCAGACCAACGATTGCCCGGGCAGCGGCGTGACCATCAGTCAGCCGGATTTCGATCCCAGCACGCCGCTCAGTGCCGACACGCAGATCACGCTCGATCCGGGCAAGACGGCGACGGCTACGGTGACGATCAACGTCACGCCCGCGGCGTTCATTACCTTCAATCATCTTGCGCCCAACCGCTGCACGATGTCGTTCGTGGCCAGTTTCCCCATGGTCATGGGAAATCTCGACCCTTCGACGTCGAACAACGCGTCGACAGTGGAATTGAATGTCATCGACAAGTCGGACCCGGAGCAGAGCACGACGCATGAAACGGCGCTTGCCAGTCTGAAACCATTGTCGATCAACATTCCCAAGCTGAAGACCAGCAAGACGAGCAAGGCGATGGCGGTGGTGCGCAACGCCGACTTCCTCCCGGTCGCCGAAACTCCCGGGCACGATGTGACTTTGGCGATCGACCTCAGCTCTTGCCCCTGGTTGTCGGCAGCGCCGATCGACTTCATCGCCAAAACGCCCGCCGTCGACAATCCGATCACCGTCAAGGGCGGCAAAACCGCCGCTGCGGCGATTGCCATCACCGCCGACGCAACGCAGGTGACGACGAGCAACAAGAGCTCACCCTTGCGCTGCGTCGCCACCGTCACTGCGACGGGTCCTACGGATCAGCAGCCCGACAACAACAGCAGCAAGATCGTCATCGACGTCATCGACAAGAACGACTTCTAACGAACCTTGGACTAACGCCATGTTGCATCGAGGCTAAGAAACGCCCTACGCTTGTCGCCGAACGCTCGACGATTTTCTGGCGACGGGACGCACGGCGTGCGTCAGTACCGGTGGTAGCAAGAAACCGGGCAGGCGGAAGATTCGCTGCTGGCGCCGTACGCGAAATCCGGCAGCTTCGACACGCTGTCGCATCTCGCCGACGGTCGGCCAATAAAACGGTTGCCCCGCCAGGCGCGAACCGGCGTGCATGACATTGCTGAGCAACGCCGATGGCGTGTTGACCAGAGCCAGTAAGAGCAAGCCGCCGGGCTGGAGGACGCGAAACAACTCGGCAAGTGCCGCCGGTTGATCGGGAAACCAGTGGAAGGCTTCACTCGACACGACGACGTCGACGGCAGCCGACCGTAAGGGCAGCCTGGTTGCATCGCCGCGTACCCAAGAGGCGCGGGTCTGGTGCGCATGCGCTTGCGAGAGCATGCCGGCGGAAAAGTCGCAGCCGACGATCTGTGTCTGCGGTAGCTCACGGCTCAAACGTGCCGCCAGGCGTCCGGTGCCACAGCCGATATCGAGAACGCGATGGCAATCGACGCCGCGCAAGGCGGCGAGGATGGCGTCGTGCACCGGCTTGTAGGTGGCGGCTTGCACCGGCGCGAAGTCGTAGACACGCGACCAGGCGTCGAAGAACCAACTTTGCGGAGCGTCAGCCATCTCGGACCATTCCAAACGCTGGTGGATAGTCCACGATGCCGTGCACTCCCGCAAGCCCTCCCCAAAGCACGGCGGTCCCGAGTTTCGGCTCGCAGGACTGCGGTGGCCTGCCGCCCATCGTCCCGGCGCTTCTGGCATCGTCGCGAGCGCTTCGGTAAGAGGCTTGCCGTCATGAAGGCAAAGGAGATCAAGTGCGCGGCGCCACTGTCTGCGAGCGGCGCTTGTGAGCACGATCTGCGTGAGGAGGGGAGAATGAAGATGGCAGCTGAAATTCCGGCCGCGTTCCGCGGTCTGTTGAAGGGGAAGGCGTTCGCGCATCTGGCGACGTTGAGATGAGCGACATGGAGATTTCCTGCGCCTTGCCGCCGGGGCCCAACGTCGTCGAGCATACGCGCGTTGCCGAGCAATTGGGGTATGCGCGCGCGTGGATCTACGATTCACCGGCGCTCTATCCTGACGTTTGGGTGACCGTCCTGCGCATCTTCGAGCGCACGTCGCGCATCGCGGTCGGTCCCGGTGTCCTGGTGCCGAGCCTGCGCCACGTCGTCGCCCAGGCCTCGGCCATCGCGACTCTGGAACAGCTGGCGCCCGGGCGTCTGGTCGTTGCCATCGGCACCGGCTTCACCGGCCGCATGACGATGGGTCAGCCGGCCCTGCGCTGGTCGTTCGTCGAAGCGTACATCCGTCAGCTGCGAGCGTTGTTGCGCGGCGAAGCGGTCGAGGTCGACGGTGCGTTCGCGCGCTTGCTGCATCCACCCGGCTTTGCGCCGCCGTTTCCGATTCGCACGCCGATCTTGGTTGCGGCCAACGGGCCCAAAGGCCTGGCCGTTGCCCGCGAGCTTGGCGACGGCGTGGTGTGCGTCAACCAACCGCAGGCGGGCTTTTCGTGGTGTGCGCTGCTGACATTGGGAACGGTGCTCGATGAGGGCGAAGACGCGTCGTCGGAACGCGCGCTGGCAGCGGCGGGCCCGGGTCTGACCGTCGCCTATCACGGCACCTACGAAATCGGCGGTGCCGCCGCCGTCGACGGTTTGCTTGGCGGCGCGGAGTGGCGCGCACGCATCGAAGCCGTACCCGCCAACGAACGGCACCTGGCGTTGCACGAGCTGCACCTTGTCGGCGTCACCGAGCGCGATCGGCCGTTGCTGAACGGCGAGATGCTCAAGACGTTCACGTGGACCGGCAGTGCCTCCGAGATTCGCGACCGTCTGGCGCAAGCCGAGGCCCATGGTGCAACCGAGATCATGTACGCGCCGATGGGCCCGAACGTGGCTCGCGAGCTCGAGGCGTTCAAACGAGCGGCGTCCTAGGTCGTCGCGGAACGCAACCGCCGCCTGGCCCCATCGTCCGTTTGCTGCACGACTCATTTGCACTTCAGTGTGCTGCCGTTGCGAATGAAGCTGCACGCCGGCGTCGGCGCCGGACCCGGGAACGTCGACAGCGCGCAGTCGCCGGCATTCACATTGAACGACAGGCTTGCGGAAACCGGGATGTGGCTTGGGTTGACGGCGAAGTTGCCTCTCGTGCCGGTGACGCTAAAGGTCACGCGACCTGGCGTCTTGCTGTTGTCTTTGTTCGTTACCACCAACTTGGTGATGCCCTGGACACCGCTCGGGTTCACGTACGTCCACTTTCGTCCGGTCTTGCTTACCTTCCACCCCGTCTTGCTGATCGTGTCGTAGGCACCCGGCGGCAGCGTGGCATCGACCAGGGTCGCGTTAGTCGAATCGTGAATTTGCACATGCGCACCGCCGCTCACCGGATCGAGCGACGACAAGACATTCGCAGCAAGCACGTATTCACCTTTGAACGTGAGACCATCGTCGCCGGGCGGTGTGGTCTGTTTGGTCAGCGTGACCTTCGGCTTGGTTGCATTGACACCATGTGTGCCATCGGGCGGACAGGCCGCGGCGGACCCCGTGCACGTTTCCGCCGGATCGCAGTCGCTGACCGAAGCACGACAAGTCATCGTGCTCGGCTGGAAGGCATCGGCAGGGCAAGCAGCGTCGGCGCCGGTGCAATTCTCAGTCACGTCGCATGCGCCGGCGCTTGCGCGACACGTCGTTGTACTCGGTAGCAAGGTATCGCTCGGACAGGCGGCACTGCTGCCGGTGCAGTTCTCGGCGACGTCACAAACGCCGGCCGCAGCGCGGCAGACGGTCGCGCTGGATTGAAATGTGTCGCTCGGACAGTTGACGTTGACGCCGTCGCAACTTTCGGGGACATCGCAAACGCCCGCGCCCGGCCGACAGACCGTTCCTATGTGTCCGGCCGGGTGCGCGCAAACGCCGGCGCCGTTGCATTGGTCCAGCGTGCACGGAATGCCGTCTTCGGTGCACGAGGTGCCGGAAGCCACGGCACAATTGTCCGCGGTCTCATTGCACAGGTTGTTGCACTCGCCGCCGCCGGCGCACGGGTCGCCGCCGTGCGTCGAGCAGCTGCCGGCATTGCAGGTGTCGGCGCCATTACAGAAGAGACCGTCGTTGCAGGGTGTGCCGTTTGTGGCGCTCGACTGGCAGTCGGAGGCACAGCAGTCGCCGTTGATGACGTTGCCGTCGTCGCATTGCTCGCCGCCTTCGATTACGCCATCGCCGCAACCAAAAGCCAGATAGCGTGCAAGTGTAACCCCGGGGCTGTCGTCGAATCCTGCCAGAACGATCCGACCGTCAGCTTCGATGTTCATGGAATCGGCAATCGAGCCACCACTACCAATCGCCGTGGTGACTTCTCCGGCGGTTCCGAAGCTCGTATCGACGCTGCCGTCGGTGTTGTAACGTACCATGGCGAAGTTGGGTTGCAGTGGGCTGCTGGTCCAGGCTTCGCCCGCCAAGACGATCTTGCCGTCGCTTTGCAGTCCAACCGCGTTGGGGATGTTCGTATTGAACGCTGCCCCTACCGTAGTTGTTACCGTGCCGCCCGTACCAAAGCCGGCGTCGAGGCTGCCATCCGTATTGTAACGCGCCAGACCGTAGTAGTAGTTTGAACCGCTCACCACGGAGGCTGCTACGACGATCTTGCCGTCGCCTTGCAGCGCGACCGCATTTGCCTGATCGTCGCCCGTCCCGATCGGCGTCGTCGCTACTCCACCTGTTCCGAAACCACCGTCGAGGCTGCCGTCGGTGTTGTAGCGCAGCACGGCAACGTCGAGATTGCTGCCGTTCGACGCCGAGCAGGCGACGACGATCTTCTGATCGCTTTGCAACGCCAGCGTGTACGCCGAGCTATTCCCTGGGCCAACTGGCGTAATGACTTGGCCGCCGCTGCCGAAACCGGCATCTAGGCTCCCGTCGCTGTTGTACCGCAGTACCGCAATACTTGTCGGGGAAGCGGACACATACCCCGCAACCAAGATCTTGCCGTCGGACTGCACGGCGACCGCGTACGCCGCGCTGTTGTTCGAGCCGATCGCGGTTCTGACTTTACCGCCGGTGCCGAAGCCGCCGTCGAGACTACCATCCGGGTTGTAACGCGCGATGGCGGTCTTGGTTGGCGAGCCACCACTTCGCCCGACAACGACAATCTTCCCGTCGGATTGCAGCGTCAAAGCGTAAGCTAGGTCATCTCCGCCCAAATTAGTCGTGGTCTGCCCACCCGAGCCAAACGTGGCATCGAAGCTACCGTCGGGGTTGTAACGCGCGACAGCGAAGTCGTAACTGAAACTGCTGGAAACGAAGGCGTAGCCGGCGGCGATCAGTTTGCCGTCCGGTTGCGTTGCCAGATCAACGGTTTGATTGCTCCAATTCAGTGTCCCGGCGTTGGTGATCGTTCCGTTGTTGCCAAACGTGACGTCGAGGTTGCCGGATGCCGCCCACAGACCGCGAGGAAGAACGACGCACGTCAGGATGATCGCCGACAGCACGAACATCCGTGCGCTACGACATATCCGGGGGCCGCGCCCCTCGACGGTTTCAATCTCCACCGACCACTGATTTACGAATCGCATTTGGATCTCCTTCACTGAGCTATTGAGGCGGTCGGGAGTCCAATTGTCGTGCCAGTCGTTGACGCCGACGGAGGAGCTAAGCAGCTCACGGGCTGAACACACGAACTGTGAGGCTGCATTCACAGTCTACTGTGCGAGGGCTTGCACAGTCGGGCTCCGAACTCTGCGTGCGCCGGTGCTGACGGTCGCCTCGCGACCTTCTGACCAAGCCGAGGTTCTGCGCGCAAAGTCGCAGGTGGTGAGGCTCACCACGAAGACCACGAAGTTCACGAAGGAAGGCATTCCTCTTTTTGTTTCTTCGTGACCTTCGTGGTTACAGTCCTTCGGCCGCTCAGTTGTCGTTCTCGTCCAACATGTCGATCACCATCACCAGCGCTCCTAGTTCGGCGCCGTGCATACCAGCTTCAACGCGTCCTTGTCGGTCAGGCCGCTGCTCGCTTCGCCGGCGACAGCGAGAGGCAGGGTGGCTTTGTGCTTGCCGTACAGGGGCACCTTTATCATCGCCGGCGCGCTGCACACGTCGGTAGCGCCGATCGGCGCGCTGAAGATCACTTCTTCGGCTGCTTCGAGGCGCAAGTCGTCGAACCACGCCGTGCCGGTAGATGTGTCATGCGCCTTGGCGACCCACGTCACGATGTTGGCGGACGGGCTGCTCTCTGAGTTGAACAGCAACCACACGCGTGTCCAGTCGTCGGTCCCCGAAAGCGAAAGGGTGCCGGGGGCGAGGGCGCTGATCGATCCCGCCGCATCCCAGGCGAAGAGGAAAGCGTCCGCATCGTTAAGTGCGGTCTTGATCCATCCTGACAGCAGGTAGTCGGTATGCCGGGAAACTGGAACGGTCTGTTCCCAGCCTGGGACGTTGTCGATTCCCAGGGTGACGGCGACGCTCTTGGCTCCGTCGTAGGCTTGGGTTTGGTCCCACACGAAGGTGGCCGCCCCCTCCGTTGCCCATCCCGTCGGCATGGCGTCGGGAGCATAGGGACCATCCTCGAAACTGCTGTTGGTCAGCAGGTTCGATGTGGACCCCAGGCTGGCCAGCATGGTGTGCAAGGCCTGAGTTGCGGTTGCTTTGTCGGAGTCGGTTGGTTTCGGGCTCTTGAGCGTGAACGCCGCTATGTCGCTCGGCGTGCACAGCGGGTTGCTGTTCTTGTCCTGCAACCGCGGGTCGGTGACGTTGATGCAGGCACGCACGCTGAACGTGCATGTGTCGTCGGCCGTACCGTCGGCGTCACAGGTGGGATCGCCGTCGGTGCAAGTGCGCTTGCTGCCGGGCAGACCGTTCTTTGCCAGCGGACTCTGCGGCGCCACGACGTCGAACTCGGTCATGCAGTCGGTGCTTTTGTTGCCGCCGCCGGGAATCAACGTGGCGGCGGCATCGCCCATGACGTACTGACTGAAGTGAGCTAGCTGGAGGGTCCAGTTGTTGCCGACCATATCGCAGCAACACTCGAGACCAGCGCACGCCGTGGCGCAGGCCGGTTGCTGATAGGTGGGACTGTTGCATGGGCCGGCAAACAGCACGCCGTTGCGCCAGATCTTCAGGTTGGTTTCCTGGATTGTCGTGCCGTCGACCACACCGTTGTTGGTGGCGTCGTCCCAGTTGAACATCACCGTGGCCGGCGGGTTGAACATCACGTTGTCGGGCGTCAGCTCGGCGTAGGTGAGGACACGCGTCGTCCCCACCTTGAGCTCGGCGCTGGCGCTTCGAGTGATCGAGACGCTCGTCGGTTGAGACACGGCGCCGGGCGGGATCGTCACCGTGGTCTTGCCGTCCGGCGTTGTTACGGTGCCGCCGCCGCTGCCGATGGTTCCGGAGTTCGAACCGCTTGTGTTGCAACGATTCGTCTTGTCACCCGGGCAAGGATCGCAGAGATCCCCCTTACCGTCGCCGTCGGAGTCGCGTTGATCCGGGTTCGGTGTGGTCTTGCAATTGTCGCAAGCGTCGCCGGCGCCGTCGTTGTCGGCATCGGCTTGGTTCGAGTTGGCTTTCAGCGGGCAATTGTCGTGGGCGTTGCAGACGCCGTCGCCGTCGGTGTCGCCGCTATACGTCCCGGAACAGGTCCCAACGCTGCAAACGTCGCCGGTGGTGCAGGCATCGCCGTCATTGCACTGCGACGTATTGTTGAGATGCGTGCACGACCCTAGGCCATCACAGATATCGTCGGTGCAGACATTGTTGTCGCTCGCACACGTGGCTCCGGCCGACTGCAGGGTATCGGATGGGCACGTGTTGGCGACGCCGTCGCAGTATTCGGCAACGTCGCAATCACCGGCCGCCGGGCGACAAGCGGCCGTGCTTTTGCCATCGGCCGGGCATGCGCTTCCGATACCATCGCAATACTCAGCAACATCGCATACGCCGGCAGAGCTACGGCACACCACGCCTGCATTCCCGGCGGTGTGTACGCAAGCCCCAGTGTTGTTGCACCGGTCGATCGTGCATACGCTTCCGTCATCCGCACAGGCGTTGCCCGCAGCCATTGGTAGACAGGTGACCGTGCAACAAGAACCAGCTGTACCATTGGCTGCGCCGTCATCGCAGGTCTCGCCGGTCTCGGTGAGGTGGTTGCCGCAGGTGCTTACGAGATAGCGCGCAACCGCAAAATGGCTGACCGGTGTACCGCCCGGGCCGGCAATCACAATCCGACCATCCGGTTGCAGCACGATGCCGCTGGCACCATCGATACCGCCTGTCGTCATGACACCGTGATCGCCGAAACCGGCATCGACGCTGCCGTCGCTGTTGTAGCGCACCAATGCCAAGGTCTGCCCGCTCATGCGAATGAATGTGCCCGCAACGAGGATCTTGCCGTCGGCCTGCACGGCGACGCCATGGCCCTGCGTATCACCGGCGCCTAGCGTCGTGGTAAGCATGCCATCGCTGTCAAAGCCCGTGTCGAGGCTGCCGTCGGTATTGTAGCGCAGCAGCATGATGTCGTCGTTGGTGCCGCTGATCGAAAAACCCGTGACAACGATCTTGCCGTCGCTTTGCAGGGCCACCGCTGCAGCGCTGTCGTACCCAGCCACCGTGGTGGTGACTTTGCCGCTGCCGTTGAAACTGGCGTCCAAACTGCCATCGCTCTTGTAGCGTACCACTCCGACGTGATTGTCGGAGAAACCGGCGACGACGATTTTGCCATCGCCTTGCAAGGCCAGCGCGTAGCCGATGTCGTACGATCCGATGGCAGTGATGACCATCCCGTCGCCGTCGAAAGTGGTATCGAGGGTGCCGTCGGCGTTGTAGCGCACGACGGCGAAACGATACTGGTACGAGGCCGTCCTGGAGTAGCCTGCCACCACGATCTTCCCGTCATTCTGCACGGCCACGGCGCTGGCTTCGTCATCATTACCCCCGATATCGGTGGTAACCATGCCGCCGCCGAAGCTTGCATCCAGGCTGCCGTCGACGTTGTAGCGTGACACCATGAAATCGGTGCTGGGTCCGGGGAAAAAACCTGCGACGACGATCTTTCCGTCGTTCTGTACCGCTACGCCGTTGGCGGAGCTGAATAGTCCACCAGCGGCGATCAACGTACCGCTACTGTTGAAACCTCTATCCAAGCTGCCATCGACATTGTAGCGTGCGACCGCAACGTGGGCGGAAGTAGAGCCGTTGACGGCAACCCAGGACTGACCTGCCACTACAATTTTGCCGTCGTTTCCCAGCGCGACGGCATTCGGGGTGTCGGTGTTTGTACCCAGCATCGTGGTTACGGTGCCGCTACCGGCGAACTGAACATCCAGGCTGCCGTCCGCGTCATAACGTGAAACTAGAAACTTAGGCGCTTGACTGCCGCTCGTCGAACCCACGACCGCGATTTTGCCGTCGCTCTGCAATGCGATTCCACCAGCGGTGCCGTTGAGGAAACCGACCGTACCGTCGCCGCCAAAGCTCGTATCCAGACTGCCATCGGCGTTGCAGCGCACTACGAGATAGCTGCCGGACCCGCCGAATAGATTCGAAATGACTAGGATCTTGCCGTCAGTCTGCAGCGCCAGCGCCGCCACACTATCTACATACAAAGGAGGGGAGCCGTCGCGGTGTGGGAACACAACGCCATCACCATCGAAACTCGTATCCAAGCTGCCGTTCGAGTTGTAACGCAGCAGCGCCAGACCGGTGTTCGATCCAGCGACCAGTATTTTGCCGTCGTTGCGCACTGCCACTGCGCCACCCTGTTCGTAACCGCCCAGGTCGGTGACAACCTTGCCGTCACCGTCAAAGCTCGTATCCAGGCTGCCGTTCGAGTTGTAGCGGACGAGCAGCACGTCGCTGGTGTAGGCCCCACCAACGTAAGACGAGCCTGTAATCACAATCTTGCCGTCGCTTTGTAGCGCCAAGCCCGAGGCGTACTCATCGCGCCCTGTGTCGGTGAGGACCGTGCCGCTGCTCCCAAAGGTTGTATCCAGACTGCCATCGGGGTTGTACCGCACGACCATGACGTCCCAAATGCCGGGCATAACGAAATTCGTCCCGCTGGCCGAAGTACCGGCGACGACGATCTTGCCGTCGCTTTGCAGGGCTATCGCCGCAGCTTGGGCGTATCCGATCTGTGTTGTAACAGTGCCGCTGCCGTTGAAGCTGCGGTCAAGGCTGCCGTCGGGGTTGTAGCGCACGACCGCGAACCCTGAGCTGGTATTGCCGTTTGTGAAGCTATAGCCGGCTAAAACGATCTTACCGTCGCTTTGAATTGCTACCGCGGCACCTTCCTCGTTGGCTCCCAGGTCGGTGGCGGCTTGCCCACCGTCACCGAAGCTCGGATCCAAGCTGCCATCCATGTTGTAACGGACCACGGCAAAATCGTCATCGTGACCGCTGCTGGCATTGCCGACCACGATGAGCTTGCCATCGGACTGCTGAGCGACGGCACGACCCTGGGCCCAGTTGGTCGCGATCTTTGTAAGTGCGATTCCATGGTTGCCGAAGCTTGGGTCGAGATCGCCGGCAGCCGTCCAAATGGTATTGACCGGCGTAGAGTGATTGATCGTCGTGCCGTCGCCGAGCCGGCCGACGTTGTTCAACCCCCAACACTCGACTCCGCCGGCTAGAGTCAGAGCACAGGTGTGTTCGGTACCACCTGCGACCGCCGTCACAGCGCTCGGCAGCCCGTATACGTCCACCGGAGTCAGGCGCTGCGTCGTCGTTCCATCGCAGAGTCGCCCGAAGGAATTGTCTCCCCAGCACTTGACTCCACCCGCCGAGGTCACGGCGCAGGTATGTCCGGAACTCGCGTCGAGGGCGGTTACGCCGGTGGTCAAGCCGTTGACACCCACGGGGGTGAGACGCTGCGTCGTTGTGCCGTCGCCCAGCTGACCGAAGCCGTTGTTACCCCAACACTTGACTCCGCCTGCTGAAGTCAGCGCGCAGGTGTGAAAGGTCCCAGCGGCGATCGCCGTCACACCGCTCGTCAGCCCGTTTACGTCCACCGGGGTAAGGCGCTGGGTCGTCGTGCCGTCGCCGAGCTGACCGTAGGTATTGTGTCCCCAGCACTTCACCCCACCCGCGGTGGTCAGCGCGCAGGTGTGTTCGCCGCCGCCTGCGACCGCCGTCACACCGCTCGTCAGCCCGTTGACGTCGACGGCCGTCGCACGATTTGTTTGGGTGCCGTCGCCGAGCCGTCCCCAGGCGTTGTAACCCCAACACTTTACGCCGCCGGCTGTGGTCACGGCGCAGGAGTGGAAATCGCCCGTTGTAATCATCGCCACGCCGTTGGTGAGTCCAGTGACATCTACCGGGGTAAGGCGCTGGCTTGTGGTGCCATCGCCGAGCTGACCGAAGGAATTTTGTCCCCAGCACTTCAACCCACCCCCTGCCGTAAGGGCACAGGTGTCGGCGTTGCCGGCGGCCACCGCTGTTACGTTGCTGGTCAGCCCCGTCGCATATACCGCAATCAGACGCTGTGTTGTCGTGCCGTCGCCGAGCTGGCCTTTGTCGTTGCCCCCCCAGCACTTCACCCCACCCGTCAGCGTCAACCCGCAAGTGTGATGGTCGCCCGCTGCCAAAGAGGCTGCCAACGCCGGCATTGTTCCGTTCAGCAGCGCGATGACGGGAATCACTGCCGCCCACATATGACGGCTGCGTCGGCCCCCAGAGTTGCCGTACGAGCAGCTATCATTCGTTTCCGGCGTCTGTCCTGTGTGCTTCATCATGTTTGCCCCCTGTGGTGGACGGTCCTCGTGGTGGAGATTTTTTGAAGTCGAGCTCGCCCCGCGCTTGTCGGCGGCTCCGCTGGCTGCCTCACGAGGGTTACCGGCGTGTGCGGACGCCTCAATTGCCAAACGAGCTGATCCATTGAGGTGAGCTGATACCCAATTGTCGTGCCCGCGGGTGCGACGTGCGCAGGGCTACCAGACTTGCAGGCGGCAGGGCTCAACTGTGAGGCTGCCTTCACAGTTCACTGTGCGCCGACCTGCACAGTGAACGGTTCGATTCACACTGCGCCTGCACACGTTCTGTGCGCGGCTTGATTCGTCGGCTGACGAGGAAGGGCCTCTGTCTCCGGGTGCCAACGCTGTTCAGCTCGGAGGCTACCTCCCGTATCGCGCTGTTCGTGTACGGCGTGCTAAGAACTCTCCCCACGTCAGGTAGATCTTCCGAGCAAGGAGCCGTTCATGCGCGCCGCAGTCATGCGTAACAAGAAGTTGGTCGTCGACACCGTTCCGGATCCAACCCCAAGCGACGGCGAGGTGTTGGTCAAGACGCTGGCTTGCGGCATTTGCGGCTCCGATCTGCACGCCTTGAAGTTCGCCGATCAAATGGTCGAAACGGCACGCGAGAGCGGCGCGCCGTTTTCGCTCGATGTCGGGCGCGACGTCGTCATGGGCCACGAGTTCTGCTGCGAGGTCGTCGACTTCGGGCCGAACAACTACACGACTCTCAAGGCCGGAGAGCGCGTCGTGTCGATGCCGCTGATCTTCCGCAACGGTGCCATGCAAGCCGTCGGCTACTCGAACGATGTGCCGGGCGGCTACGGTGAGCTCATGACCCTTTCGGGTGCGATGCTGCTGGCGGTGCCGAACGGCCTGGCGACCGAGTACGCGGCGATGACCGAGCCGATGGCCGTGGGTCTGCACGCCGTGAACAAGGCGCGCCTCGAGGCGCACGACGCGCCGCTGGTCATCGGCTGCGGTCCAGTCGGACTCGCCGTCATTGCCGCGTTGAAGCTGAAGGGCAGCGAGCCGATCGTTGCCGCCGACTATTCACCGAAGCGCCGGGCGCTGGCGCAGAAGATGGGGGCGCACGTCGTCGTCGATCCGGCGCAGCAACCGACCTTCGAAGCCTACCGCCAGGCGGCCGACCTGCGCCCGTCGGTCATCTTCGAGTGCGTCGGAGTGCCCGGCATGTTGCAACAGATCCTACGGCAAGCACCGCTCGGCGCCCGCATCGTCGTCGCCGGCGTTTGCATGGAACCGGACACCATCAAGCCGGCGCTCGGCATCAACAAAGAGCTGAACATCCAATTCGTCCTCGGCTACACGCCCGACGAATTCGCCGCGACGCTGCGCCATCTCTCCGAAGGCGCGATCGACGTGGCGCCGCTGGTGACCGGCAAGGTCGGCGTCGCCGAGGTTCCACAGGCGTTCGAGACCCTGGCGAACCCGGAAGCGCACGCCAAGATCATCGTCGAGCCGTGGCGTTGATTCCGAAGAGAACGTCACCACGAAGTGCACGAAGGTTCATCTTGAGCCTTTGCAAGACTTTGGTAATCGCTCTGGGGTGGATCGCCTCCGCCGCATGCACCGTCGCCTCCCTTGCATCGCCGGCGACGGCGGTCTTTTACGAATTTGAGTCGGGCCAAGTGCGACCGCTGGCGTTGTCTCCGGACCGAACGCATCTATTTGCGGTCAATACGCCCGACGCGCGTCTGGAGATCTTTTCGATCGATGGCGGGTCGTTGACCCATCAGGGCTCGGTGCCCGTGGGACTCGAACCGGTCGCGGTCGCGGCCCGTACCAACACGGAAGTGTGGGTCGTCAATCTGCTTTCCGACAGCGTCAGCATCGTCGACATCGCCTCCAACCCGCCGCGCATCGTGCGCACGTTGCTGGTCGGCGACGAGCCGCACGACATCGTCTTCGGCGGCCCGCGCGATGGCGCCTTCTTTACGCGCGCGTTCATCACCACGGCGCGACGCGGCCAGAACCTGCCGGCATCCGTAGCCGCGAATCTCGTGACTCCCGGAACGCCACGCGCTCTGGTCTGGGTGTTCGCCGCCGCCTCCCTTGGCGACAGTATCGGCGGTACGCCGATCAACATCGTCGAGCTCTTCGGTGATACACCGCGCGCTTTGGCGGTTTCGCCCGACGGCGCCAGCGTCTACGCCGCCGTCTTTCAATCTGGCAACGAAACGACGACCGTCTCCGAAGGCGCGGTGTGCAACGGCGGCAGCGGCGCAGCGCCGTGCACTGTCGACGGGATCCAGGTTCCGGGCGGTATGCCCAACGCGCAAGTTCCGGGCGGCTTGCCGGCGCCCAACCGCAACGTGGAGAATGTTCTCGGTCCGGAAGTCGGATTGATCGTCAAGCTCAATCGCGGCAATGGCCAATGGCAAGATCAGCTCGGACGCAACTGGACGAACGCCGTGCGTTTCAACCTGCCCGACCTCGACGTCTTCAAGATCGATGCGGCCGCGAGCCCACCGGTTCAGTCGGCGGCCTACGCCCACGTCGGCACCGTGCTCTACAACATGGTGGTCAATCCGGACGACGGCAAACTCCTCGTGAGCAACACCGAGGCGCGCAATGAAGTGCGCTTCGAAGGTCCGGGTATCCTCGGCACCACGGTGCGCGGCCATCTCCACGAAGCGCGCATCACCGTAATCGACAGCAACTCGGTTGCACCGCGCCACCTCAACAAACACCTCGTCGCTCTACCGCAGGGGTACCGCACGACCCCGATACCGGCGGTCATGAAGGCAGCGAGCTTGGCCACGCCGACCGACATGGTCATCGGCAGCGACGGGACTCTGTACGTCGCGGCCTTCGGCTCGAGCCAGGTCGGTACCTTCAACGTTGCTACCTTGGAAAACGACTCGTTCACGCCCGATGTGGCGTCGCACATCGACGTCAGCGGCGGTGGTCCCTCGGGGTTGGCGCTCGACGAGGCCCATTCACGGTTGTACGTCCTGACGCGTTTCGACAACTCCATAAAGGCCATCGACACGAGCAACAGACGCGAGGTGGCGCAATTCCCGCTCTTCAATCCTGAGCCGCCGTCGGTCACACGAGGGCGGCGGTTTCTCTACGACGCGCAGCTCACGTCGAGTAACGGCGAGGCGTCGTGCGCCGGCTGCCACGTCTTCGGCGACTTCGACAGCCTGGCCTGGGATCTCGGCAATCCCGACGACATCGTCAAACCCGGCAACAATCCACTCGGTCCGATCGGCGACTTTGTTCCCTTCCATCCGCTCAAGGGTCCGATGACCACGCAGACCCTGCGCGGCTTGGAGCACGATGGGCCGATGCACTGGCGTGGCGACCGCAGCGGCGCGCAGTACGCTGGGGATGAAGGCGGCTTGGATACGCAGCTGGCGTTCAAAGCCTTCAACGTAGCGTTTGGCGGCTTGTTGGGCCGCGACGAAGGCCCCATCTCCGACGCCGACATGCAAGCCTTCACGGACTTCGCGCTGCAGATCGTCATGCCGCCCAATCCGGTCCGCAGCCTCGACAATCAACTGAACAGCGTACAGGCCGGCGGGCGCGATATCTTTCTCAATCGCGCCGTTTCCGATGGTGTGGTGGCGTGCAGAGGATGTCACACGCTCGATCCGTCGAAGGGCTTCTTCGGTACTCCCGGACGCACGACGTTCGAAGGCGAGACGCAACAATTCAAAGTTCCGCAACTGCGCAACATGTACGCCAAGGTCGGCATGTTCGGCATGACCGATCCCAGCTTCAACGATTTGCCGCTGGCCGACCGTCAATTCCAGGGCGATCAGGTGCGTGGCTTCGGCTTCACGCACGACGGCAGCGTTGCGCGTGTGCTCGACTTCCTTCATTCCGCCATCTTCCGGCTCAGCGAGGACGATCGTTCCCAGCTCGAGCAGTTCATGATGGCATTCAACACCACGTTTGCTCCGATCGTTGGACAACAAGTTACTTTGACCGCAAGCAACGCGGAAGCAGTGAACCCACGGGTAGACCTGATGCTGGCGCGGGCGATGACCGACTACGTGTTGGTCAACCAACCTGGCTCCAAGGAGTGCGATCTCATCGTCAAGGCGACGATCAACGGTCAGGCGCGCGGCTACCTGCTGGATGCAACGACCGGGTTGTTCCGCAGCGATCGCGCGCTTGAGCCGATGGTGAGTGATGCTCAACTGCGAACGTTGGCGGCCAACCCCGGGCAGGAGGTGACATACACTTGCGCGCCGCCGGGTTCGGGTTGGCGTCTGGCGTTGGATCGTGACGGCGACGGATTCCTCGACCGTGACGAGCTCGATGCCGGCTCCGACGTTGCCAATGCTGCCGACGTGCCGGCTAGTGGCACACCGGTCCCGACCCCCGCGTTCATGCCGACTCCGACTCCCTCACCGGTGATTGCCTGTGTCGGCGACTGCGACAAAGACGGTGAGGTGACCGTCAGTGAAGTCATGACCGGCGTGAATATCGCTCTCGGCAGCCGCGACTTGACGACGTGCTTGTCGTTCGATCGCAACCGCGACGGCTCGGTGACGGTGGATGAGCTGCTCGAAGCGGTGCGAATTGTTCTCGGCGACGACGTCGTGACGTGTAATCTGGGCTGAACGTCCTGCGCCACGGTGTGGACCCTGGACGACCGCTGCAACGGCTCGACGCAAGTCGCTGTTCAGCCGCCAAATCCAACGAAGCGTAGCGCTTCGACGATCAGAATCGCGATCAGTGCCGTACAGGGCACGGTAAGGATCCATGCCCAAACGACGCGACCGGCGACGCCCCAGCGCACCGCCGACAAGCGTCGTGTTGCGCCGACGCCGATGATGGCTCCGGTGATGGTGTGCGTCGTGCTCACCGGAATGCCGGCGGTGGCGGCTCCGATCAGGGTCAATGCCCCCGCGGTTTCGGCGCAGAAGCCGCCGTAAGGCTGCAGCTTGGTGATGCTCATGCCCATGGTTTTGACGATGCGCCATCCGCCCAACATCGTGCCCAGGGCAATCGCGGCGTGACAAGTCAGGATGACCCACATCGGTACGTAGAACGTCGGGCCGAGGTAGCCGGCGGAGAACAGTAGGATCGAGATGATCCCCATCGTTTTCTGATCGTCGTTGGTACCGTGTCCGAGGCTGTAGAACGCAGCCGAGACGAGTTGCAGGCGGCGGAAAAGGGTGTCGACGCGTAGCGGCGTGGCGTTGCGTACCAAACGCAAGACGATGGCCGTCAACAACATTCCGAGAATCAAACCTACCGTCGGCGAAATCACGATGAAGGTGAGCACGCGGGTGATTCCCGACATGATCACCGCTTGCGGACCGGCGGCGGCAATCGCTGCCCCGGCAAATCCAGCGATCAACGCATGCGACGAACTGGTCGGTAGGCCGTAGTACCAGGTGATGATGTCCCAGGCGATCGCCGCGGCGAGGCCCGCGAAGACGACCAGCGGTGTCACCGCGCTCGGATCGATGATGCCCTTGCCGATCGTCGTCGCGACTTGGACCCCGAAACCAAATGCCGCGATAAAATTGAAAAACGCCGCCCAGGCTACGGCTTGCCGCGGCGTCAGGACGCGTGTCGAGACGACGGTTGCCACCGAGTTCGCCGCATCATGAAAACCGTTCATGAAGTCGAACAAGAGGGCGACGACGATGAGGAAGAGGATCAAGATCATCGGTACGGTGCGTCGCGAATTTGCAGTGGTCGGACGGAATCAGGTGTATTCGAGCGCTACGCCTTCGAGAACGTTGGCGACGTCTTCACATCGATCCACAGCGTCTTCGAGGAAGTCGTAGATTTCTTTCAGCTTGATGACCGTGATCGGGTCGCGATTGCCATTGAACAACCGGCCCAGGGTACTGCGCAGCAGCGTATCGCCCTCGTTTTCGAGACGATTGATTTCGGTGCAGATGCGCAGCAGACCATCGCGATCCTTGAGGTTGCGCAGGCAAGTCATGGCGCGGTGAACTTGCGTTACCGATTCGACGAGCACCTCGCTGAGTTGGATCGCGTCGGTGTCGGGTCCTTCAATCTTGTAGAGCCAAACCCGTTCCGAGGTAGCTTCAATGAGGTCGAGGATGTCGTCGAGGCGTGTGATCAAGCGATGGATGTCGCCGCGATCGAAGGGCGTCACAAAGGTTTTGTGCAAGGTCTCGACGGCGTTGTGAGTAATTTGGTCGCCCTCATGCTCGACCTCGGCGATGCGCCGCGATTGTGCGGCGACGTCACCCGGCGTCGTCAGCATCGTTTGCAGTAGCTTGGCCGCTTCCAAGGTCTTCTCCGCGTGGCGCTCGAACATTTCGAAGAAGCCTTTACCTTCGCTGGGAAACAATCGGGCTAACATGGCGCGCGGATACTAGTGCCCTGCAACATTCCTGTAAAGCGACCGTAACAAATTGGGCGGGAGAGGGGCCGTCTCGAAGCCCCCTACGCCCGACACCAAACGTTCGCCGAGCTTGGTGGACCGTTCATTCTCGTTGCTTTCGAGTCATCAATTGGTCATGAGTGGCGCCTCATACGATGGCGCAATCGAAGCTCAACCACGGCTGGCGCATTTTCCGGCGCAGCACGCAGATGGTGTACGCCGGACTCTTTGCGGCGGCGGTCTTTGTGCGCGAGTGGGTGCGGCGCCGCGGTGGCGAAGCGCCGGCGATGCATGCGGCCGGCCGGGCGTTCGTGCGGCTGGCCACACAACTGGGCGCGACGTTCATCAAGATTGGGCAGATTGCGTCGACGCGCGGCGACCTGTTGCCGCGACCCCTGATCGTCGAGCTTTCGACCCTGCAAGATCAAGTGCCGGCATTTCCGTTCGACGAGGTGCGCCGGACGATCGAAACCGAGCTGCAAGCGCCGCTCGCTCAACTGTTCTCGTCTTTCGATGAGCAGCCGGTTGCGGCGGCATCGGTGGCGCAAGTGCATCGCGCTGTGTGGCGGCCGAGCGGCGAGGTCGTGGCAGTGAAGGTCCGCCGCCCCGACATTCTAGAAAAGGTGCAACTCGATCGTTCGATCTTGCTGTTCGTCGCGCGCCTGCTCGAGAAGCTCGTTCCGTCGTTGCGCCTGATCTCGCTCGAGGTGTCGATCCGTAACTTCTGCGACGCCGTGGAGCAGCAGATTCATCTGAAGAACGAAGCGGATCACAATGTGCGCTTCACGGCCAATTTTGCCGACGATCCGGATGTCCACTTTCCGCGCCTTGTACCCGACGGTTGCTCCGATGCGGTGCTGACGATGGAGTTCATTGAGGGTATCCGCGAGCCGGAGCTCGAAGCGCACGGCGCCGACATCCGCGCCATCGTCGAAGGCGGCATGCGTTGCGTCTGCCGGATGATCTTCTCGCACGGCTTCGTGCACTCCGACCTGCACCCGGGAAACATGCGCTTCTTTCCGCCGCATCGCGTCGTGCTGCTCGATCTCGGCCTCGTCGGGTCGCTCTCCGACGCCGATCGTCTGATGACGGCGCGGACGCTGTTTGCGTTCGCCACCGGCGACGGCGTTACGGTCGCGCGCCTGTTCTACGAAAACGCTCCCTACAAAGCGGTGCAGGACTATCCCAAGTTCGAGGCGGAGATGGCGGCGATGGTGACGACGCTGCGCAGCCGCGACCTCGGCAACACCCAGGTCACCCTCGAGATCGGCCGCATCTTCGACATTCTGCGCCGTCACCACATCCAGGCGCGCGGCCACATGACGATGATCAACCTGGCGTTGATGACCGCCGAAGGTCTGGGCAAACGCCTCGATCCGGATTTGTCGCTTGCCGATGCCGCGCTTCCTTTTCTGGCCGAGGCACTCGGCGTGTCGAGCGCGGCGGGGCAGGGTTCCACGGCTCGGTTATCCAACGCGGCTCAGTGAAGGCCTCGTCGTAAGATGGAAGTCTCTTGAAGAATCCAGGTTGAAGGAGGGAATCGCAATGGGAGCAACGGCTACGGCACTCATCGGCTTCGCGGGTTGGTTCGCGCTGTTGACCATCGTACTCGGTCTGTACCGGGTCGGGCTGGTCCTTTCGGGGCAGAAACAGGCGAACACCTTTGCCACCAACGGCGCCGACTTGGCACCGATCGGTCACCGGTTGACGCGGGCGCGCGACAACTGCTTCGAGACGTTACCGCTGTTCGCGGCGCTGGCGCTCGGCGCCAGTATCAGTGGCCGGCTCTCGGTTACCGATCCCCTGGCGATGTGGGTGCTCTACGCGCGCCTCGGCCAGTCGCTGACGCATATCCTTTCGACCAGTGTGCCGGCAGTGCAACTGCGCGCCACGTTGTTCTTTGCGCAGATGTTCATCTACGCCTGGTGGGCGATTCGCCTGCTCGGGTAGTTCGCTGCAAGAAGGCCGGGTTCGGAGCAGCGGGTTCGTCAGCCGCCGCGTGCATGCCAGCGACGGATCAGCGCCGGGACGACGATCATCACCCCGAGGCCGGCAAACGCCGCCGTTCGTGCGTCGCCGAGGAGGTTGTCGAACCACAGTGTCGAGGCCAGGCCGAGGCCGAAGTAAACCATGTCGCCGGCAATGGTGAAGAGCCAGCTGGAGACGAGTCCGAACCCCGCCCCCGCTGCCAGCGCGCGGCCGAACGGCAAACCGGCTCCGAAGGCGGTGAGAGCGATTCCGAGCGGCGCCGAGGCGCTCCCGGCCGGCATGGTGCGCGTGATCGCAGCCATCAGGAGGGTGCCGACGCGGCTGAGGAACGGCAGGTAGCGCGCCAGCACGGCCAAGGCGATCAGCATCGGCTCGAAAATGCAGGCCAGCACGATGTCGGAAAGGAAATAGAGGATGCTCATGACGATCGGCCCGAGGCCGTCGTGGCTTCCGAGCAGCACTCCCGGCGGAATGCCCGTGCCGCCCGGAATGCAGAAGAGCAGCAGCACGCCCCACCAGCCGTGTGGCCAGCCGTCGGGTACGGGTGCCGTCGGATCCCAGGCGAGACGTTGGAGGTATTCGGCGATCATGCCCGCAGCACTGCGGCGACGGCAACGACCGGCGTCGAACCTTCCCAAAAGATCGCTGGATGCGGTTTGCCTTCCAAGAGCATCCGGCCAGCATAGACGATCGGCAAAGCTTCGGTAGGTTTACAGGGCCGGAAACAACACGCTTCGTCCGGTTTCTTCACTCGGCCTTTTGCGGCCCCGCGACGCTTCGCGGTAGCCTTATTCGGACCGACCCGTCGCCCGCGATCTGCTCGCAACCGGTAACTCGAGGTGGAAGATCGCGCCGCCCGCCGCGTTCGGTTCGGCCCACAGCTGGCCGTGGTGGGCTTCGACGATCGAGCGGCTGATGGCAAGGCCCATCCCCAGGCCACCGGGTTTGGTGGTGAAGAAGGCCTCGAAGATCCGGTCCGCTACTTGCGGTAGACCGACACCGGAGTCGCGAACGGTGATATGCACTCGTTCCGTGCCGATCGCGACGGTCTCGACTTCGACCAGGCGCCGTTCGGGGCTGCTTGCAACCACAGCTTCGACGGCGTTGCGGATCAGGTTGACCAGGACCTGACGGATCTGAACGCGATCGAGGACCATCTGCGGCAGCGGCGTCGCGAGACGCAGGCGCAGCGTCACCTGACGATTGCGGGCGTCGGTTTCCAGCACCTGGGCCGTCTCGCTGACGATTTCGTTGATGTCGCAGGTTTCGAGACTTGGACTGCGATTGCCGACGAAATCGCGTACCCTGCGCAACACGGCTGCGGCGCGGCGCGCTTCGTCGGCGACGCGTTGAGCGATGGCGTGCAGCTCTACCGTATCGAACTTCCCTTCGCGCATGCGCACGGCGAGTCCGTCGGCGTAGTTTACGATCGCACCGAGCGGCTGGTTGATCTCGTGCGCCAGCTCGGCGGCCATCTGTCCCATCGTGGCCATGCGTTGTACGTGGGCCAGCTCGGCCTGTTGCTCGCGCCTCTTCTCGTCGGCACTGCGGCGATCGGTGACGTCACTGGCGACGCCGCGCAGCTCGATTGCCCCGTCACTGCGCTGTATGCGCCGGGCCAGGCTGCGAACCCAACGGGATGTACCGCTCTTGGTCGCGATTCGATGCTCGATGGGCTCCATTCGATCGGCCAAGGCGAGCTCGAACTGCGCGAAGACTTCAGGGCGCTCTTCTTCCGGGACGAGTATCGAGAAATGTCTGCCGAGGAGCTCGTCGGGCGTATAGCCGGTGAGCTCGTAAATCGCCGGACTCAGATAGGTGAACTGGCCGGTGGGGTCGATTGCGTAGACGACGTCGTGCACGGTTTCCACGAGCTCGCGATAGCGCTGCTCGGAAGTGCGCAGGCGCTCGTTGATGTTAGCGATCTCGGCGGTGCGCTCTTCGACGCGACGTTCGAGATCGAGGCGCACCTCGAGCTCACGCCGCCGTCGTTCGCTGACGTCGCGCGAAGTGACGACGATGCCGCGAACGATCGAATCGCCGAGCAAGTTGCGTCCGATGCCTTCGATGGCGCGCCAACTGCCGTCGGCACAGCGATAGCGGAACTCGCCGGTGTCCGTCGATTCGGCTGCGGCGATGCCGCGCGTGAACTTCAGCAATAGGTCGTCGCGATCGTCGGGGTGGACGAGGTCGAAGGCGTTCTTGCCGACCAGATCGTCGGGCCGATGGCCGAGCACGTGTTCGTGCGATGGGCTGACGTAGCGCAGCGTGCCGTCCGGCTCGATGATGGCGATGAGGTCGGTAACGCTCTCGATCAGGATGCGGAAAATCCTGTCTTGATCTTCGGCCAGTTGCCGCTCTGCTTGTGAATTCCCGCGTCTTGCCAACGTGACTCTCCGCCCGTGCCCCAAGGCGCGTATACGGCCGTTATGACGCCGGCGTCAAGAATGGTGGCAGCGATCGGTGGTGTCTCAGTTTAGTCATGAAGTGCATGGGCTGAGACCGCTTCCCTTGCTCCCCTCTCCGACACACGCGTGGCAGTGGACTAGCGCCCGCTGAACAGCGGTTTGCGCTTGCCGAGAAACGCTGCCACGCCTTCGCGGTAGTCCTCACTGTCGAAGCAACGGCGATTGAGAGCCCGCAGCTTTTTCGGATCGCGCTCGGAGGAGGGTTTCATGGCTTCGCCGATGGCCGCTTTGTGCGCGGCCAGAGTCAATGGCGCGCACTCCGACATCCGCAGGGCGTAGTCGCGGGTCTCAGCTTCCAGTTGGTCGGCCGGTACGACGCGATTGACCAGCCCGATGCGTAGGGCGTCGTCGGCACTGATGGCGCGGGTGGAGAGCAGCAAGTCGGCCGCGTTCGTCGGCCCGACCACATGCACCAGGCTTTCGACCCCGCGTTCGAACGGATAGGCAAGACCGAGCCTCGCCGCCGGAATCGCAAAACGCGCGTGATCGGCTGCAAACCGCAGGTCGCAAGCGAGTGCCACGGAGCAACCGCCGCCGAAGCACAGGCCGTTGATCATCGCCATCACCGGCTTGGAGACGGTTGCGATGGCCTCCAATGCCGCGTGCGTCAGTCGGTCGTACTCCTCGGTCATCTTGAAATCGGCGCGTAGGGCAGGGAACTCGCTGATGTCGGCTCCTGAAATGAAAGCTTCGTCACCGGCCCCTCGTAAGACGACCACGCGGACCGTGCTCTCGCTTTCGAGCTTTCCGAATTCTTCGGCGAGGCCACGCCAGACGGCTTGCGTCAGCGCATTTCGTGCGGCGGGGCGATTCACCACCACCCAAGCGATGGGCGCTTCGATCCTCACGACCAGCGGAACGGCGTGTTTGGTCATCCCGGCGCTTCTACCGAGGAGTATTCCCTGCCGCAACCGCGGTCTCGGTGTCGAGTTGCAATGTCACGGTCTGCGCCGCCGGCCGCCATGCGCTCGAAAAGGCCGGCAAGTCAGCCTTCTCGAATGCTCGCGATGGATGCTGGCGATGTTGCAGTGCAACTCTGCAACGCGTATCATTCGCCGGGCTGATGATTGGTGAGGATGCATGACCGGTGTTCCAACCGCTAAGCCGAGCAAGACGACGGCTCTGTGGCTGACGCCTGCTCTCCAAGCCGAGCTGGAGTGGTTGGCGGGTGAAGGCCCCCCGAACGTCTCGCGACACGCGCGGATCGTCCTCGGCCGAGCCCAGGGGATGTCGATTCGTGAGGTCGCGTTGCGCGTCGGTGTGCACCCGAACAGTGTACGCAACTGCTTGCGTCGATTTGAAAGCTTGGGGTTGCGCGGCCTCGGGCACGCCAGTGCCGGCAAGCCCAAGAACATCGCTTTTACCGATGCCGTGCGCGATGAAATCGCTCGCTTGGCGATGCGTTCACCGAGCAGCGCTGGCGAAGATTACGCAGCGTGGTCCTTGCGCCGGCTGCGTGAGTACTTGCTACGCCGGGGCATCGTTCAGGACATCAGCGTCGAAGGCTTGCGCCAATTGCTGCGCGGCCTACCGTTGCCCCCGGCCTTTTGGCGTCGTGGAGCGCGACAAACCACGCCGCTGAGCCCCGAGGTGCAGCACGCCCTTGAGATTCTCGCTCAGGCACCGCGCGCCGATCGTGCTTTGCGAGCGCAGATCGTCTTGGCCAATAGCCAGGGGCTGAGTGAAACCGAGATCGCTTCCGCCTTGCATGTCGGTCGCGAAACGGTGCGCCGCTGGCTGCGTCGCTTCCGGCGTTCTGGGATTCTGGGCTTGCAGAGCGGCAGCGGTTCTGCGGTGATCGGCCCGCACACGCGGCGAATGATTGTCCGCACGGCTACCTCCGATCCGCAACGCTTCGGCGTCGACGAACCGGTTTGGTCGTTCGAGACGTTGCGCACCGCTCTCGTTCAGGCACGGATCGTACGCAACATCAGTCGCAAACAGTTGCAGCGCATCCTTGATGAAGCGCGTGTTGAGCTGGCGGAAAATCCGGTGACGGTTGTGCCGCAACGCAGCGACGCCGTGGGCTGAATTTCACGCCTGCAGTTTTGCTCGCTCGTGGCAATCGGAGTCGCCGGTAGGTCTGCGACAGTTGCTGTAGCGCCCGTCCTCAGGGAAAGACTCTGGAGCGTGAGCCGTTGCGAAGAGCCACGGCCTTGGACACGCTCGCACTACCCATGGCCACGGACAAGCTGACGTCTTGTGTGCGCGCCATCGATAAATCGAGCCCGGTCGCTCGCAGGTGTACCATGAAAGACCCCGGACCAAGGACGGACAGAGTCAGGGTAGTTCTGCCGCTCGTGCGCACGTCGCGATAGCGCAGCCGCGTTCCCAGACGACTCACTTGCCAATGCCCGGGCGGCACGGCGAGTCGTAACAACGATGTTCCGGCAACCTGAGCGCTCAAGATCAGCGTGTCGCGGCTGTGGATGAACTGTTGATCGGTCAACTGCAGGAGACCGTCGACGACGAGTCGGTCGCTTTGTGGCCGGCTGGCCGTGTCGAAGACCAGCGCAAATTGGCGCAAATGGAGGCTGCCGCTGAGGCCTGAGGGGTAGAGAGAGCATACCGCCGCCTGATCGTCGGCGTGCAAGCTGGCGCCGCGTCCGTCGAAGTGCGCCGCGTAGTACATCGTCGCATCGCGCAAGATCGGGTCGCTTTCATTCGGATCATCCGATGAGTGGGCAAGGCCGATACTGTGCCCAAGCTCGTGGGTGATGACCTCGGAAATATTGCCGATGTTCCAGAAGCCGCACCCCTCGAATCCGTTGTTGACGACGACGTCGCCCTCGGTGATGCGATAGAAGGTGCCGCCGTTGAATTGCTGCGGGTTACCGGAATCGGCACACACCCCGCCGATCGCAAGGACACCGACGCAATTCATAGGATCTTGAATTTCATCGAACGGATCATTGAACAGGATCTGGGAGCGTCCGTCGCAGGCCCCAAACGGAGCGGATTCGGCTGTTCCCCCGCGTTGCAAGCGCAGACCCGTACACTCCGGGCTTCCCCAGACGGCCAGCGCCGCCTCGGCGGCGGCGATCGAGGCGGCGGTTCCAAGCGTGGCGTCGCCGGCAGCGTCGATCGCGTAGGTCGGTGGATCTGCCACATCAGGACCAAACCAGCGCAGCGCCGGCGGGCCGGAGAACGTGAACTGACTCTGCCAGCGCGAGCCGCTCGCCACTACCTGCGGTGCTGCGATCGCGTCGTCGCCCTCGTGCAAGGTAGCCCGGGCACGCAGCTGCTGCAGCAAGTCGGATAGTCGATACATTGTCACCTGCGGTCCGCGGCTCAAAGTCCCCGAGGGACTCATCGTTCCAACCTCGGCGAGGTCGCGTATGGCGACGTCGTTGCCTGCCTCGTCTTGAGAGATGGTGAACTTACCCATCGCCAGGTAGGTCGTGTGCAGCTGACCGCTGGCGTCGCGGTGGACAAACAAGAGAACCCGCTCGCCAACCCAGAACCGAGGTGCACCAACCAGCCAGCGTCTGCTGCCCCCGATGTCGCCGCCGGATTCGACGACAACGATTTCCGCAGAGTCGTAGCGCGCTTTCAGAGATTGCTCGACGCTCAACTCGATGTTGGTGCGGACGTCGCCGTGGTTGTCGACGGCAGTCAAGGATACGACCTGGCCGACAACCGCTGCCTCCGAAGCCTCCAGGAGCTGCTCCGGCGAAGCGAGGATAAAGGTAGTCGCTGCTGCGGGACCAGTGAGAGCCGGCCCACCCCAAAGCAACAATACCACTAGCCACAATCGCAAACGCATCGATTTAGCGCCGGGCGCCCGACGAAGTTGTTGCTTTGCTTGAGCAAGTGATGCGCCAAAGTGCAGAACAAAGGCCTCTGGTTCCAATGACAAATCGCCGCACGATCGCGGTGCCTTTGTGTCACTAGCTGTAGCGAGCTCGTCATTTCACTGACTGTCAAAGCGCATAGACTCTTCGAGGACAGAACCTGTCCGAAGAGGGGGCGAGAGCGTTGCCGCACCTTAGCGGCAAGCCCAGCTGGTGGATTGTGCCCACCAGTGCCATTCGGTAGGGTGCGGGGCGCTCGTTACCGAGCGAAGCCCAGCAGATGCGCAATGGCGTAATAGTTTGGTGCGGCGTGAGCCTGGTGATGTTTCTGGCCGCTGGCGCTTTCGTTCCTGCGCTGGCGCAGCTCCCGGGCGACCCGAACTGTGACGGCGTGGTCGATACGTCGGACATCGAGGCCGTGGTGCAGCATAATTTCGACGACGGACCCCCGTGTACAATCAACGACATCAACGGCGATGGGCGCACATCGGCGGCCGATGTCGTGAGCCTGGTCGCGGCGGTGACGGCTCCTCCTCCGGAAGGGCCGGTGATCACGTTCCTCGGCCTCGCAGGTGCGGACGGCGCCAAGCTCAACCCGATCGGCTATGCCCAGGGCATTCCGATCTATGCGCGCAGCTCGGGGTCTGGCTTCAGACTGGTCGTTGAGGCGCGGTCTGGAAGCAATCGCGTGCAGCCCGGACGCACCATCATGAACAGCGATCCACTCAACCCCAGTCGCCGGCCGGATCTTTGGGTCATCAGCACCAATCCGCTCGGGGACGGCAGCCCGGCAGTGTGCGACGGCGGGGTTCCGGCCGTCGATCCCCCGAGCTTTGCGAGCTCGCAACGCATCACCAACGCCTTGAACGACCTCAGTTGTAACTTCGCGGTCTCGACGTCGTCGAGCTTTGCGTGCACGCAGGATAGCTTTGGCGCGGCTTCATTTCTCGGTAGCGGAACCCAGGTTCAATATTGCTTGCTGGTGCCGCGATCGTTGGCCTTTCCGGATTCCGACTCGCTGATTACCGTCCTTGTGCGCGACACAATTGGTACGCTTGGTCCGGTGCAACAACTCCTGCTCCGAGTCGGGGTCGGTCCCTTTGCCACCTTCACAGCGACGCGGACTCCGATCCGAGTGCTGGCAACGGCCACGCGGACCCCTACCTATACCGTCGCGCTGCCGACGCCGACACTCACGCGCTCTCCATCGGCGCTCCCGACGCTGTCGCCGACAGCTGCACCAGGCTCTCCGACACGTACGACGACGCCAAGTCGCAGCCCGACCGCTTCATCTCCTGGGGCGGCCTCGCGAACCCCTACGCGTACTCCGACGCCAAGCGTGATCGGCACCGCGACACAAACCGCGACGCGCACGCCCACGCTGGCGCCGGGCCCGATCGTCAGCTTTTTCGGACTGTCGCGCTCCGACGATACGCTGGTGGAGCCTACTACGACGACCCCCGGCGGGATCCCGGTGTATGTCAGATCGCTCGGTTTTGGATTTTCAATCGTCGTCGAGGGTCGACCCGGTCCGAATGGACGAACGGTTGGACTCGATTCGTATGTCGACACACTCGATGCGTTGCCCGATCTGCAAATCGTCGCTTCTAATCCGCTCGGTGACGGCAGCGATGCCGTGTGCGACAAATCAGGAGCGAATGCAGGTGGTGTGCCGGCTCTCGATCCTCCGAGCTTCGTTGTCAACGACACCGACATTCGCATCATCAACGATTTCGCTTGTCGATTCGTCGATGGTCAAGGCCAACCCAAAGGGCGGTCCGGCGGCGATGCGTGCACGCGCGTACCGCCGAATCAGGATTTCGGCTTTGTCGCCGACAACAGCACGGTGCAGTTCTGCGCTGCCATCTCACGTACTCTGGAGTTCCCGCCCGGCGATACCTTGCTGACCGTGCGCTTTCTGGACGAGAACCGAATCGACTCAGACCCACTCCCGGGCTCTGGGACGCCTGGGAACATCGCTCAGTTGATCATCCGTATCGGCAACGCCACTCCGCAAACCGCGACACCAACATCAACGCCGAGCACGACGCAAACCCCCACTCGCGTGCCGACTGTTACACGTACGCCGACGCGTCCGGGACCGACCGCGACCGGCAGTATCAGCAGCCCGACTGCGTCACCGTCGCGAACGCCATCGCCGACCTCCGGTACCACCCCACCGCCGGGGAAATCTCCGACGCCGACCTTGTCGCGAACAGCCACGCGGTCGCGCACCCCGACGCCGACGGTTACAAGAACGCCCGCCCCCTTCGGCGGTCCTATCGTTACCTATTTCGGGGTAGCGCGCTTCGACGGCACGCTCATCGATTCCAGCGGTTCGATGCCTGACGGCACACTGATCTACAAGCGACCGATTGGTGCGGGCTTCATCGTGGTCGTAGAAGGGCGACAGGGGTCCGCACGGCGCCCCGTCGGTGCGGTTGCCTTGTCGGATGACAGCTCCGTGCTGCCGGATCTGCAGATCCTTTCGTCGCACGATTTGGGCAACGGCAGTCCTGCCGTCTGTGACTATATCGGTGTCGGCGCAGGCGGCGTTCCCGGGGTTGATCCTCCCGACTTCGATCGCCCCGAGAATGCGCCGGCGGTCAATGATCTGGCGTGCCGGTTCCGTGACGGTTCCGGACAGCCAAACGGTCGCAGCTCGAACGACGCGTGCATCTTGTTCGGCAGTGGCGACTTCGGGTTTGCAAATTCACAGAGTACGCTCCAGTTCTGTGCTGCCGTCGACAGCATCATCGACTTCCCTTCGGGCGATACCTTGCTCACCGTGCGTTTGCGCGACACCGACGGCAACCTGGGTCCAACGGCACGCGTCATCGTTCGTATTGGCAACTAACCCTAATTTGAAAAAAGATTTCACCGCAAAGGCGCGAAGACGCAGAGGAGAGAAGGCTCAGGGTGTGAAATGGCGGAAAATGGAGAGTTCATTTTCAATGGGCATTGATTTGCCACACTCGGTGGTTTGGCGAGCTGCATTCTCGGCGCCTCCGCGGTGAGGTTTTTCTGTCACATCAAGGCTAAGTCGCATCAAGGTTAGTTGTGATTCCGGCTCGGTCGCGGTAGTCTGAAACGCAGCATTGCAGGGCGACGCTGTCGGATGAGGAGGAGGTTGTTATGAAACGTTGTGGTGGGCCGGTGATCGGATTGGCGCTCGTGACGGCCGCGCTTGCGGGCTGCGGCGGCGGAGGAGGCGACAACGCTCCGGCGGCGACGCCGACGGTGCGGCCCACGGCGACTGCCACCAGTACACCGACGGCGTTGCCGACGATTGGTCCGATCATCACCTTCCTCGGGGTGACACGAGCTGATTTTTCACTTCTCGAACCGAGCTCGTTGAGTGGCGATGGGACGCCGA
This sequence comes from Deltaproteobacteria bacterium, assembly GCA_016200585.1. GTDB lineage: Bacteria > Desulfobacterota > Binatia > HRBIN30 > HRBIN30 > JACQEN01. The sequence continues at coordinate 33,937 of JACQEN010000310.1, forward strand.
TCTACACGCGCATTGGCGGCTCTGGCTTCTCGATCATTGTCGAAGGACGACCTGGATCGAGCGGCGCGCCGGTAGGCGATTCCAGTTACACGCAAGACTTGAGCGGCCTGCCCGATTTGCAAATCATCGCGTCGCGCCCCCTCGGTAACGGCAGCACCGCCGTTTGCGACATCAGTCCGCCGAACTCCGGAGGCGTCCCGGGCATTGCCCAGAAGGATTTTTCGCCCACCGATTCGAACATCAAAGCGATTAACGACTTTGCCTGCCGCTTCCGCGACGGTGCGGGAGATCCCAAAGGTGTTGGGTCGCAGGATGCTTGTGTTTTGTTTCCTTCCGGTGACTACGCCTTCGTTGACACGTCGAGCACGATCGAATTCTGCGGTCAGATTGCGCGCAGCATGTCGTTCCCAGACGGGGACACGCTGGTTACCGTCCGTTTGCGTGATACGAGCGGCTACGTCGGGCCGTCGGCAAACATCATCTTACGCGTCGCACCGGTGCCGACGCCGCCGCCGAGTGCCACGCCGACCGTGGTGCCCACTCCCGTGTCGTCGTCCGGTCCGGCAATCACCTTCTTCGGGGTTACCCGCGCCGACGGTACACTCCTCGAACCGATTGATTTCACCGAAGACAATGTGCCGATCTATCAACGGCGTGGCGGATTTGGATTTACGCTGGTCGTCGAAGGGCGCCCGGGAGCGAGTGGTGCGGCAGTCAGTCCGTCGTCGTATCAGTCCGATCTGATCACCTTTCCCGATTTGCAGGTCCAAGTATCGCGCGACCTCGGCAACGGCAGTCCGGCGGTCTGCGACGTTCCAGATCCGCGCAATCCGACGCCTTCACCGGGCGGTGGCGTGCCGGGCATCAGTCCGCCGAGTTTTGATCTCACCGAGTCCAATATCGACGCCGTCAACGACTTTGCGTGTCGTTTCCGCGATGGTGCCGGCAATCCGATTGCCCGCGGCCGCAGCGACTCCTGTGTGTTGTTCCCTTCCGGTGACTACAACTTTGTCGCCGCGGGTAGCACCCTGCAGTTCTGCGCTTCGATCGACGGCGTGCTCGCCTTCCAAACAGGCGATACCCTCGTCACCGCGCGCCTGCGCGACGTCAACGGGGTCGTGGGCCTGTCGTCGTCGATCGTCATCCGCGTGCAATAGCGTCGTTGACGCGCCTGCAGGCAAACGGGAGATTTGAGATGGGAGACGGGAGAGGGGCGATGTCGGGGTGCTGGTGGCACCCCGCGTCCGTGCCGCTTCCGTCTCCGGCCTCCTGACGGCGCTTAGGTTCGGGCTCTTTCTCGATGTAGGGGGCGCGCTATTGCGAGGGCGACAAAGAAGCCCGCAGCCAGCACAAGAACGATCGTCGCACCTGCCGCGATGTCGAAGGCATAGGAAATCCACAAGCCGGCAAGGGCGGCGAGGACCGCGCTGGCTACCGACACGAGCAGCATGCTGCGGTAGCCGCGCGTCAGCTGGTAACCAATCGCTGCCGGGATGACCAGCAAGGCTTCGACGAGGACCAGGCCCACGACCCGGATCGCGGCAATTACCGCCAGCGCCAAACAGGTGAGCAGCAGCAGATAGAGCCGCGTTACGGCCAGCCCACTGGCGCGGGCTACCTCTTCGTCGAAGGCGATAAACAACAGTTCCTTGAACAGCAGGCCGACGAGCGCCAGCACGACGAATGCGATTCCGCTCAGGAGCCATAGATCGGCTGGCGATACTGCGAGGATGTTGCCGAACAAATAACCGAATAGGTCGACCTGATAGCTTTTCGATAAGCTGATCAGTGCCACACCGAGGGCCATAGACGCAGAGAAAAGGATGCCGATGGCGGTGTCTTCGTGGAGGCGTCCGCTCCGCGTCAGCCAGCCGATCGCCCATGCGATCGCCGTCGAAAATACCGCTGCGGCAAACAGCGGCTCGATCCCCAGAAGGACGCCCAGCGCGATACCTCCTAGAGCCGAATGCGAAATCCCGACGCCGATGAAGGATAGCCGCTTCAGGACGACGAAGAAGCCCAGCACGCCGCACAGGAGACCAACCAAGACACCTGCCAGCAGCGCCCGCTGCATGAAGCCGTAGCTCAACGCGTCGATCATCGACGAGTGCCCTCGGCCGTCGCCTCTTTCGACAGGAAGTCGAACTCGCAACGATACGCTTCACGCAATTCGTGACTGTGGAGCACGGTATGAGGCTTGCCGTGGATGTGTGTCGTGCCGTTGATGCAGGCGAGCTCGTCGGCATGTCCGCTGAGCTCCAACAAATCGTGCGACACGGCAAGCACCGTGAGGTTCATCTCGTGCCGTAGTCGGTGCAACAACGCGTACAGCTCGTGTTGCGCCGGAAGGTCGAGTCCGGTCGTTGCTTCATCGAGCAAGAGCAGTCGCGTCCGTCCACACAAGGCTCGCGCCAGGAAGGCGCGCTGCTGCTCTCCTCCCGACAGCTCGCCGATGCGGCTGGCATGTTTTCCCGCCAGGCCGACCCGTTCGATCAGTGTGTCGACGTGTTCCCAGTCGGCTCGTCGCGGGGATCGCAGCAACCCCAAACTGGCCGAGCAGCCCATCATCACGACGTCGCGCACGGACACCGGAAAGCGCGGGTCGAAGTTCGGACGCTGCGGCACGTAGCCGATCTCGCGGGCGCGACCGCCGAGATCGCTGGGCGGACGTCCGAAGACGCTGACCGTACCATGAGTCACCGGGATCAAGCCGAGGAGGACACGCAACAGGGTCGTCTTGCCGGCACCGTTGGGGCCGATGATGCCCACAAAGCTTCCGGGTTGCACGGACAGATCGATGTTCCAGAGCACCGGCCGGCCGTCGATGTCGATGCCGAGGTCCCGGGCCAGGATGATCGGCTGTGCGCTTTGGTTCATTGCAGAGCCTCGCGAAAGATCCGCGCATTATACTTCATCAAGTCGACATAGGTATCACGCCCGGGAACACCGGGCATGCCGAGCGGGTCGACGGTGTACGTCCGGCCGCCGATTTCGCGCGCGATCTGCTCGGCGACGCGCGGGCTGAAGGCCGGCTCGACGAGGACGGCACGGGTCGAAGCTGCGCGCGCTGCATCGACCAAGGCCATGACCTCGCGGGCCGACACCTCCTTGCCAGGGAAGGGTTCCAACGAACCGACTTCGCGTAAGCCGTAGCGGCGACTGAAATAGCCCCAGGCAGAATGATAAGCGACGAATCCGCGACCGCGAACAGCCGCGAGAGCTTGCTGCAAATCGATATCGAGTACTGTCAGCCGGGCACTGGCTTCGCGGGCGTTGGCTTCGAAGACTTCGCGTATGCTCGGCTGCGCTGCAATCAGG
>JACQEN010000311.1 GCA_016200585.1 Deltaproteobacteria bacterium
ACCTACGGTGCGGCTTTCGCAAACCGCTGGGAAGCTTCCGCAGGCCACGCGCTGTACCCGCCCGGCAGGCAAATTCGAGTTGGAGAACTGAGCGAATGAGATCCATGGAGAGATTCTACCGGCAGGCTGCGGTCGCCTTCGCGGCCGTGACGTTCCTCGTCGGCTGCGGCGATAGCAACAGCGGTAGCGGCGCCGTGCCGACCGCAACGGCAAGCCCGGTCCCGACGCACACCACTGCACCAACGGCGACTCGGACTTTCACCGTCGTCGTGCCGACGGCAACCGCCAGCTCGTCGCCCATCCCGTCGGCTACGGTGGCGCGGTCGCTGCCAACGTTCACGGCAACCCGGGTGCCACCGTCCGCAACCGCGACACAGCCCGTAGCAACGGCGACCAGCACCGCGTCGGCAACGACAACGGCGACGGCGAGCAAAACCCCGTCTTCCTCACCCACGGTGACATCAACCCCGACGACTCCGCCGCAGGGTCTCGCGGTGCAAAGCTCCATCGAGCAATTGCTGATCAACTATGCTCCGCCGGGTCTCGATCTGCAGGTCGAAGACGCGCAGGGACAAGTCGTGCAAAGCGGCACGACCGACGCGCAGGGAACGTTGATCTTCCGCAGTCTGCCGCCGGCGAGCGACTACGTCGTCGCTACTGGCGAGGGTGCCGAGCGCAAAGCAATCGGCCCGCTTGCGGTCTGGGCCACCGACCAGGTCCCCGACAACTCCTTCTACACTCAACAACACGTCGTCGCCGGCTACCAGTACATCACAATGCGCGACGGCACGCAGTTGGCGATCAACGTCATCCTGCCCGGGCCGATCGACCAAGGCCCGTACCCGACCGTGATCGAGTACTCCGGATATGATCCCTCCAACCCCGATTCTCCGCAGCCCAGCACCTTGCTGGCCAGCACGCTGGGCTATGCCGCCGTCGGAATCAACATCCGCGGCACCGGTTGCTCCGGCGGTTCCTTCAAGTTCTACGAAGCAGCCGAAGACACCGACGGATACGATGCGGTCGAGATCATCGCGCAACAGCCGTGGGTAAAGTTCAACCAGGTCGGAATGGTTGGCGTGTCGTATCCGGCGATCAGCGAGCTTTTCGTCGCCCAGACCCAACCGCCGCACCTGGCGGCCATCGCACCGCTGTCGGTGATCTCCGACACGGCGCGCGGCATCCTCTATCCGGGTGGCATCTTGAACAACGGCTTTGCAACCGATTGGACCGCCGAGCGCCAGCGCGAAGCCGAGCCGTTCGGCCAGGACTACGCCGCCAAACGTCGCGATCTCGGCGATCAGGTGTGCATCAGCAACCAGAAATTCCGCGGCCAGAATCCCAATCTCGTCGGGCTCATCAACGATAACAAGTACTACAACGCCGCCGAGGTCGATCCGATCAGCCCGATCAAGTTTGTCGACAAGATCAAAGTCCCGGTGTTCCTGGCCGGCGCTTGGCAGGACGAGCAGACCGGCGGCTATTTCCCGAACATGCTGGCGAACTTCACGGGCACCAACAAGCTGCACTTCACCATCACCAACGGTGGACATACCGACTCGATCGGACCGGCCATCTTCACGCGCTGGACGGAGTTCCTGTCGTTCTACGTACGGCGCGAGATCCCGAAGCTGCCGGACGCCGGCAAGCTTGCCGTGGGGGTCATCGCGCAGTCGGTGTTCGGCGTGAATCACGTCAACATCGAGAAGGATCGCTACACCGACACCACCGACTTCAACACGGCGCTCGGACGCTTTGAAGCCGAACCGAAGATCCGTATCCTCTTTGAGAACGGTGCCGGCAGCATCACTCCCGGGTCGCCCATCCCCTCCTTCGAGCGTTCGTTTACCGAGTGGCCGATCGCCAGCACTCAACCAACCATCTGGTATTTCGACGCCAACCAGCATCTGGCAACGCAGCCGCCGGCCGGCGACGGCGCCGATTCCTACCAGTACGATCCATCGTTGGGCCAGCTGACGACCTATGAAGGCGGCGACGGCGGCATCTGGACAGCCTTGCCGAATTGGAACTGGCGGCAGCCGGAACCCGGGAAAGCGGCGATTTATGAGACCGACCCGCTGACCGAAACTCTGGTGATGGCCGGTTCGGGCAGTGCCGACCTGTGGATCAAGTCGACCGCGACGGACACCGATCTGCAAGTCACGCTCACCGAAGTTCGCCCCGACGCCAAGGAGTCGTACATCCAAAGCGGCTGGCTGCGCGCCAGCCATCGCCACGTCGACGAAACTCAATCGACCATCCTGCGCCCGGTGCAGACGCACCTTCAAGTCGACGCGGCGCCCCTACCGCCGAACGAGCTCGTCCAAGCGCGGGTCGAGATCTTCCCGTTTGCACATGTCTTTCGCGCCGGATCGCGTATCCGCCTGATTGTCAACTCGCCGGGGGCCACGAGACCGCGCTGGAAATTCGATGTCCTGCCCGCCGGCGACACGGTCATCAATACCATCGGCCGTTCCGCGGCGGCACCGTCGCGCCTTGTCTTACCGGTGCTTCCAGGCATCACGCCGCCGGCCACGTATCCGAAATGTCCGGCACTGCGACTGCAGCCGTGCCGCAACTACGTGGCGCTTACGAACAGTCCGGGATGAAAGCCGGACCACAGCTTTGGACCGTACGGGCTGGTTGAAACCTCAATGCAACCGGCCCGTCGCGGTATCAAATACCCCGGATTCCCGGCCCCCGATCTCTCTTGAGCCTTCGCTTGAAGTCGGCTACAGACGGGGAAGTTACACCGGTTAGGTTCGTTCATTCCGCTAGGCAACGCTTTACCGCAACACGCCTCCCTGGACATGCAGCACCCCCGGTTAACGAGTTTCAAGGAAGGAGGGATCGCTCATGGCTACAGGGACCGTGAAGTGGTTCAACCCTGAAAAGGGTTACGGCTTCATTCGCCAGGAGAACGGCGAGGACGTGTTTGTTCACTACTCGTCGATCAATGGCGACGGCTTCAAAAGTCTCGAAGAGGGCCAACGGGTGTCGTTCGACATCACCGATGGCCGCAAGGGACCGCAAGCAAGCAACGTCAACAAGATCTGATCCACAGATCTGACGTGCAAAACCAAAGACGGATCCGCCAATGCGGATCCGTCTTTTTTTCTTCTGTCATTTGACTCGTCTCAGCGGCGGGGCGAGGATCGCTTCCCATGTCGACCTTTGCATTGATCTCCGACCCGCATGTCACCGTCGCCAACCCACAAACCGGTTGGACGGCGCCGACCATTCCCAACGAGCCGACCATGTACCGCGAGAGTGTTGCGCTGCTCGAAGCGGCCATCGACGAAATCAATTCCATGCCGGACGTCGATTTCGTTCTCTGTGCCGGTGATCTCACCAAAGACTCCGAACCGTACAACCACGATGCGGCACGCGATCTCCTGTCGCGGTTCAAGAAGCCGGTGTTCTGTGTTTCCGGGAACCACGATCAACCGCGACCGCAAAAGCTGCGACCGCGCGAGTACCTCGACCCCGACGTCGTTCCGGTCCGCACCGACCAGATACCGCAACTCTACGGCGACTTCGGCTTCAAGAGCACCGATTTGCCGGCGTACAGCTGCGATCCGACACCGGATCTCCATCTCGTCGGCTTGTGCTCCGCCAAGCCGGATGACGATTGCGGTGAAATCTCCGAACGTGTCCTCGCCTGGCTCGACGACGACCTGTCGCGACAACGCGACCCGCAGCGCGAAACCATCGTCATGCTGCACCACAGCATCATCGAGCACGTGCCCGGCGAGACGGTGAACCCGACGTTCTCCTGGTTCCACGTCGAGAACTCACCGGCGCTCAAGGAGTTGCTCAAGCGACACGATGTGCGCATCACGCTCACCGGCCATTTGCACATGCAAGACGTAAAGCAGGAGGGCAGTCTCTACAACATCGCCACCGCTTCGCTGGCCGGATTCCCGCACGCCTATCGCGTCATTACGCTGCGCGACGGCGAGCTCGACATCCGCAGTCGCCGGCTACGTTCGATCCCCTCGTACCCCGATTTGCAGACGCATTCGCGGCGCTACACGACGGATTCTTTCGTCGCCATCATCGGCGACGCGCTCATGGCACCGCCGTTCAACTACACCCCGGAGCGCGCCCGCACCACGTCGGCCAAGCTACACGCCTGGTGGCCGTCGATCGCCGACGGCGACGAACGCTTCGACTACACCGCCGAAGAGCTCGGCGATCCGTTGCTCGCCGCCTACGTCAACTCGTTCTCCGACAGCCCGCCGGCGGACAATGATTTGTTGATCGCGCTGCGTGAAGAGTGAGGTCTTGGGATCCTCCGACCTCACGACCTCACTGCATCATCCCCCAACCACAGGATTCTCCAACACCCCAACACCTGCAACCTCGACACGCACCGTATCGCCGGCTTTCAAGAACCGCGGCGGATTGCGCCGCATACCGACGCCGGCGGGGGTACCCGTCGTAATGACATCGCCCGGCTCGAGGGTCAGCGCTGCCGACAGAAACTCGATCAAAGTCGGAACGTCGAAGATCATGTTGCGCGTGTCGCCGTGTTGCACTTCTTCGCCGCTAAGGACGGTACGCAGGGCGACGCTCTGTGGATCGGAGATTTCGTCGAGTGTCACGATCGCCGGACCCATCGGCGCAAAGGTGTCGAACGACTTGCCCATACAATTGCCGCTGTGCTGTTGGTAATCGCGCGCTGTGACGTCGTTCATGACGGTGTACCCGGCAACGCGGCTCATCGCGTTTCCGCGGGATACGGATCTGGCGCGTGCCCCGATGACCACGGCCATCTCACCTTCGTAGTCGATCATCGAGCTCACCGCCGGCAGGTGAATCGCGGCACCGGGTCCGATCACCGCCGTCACCGCTTTCGAAAAGACAATCGGCGTCTGCGGCGCTTCGCGTCCGGTTTCGCCGGCATGCTCGCGATAGTTGAGCCCGATACCGAGAATCTTGCCGGGCCGCGGTAGCGGCGCCAGAAGCGTCACGTCGCCGTTTGACAGAAATCCGACCCCATCGTCGAGAGCCCTGGCGACGACGGCATGCGCCGTCTTCATCGCCTGCGGACCCGCCACCAACAGCTCGACCATCGTCGCCGGCAGCGACGGAGCCGCGGTCCGGAAGTCGACGATGCCGCGGCCGGTCTCCGCACCAACGCGTGTCTCCCCCTCGTGCACGAACGTTACCAGTCGCATGTGTCTGTTCTCCTCGCTGTGGCGTCGATTGACTCATCAACGAAATATCAACATGAATCAATGATCGCCGCGTAGCGCGACACTTCGACCATGGAAACTGCCGACATCGTGATCGCCGGAGGAGGCTTTGCAGGAGCGACGACGGCTTACCGCCTGGCGCGGCGCGGCATCAGGAACATCCGCCTTCTCGAACCCGAAGCCGTGCCGGGGTTCTACGCCTCCGGGCGCAACGCGTCGTTGACCTTCCAGCTGCTCTCCGATCCTCAAGAAGCTCGTCTCGCTTTGGAAGGGACGCAGTTCATCGCCACGCCGCCGAACGATTTCTGCGGTATCCCGCTGCTGCGGCGCAGCGGTTCGCTGTTGCTCGCCGGTCGCTCCGGCATCGCGGCGCTCGAACGATCCTATGAGATTTCGCAAACCCTCGGGCTGCCGTGCGAGATCTTGCCGGTCGACCGCGCCATGAACATGGTGCCGCCGCTTGCCGACGCACGCTTCGATCTGGCTCTGTGGAATCCGAGCGACGGCGTCGTCGATGTCAAACGCCTGCTGCAATGCTTCTTGGACGGCGCCCGGCTCTGCGGTGCCGATATCCAGCTCGAGCGCACGATCACCGCCGTTCAAGTCGACCGCGGTCGCATCACCGGTGTGGCGACCAACCGCGGTCCAATCGCCACGCCTATCCTGGTCAACGCCGCCGGCGCCTGGGCAGGCGAGATCGGCCGCATGGCCGGAGTCGGGGCACGATCGTTCCAGGCACGCCGGCGCCACATGTACCAGTTGCAAGTCGGCTTTCCGACCGACCCGAGCTGGCCCTTCGTCTGGCACAACGACCTCGACATCTACTTCCGGCCGGAAGGCACCGGACTGCTTTCCAGCCCCTGCGACGCGACACCGCATCCGCCGGTCGACCCGGCGGTCGACGCCGCCATGGAGCCGCTGTTCCGAGACAAGCTGCGGCGCGCCTTCCCGGCCCTGGTGCACGCGCAGATCGTCAAATCGTGGGCTTGCCTGCGCACCTTCGCCGGCGACGAACGCTTCGTCATCGGTCGCGACCCGGAAGTCGAGGGACTCGTCTGGGTCGCCGCTCTCGGCGGTCACGGCGTCACCACCGCACCCGCCGTCGGTCGCCTCGGGGCCGCGGCCGTGCTTGGCGAGAAAGCGCCCGAGCTCGACTACTTTTCGCCGGTGCGCTTGGCGTAACCGCTCACCAGCTGCGCCAACGCCTGCTCCAGCTCGGACGCCTCGAGATCGCGCCCGGCGTGTCGCCGCGTCGCTTCCCACCAAGGCGGCCGCGCGCTCCCATCTTCGACCAGCATCAGGCTGCGCGCCGCGACGGCGAACTGTTGGACGTAGTCGACGGGGCGAACATCCATCTCCAGCAACCGCACCATTGGATCGAACCGCCGATCGGCGTCGGGTTTGGTCTCCGGCCAAAACGACGGAGCCCGACGCGTAAAGTCGGGTGTTGCCCCGCCGCCGGCGAGGCCGGCCCCCGCTAATAGCACGGCGCGGCGCACGGCGCCGGCACGCGCCCCCGCCAACAACAATGCTACGTAAGCGCCGATACCGGCGCCGACAACGGAGACCTCACCGAGCTGCTGCAACGCCAGATCGGCATCGGCGACGAGGAGCTCGGGGGTGTACGAGCCGCCCTTCACCGCTTGCGAGTCGCCGTGTCCACAGAAATCGAGAGCGTAGACGTTGCCAGGCCAGCCTGCAGCAACATCCCCCCAGCCACGACGGTCGGAGTAGAGCTCGTGCAGCAGGAGCAACGGCGGACCGGGACGAGCGGTGAGCTCGTGCAGTGTCAGATGCACTCGGCCATGCAACAGTCGCATCATGCCCCCAGAAAGTCGAGAACGGCCGCGGCCGTCTCTTGCGGTTTCTCGATATGCACGAAGTGCCCTGCCCCGGCGATCGTGCAACGATGCAAGTCCGGCACGTAGCCGAGACGTTCGGCCAGCAAAGTTTCCGGCAGCGGCCCCCACGTATCGTGCTCCGATCCGACGATCGCTAGCATCGGCATCGCGATTCCGGCGTACGAGGGGCCGATCCAATCGGGCCGCCAGGGCCCGAAACCCACTGCCATGTATGGATCCGACTTCCAACGCCAACCGTCGTTGTCGCGCCGCGCCCCGTGGAAGGCAAAGTACCGCAGCCAGTTGCGACTCAAGCGTGGATTTTGAGCCAGGCGGCGTTCGACGAGCTCCTCGAGCGACGCGTACGGGCGCCAGTGCTCGCGCAACGAGCGGTGCTGGTCGAGATATTGCGCCAAGCCGTCGGCCGCGGGCGGCGGCTCGGCGAGCACCGGCGGTCCGAAACCGTCGATGTTCACCAGCTTGACGACCAGATCCGCGGCGATGCGCGCCGCGTCGCTTGCCTGACCGCCGCCTTTGCTGTGTCCGATCAGATAGACCGGCTTGCCGATCCCGCGCAGCACGTTGACGATATCGAGGACATCGGAGAACCACCCATAGTGGGCGGCCCACTCCGACTCCCCGTGGCCGCGCGCATCGACCGCAATGACGCGATGGCGGCGCGCCAGCAGCGGCGCGAAGACCGCGAAGCTGCGGGCGTGGTCCCACATGCCGTGCGTCAAAACGATTGGCACCGCCTGCGGATCGCCCCACTCGAGCACGTTCAGTTTCAAACCGAACGATCCCACCTGGTAGCGGCGCTCGGGCGGCACGGCTCCGTCGATCAGCGGTTCGTCCATCCTGCGCAGAATACGGTCCGCGAGCGCCAGCGCAAGAGCATTGCCACAATCGGCGAGACACCGGTATCCGCATCACCTCTCTCATCGGGGCATCGCCTCTCATCTTGCCGCCCTCTCTCGGATCGGCTATCTCGACTCCACATGTCACGATTTGCTTTCCTGCTCGTGGTGCTGTCTGTGGCCGTCGCGGGATGCTCGCTCAATCTCGGTCGCCCGACGGAATCTCCGACCGGTGACCAAGCCCCGGTCAACCTGCGAAGCCTGCAGATCCAGAACGTCGATGGCCATCGGGCGGTTCTGTTGCGCCTGTCGCGTCTGCCAACGTTGGTGCGGCATTCATACGCCGGCAAACCGGGACGCATCAGCGTCGAAGCCTGGGGACCTACCGGCGCTTCCGACTTGCCGGAGCGCAGCCTGGATCAAACCGACGACGAGATCAGTGGCGTACGGGTGTCGCGAAGCCAGGGTGCATTGCGCATCATTCTCGACTTCCGCGCCGACAATCCTCCGCAATACACGGTGCACGAGATGGCCGATTGGATCATGGTCCGCCTCGGCACACCGAACTCATGATCCTCGCTTCTCCCGGCTCCCGGCTCCCGTATCTCTTTCTCTTCACGGCGTTCGCGGCGTTCTCCGCTATGCCGGTGCAGGCGCAATTCAACAGCCAGCAGATGCGCCAGCGCTACCAGAAGAACACGCAGGGCACGAGCATCGAGGACTACGTCAAGAAGCTCGGTAGCGACGACCCGGCGAAGCGGTTGGAAGGCGTGAAGTTGCTCGGGGCCACGCACGATCCCAAAGTCGTCGAGTATCTCATCCAGGCCCTCGGCGACAGCGATGTTCGCGTCCGCGCCAAGTCGGTGGAAGAGCTGGGTGAGATGCGTGCGGTCGACTCGACGCAGGTGCTGATCCAGCATTTGTTTCTGCGCACGACCGAGCCGCAGATGAAGCAGCTCATCCTGGCTTCGCTCGGCAAGATCGGCGACCCGCGCTCGGCCAAGCCGATCATGGAGTTCTTGCAACGTGATCTCGACGAGGCGACACGGGGCACGGCGATTTACGCCCTCGGCGACATCGGTTCGGCGGAAGCGAGCCCCACACTGCAGCAAATATCGCAAGACGATAGCAACGCCACGTTACGCCGCCTCGCGGGTGAAGCTCTCAACAAAGTCCAGCACCATCAGGCATCCATGCAGAAGGAAGCCAGCAAGCCGACCGATACCTTCCTGCCGAAGGAACCGGAACAGCCGAAGCGTTAGTCAAAGGGCGAAAACTTCGAGGTCGGCTTCCACTCCTCGACTTTTCGACCATTCAACTCGTTGTTTACAAAGCCGAGTTGAAATCTCCAACGCGAGTCGGTAAGTCACACCGACGCGCCAACTGGCCTCATGCCCCAGTGGTGGAATGGCAGACACGACAGACTCAAAATCTGTTCCGGGTAACCGGGTGGGGGTTCAAGTCCCTCCTGGGGCATTTCGATTGAAATCGACCATTGGCTACTGAATGCTCTACGCAACCGGCGCATCTTCAAAGATCGGGGAACCAGTCGCAGCAAACGGTACGTCGCGGGGCCGGCCTCAACAAATTGCGTAGCTGCCTCGCACCAGCTCGGCTTGAAACTGCGGAAAGCGCGCCAGCTCCGCTTCGACGACGTCGCGAACCTTTCCTTGTACATCGCCCAACTCCACACCGGCGGGTAAGACAAGTTGGACGCCGGTCCACGGTTGGTTGATCGGCTCTCCAATGCGCACGGCCAGGTGGACGTAGACTTCTTCGGCGACCGGACAGCCTTCGTGGATCAAGCGCGCCAGCCGGTGACTCAAGACGCTGTAGATCTTCCCGCTGTGCGCGAGAGGATTCTTGCCGGCCGCCGCTTCTCCTCCCGTGGGCCGAGAAAAGGCGATCAGGCCGTTGACGCGATTGCCACGTCCGACTTGCCCCGAATCGGCATCTTCCGCCGACGTGCCGCTCAGGGTGAGATACACTCCGCCCATTCCGAGGCCGGGGCGGTCAAGGCAGTTCAGCCCCCAGTCGATCCGAAATGGGCCGTCCGGAAATTGCTGCGCCAACCGCACCAGCACTTCCTCCTTGCGTCGGAAATAGTCGCGTTCCGAAAGCGTCGCGCGACACAACAACGGCATCGCCACGGTCAGAGTCAGGTGTTCGTCGTGCCGCGCGGCCATCACTTTGACGTCCTGCCCCGTGTCTGGGAACGCACCCTTGAACTCGGGACCGTTCAGGAATTTTTCGACGGCCAGAACCAGCTCCTCGGTCGGGCTCAGCGGTGCGTAGCCGCAGGCGCCGCAGGTGTCGTTCGAACCGATCGCAGTCTGCTCTTTGTAGATCCGACACAGCTCCGTCGATCCGGGTGCGAGGGCCAGACGAACTTGCAGGTCCCGCGCTGGACGCACATTCGGAAGGTGGTCCTGCACCCAGGCGTCGACTGCCGCGCGTACTGTCTCCGCCACCGGAAGCGCCGTGCCATCGACGACAAAGGTCGCACGGTCGCCAATGATCAGCTCCATTGGTCGCGTGATCTCACCATGACCGAAGCCCTTCTCGCACTGGCCGGCGGCCAACAGGGCTTTGTCGATATTGTAGTGCGCCAACGCGCCTGTGCGATCGAGGTAGAGCCGATTGAGGGCAAGCGATACGGCTTCAACCACCGAATCACAGATCGTGTCCGGATGGCCGATTCCTTTCCGTTCCACCAGCTCGATGCGACGCGCCGATAAAGGCCGGTCGCTCAGCGTTTCGAGAAAGACTGCCATTTCGTTCACCTCATTCGTTCGAGCTCCGCTTGCGACGACCAAGTGCAACCAATCATCGATCTAGCAACTTGATGGCCACGAGCCGATTGCGGGTGCGTTCGAGACCGATGACGGAGGTTTTTCGATTTTAGGGTCGCATGTCTGGTTCTGAAATCATTTCCGGCAGGACGATTCGTGTCGACAGATGCTCGAGGGCCATCCAGGGCGGAGGATTCCCGAAATCGTATGCACCGACGATATACAGCGGCGTGCCGGGTCGAATCACCTCTTTGCGGTTTGCCGACAGCTGCCACCCCTCTGCCCAATCGAAAATCCAGCGGGCGTCGCGTGCCAGCAAGCGGACGCAGGCGTGGCTGGCAGCGAAACCGGGCAGCTCGTATTCGTGCAGCGACAAGCCCTGCCGGTTGTCGAAATTGAAGTACCAACGCATGTACCAATCCGCGTCGACCGTGCTGTGCCGCCCGACGGATCGCCAGTTGAGATGGAACAACCCGTACGGAGTGGGACGTGAACGGCGTCCGGTGCTGACCGGTCCCCAGCGTACGAGACGGCCGTATTCGTAAGCCCCGAAAACTTGAAACGGCTGTTGGACCACAATGAGCTTCGCGTACGCTGCGGCAACCGGATAGTTGCGTGGTAACGGGCTCAAGGCCAGCTCGTCTTGATTCCAACCAGCGGCGACGACGATCTGACTCAACCGGCCCATATGATCGAGGTCACGCCGGTTCAGCTTTTCCAGCAGACCGAGCTGCAGCGGATCGAAGCGCAGCTTGAGCTCCTTCAAACCTCCGGTGATTGGTTCGATTCGATAGGACGCAACACCCACCTGCGCCGCAACCGGGAAACTCAGAAGAACGATCAGAGGTCCAACAAGCGCCCAGCACACCCCCGCCACTACTGCACGCCGCATGACAGGAACAACTCTCACGGGCCAACGATCGGCGCAAGACAGGTCTTTGCAATGTTGACATGAGCACCCAGGTCTTTCCTGAACGCGCAAACGATTCGAAGCTGGCGGTCACGAAGGGCCGAATCGGACGCTGTGCGCGATGTCGCTAGGCCGGCGCTTCCCCCGGAAACGACCGTTTTTTGCCAGCGCCCGACCGGCATGGAGCGCGCGGCCGGTCGCGACGAATAGGCGTGTACAAGTCACCGCCGAGCGATCGAGACATCCAATGATTCTCGATGTCCTGCGCTCGCCGCAGCTGACGCAGACGAATCAGCGTCTCCAACTCGGACGGCCCTCCCTAATGAATGGCATGGCGAATGCTCATGGAGGCGCCCAACAAGGGGAGGTCGAGTATGGACGGAACGCATCTCGCGCCACTGTCGACTCCAGGGATACCCCAATTTGGAGACTCAATTCCGCCGGACTTGCACATCGACCCACTGCTGGGTGTGCCGATGGCGCTGCACAGTGTCGCGCCAGCCGGCCGCCTGAAGTCTGTGCCGTCGGGCAGCGAGGTGCTGCGCCACACCGCCGCGATGGTTTTGGCGGGTGGCGAAGGCCAACGTCTGGCTCCGTTGACGCGCGACCGCGCCAAACCCGCGGTGCCCTTCGGCGGTAGCTACCGCATCATCGACTTCACGCTCTCCAACTGCATCAACTCTGGAATCCGGCGCATTCACGTGGTTGCCCAATACAAACCACGCTCGCTCGATCGCCACATCAAACAGGTGTGGGACTCGTCGCCGGGCTCGCCTGATGAAGGCGTCGACGTCATCTTGCCGGAGCGTCACGACGGCAAGATCTTCTATCGCGGTACCGCCGATGCGCTCTTTCAAAACCTGCGCACGTTGGAGGCAGAACAACCGGCGCTGGTGCTCGTCCTCGGCGGCGATCACGTCTACAAAATGGACTACAGCGAGATGATCGTCGCACACCTGTACAGCGGCGCAGCGGTCACCGTGGCGTGCACGCCGGTTCCGCTCCAGCAGGCGCACCGCTTCGGCATCATGGCGATCGACGACAACCGGCGTATTCTGACCTTCGAGGAAAAGCCCGCCGACCCGCGGCCGATGCCGGAAACTCCCCACTTCGCGTTGGCATCGATGGGCATCTACGTTTTCAACACCGAGGTCCTGGTGCGCGAATTGACCCTCGATGCCACGCGCAACGGCTGGCACGATTTCGGACGCGATATCCTCCCGCACCTCCTACGCAGCGGCGGCCGGGTTTTCGCTCATCCGTTTCGCGACACCAGCGGCAGTGCAAAGTACTGGCGCGACATCGGCACCATCGACAGTTACTTCGAAGCCAGCATGGATCTGCTGTCGGCAGGTCCGAGCTTCGACCTGTTCGACAGTCAGTGGCCGATCCGCAGCCCTCAACCTCCAACCCCTTCAGCGAAAAGCGAGCTTCAAGAACCCGCGCGTCAAGGGCGCCTCCTCGCGTCGCTGACAAGCAACGGTTGCGCGATCGACGGCGCACACGTCGAGCACACGACGTTGGGACAGCGGGTCTTCATCGATCGCTACGCACACGTACAGGAAGCGGTAATCTTCGACGACGTCGAAATCGGCGCTCACGCACGCGTCCGACGCGCAATCATCGATAAAGGTGTCAGAGTCCCAGCCGAAGAGCGCATCGGCTACGATCTGCAACGCGATCGCGCCCGCTTCACGGTTACCGACGGCGGCATCGTCGTCATCCCGAAGAACTACGCGTTCGAGCATCGATAACCGCCGCCGGCAAACTTCGCGGCAGGCGCTCTGTACTTCGCCGCCGTAATTGGACAAAGAGCAGAGCCATGCCGTCTGCTCGTACGCCCTCTGCCGCTGCCGAGAGGTATTGGGAAACACGCGTCCGCTCCAAAGCCTTTCGCGACGGCTTGACGGCACTTCTCGCCGACCAACTGCGCGTCTTGGCGACCACACGATTCAAGGACGTCGTCGATTCCGAATTGGTGCGGCGGTCCATCAAGGCTTGGGACCGGCACATGCTCCACGCCGACGTCGTCGCCGACGTTCTGGCACAGCTGCAACGCCGCGGCACCGACCGTCTCGACCGGCAACGCAAGACGCCACGCGACCTGGTGGGCGACCCGCTCGGCCGGCACATCGAGGCACTGCTCACACAGCCGGCGCAACCGTCGAAAGAGATCGAAGCGGCGATCCGCAGTCTGGTCCAACAAGAATTCGTTACCGGCCTGCTCACCGATCTGGTGTTCACCTCGATATCGACGTTCTACCAGCGCCTGAACCCGTTCTTCGGCGCCTTCGCCATGCGCACGATGGAAGACCAGATCAAAGCGTTCATCCACCGCTTCACGCCGATGCTGCAGGAACGTGTCACTGCCTTTGCCATCAGCCGCGAAAATCAACAAGCGGCACACGAGCTCAGCCGCACCGTGGCGCGGCAGATGCTGGCGCAGCCGTTGTCAAACTACGCGGCGATGATCTCATCGCATCAGCGCCAGCAGATCGAAACAATCGTGCGCGAGGCCCTCCGCAGCCCCGATGTCGAAGCTCTCACACGCCAGGTGGGGTTGGCGGTGTTCAACGATCTGTACGCCGTCGTCCGCAACAAGAAGGTCGGCGAGCTGCTGCGCCTCGAGCATCATGAAAACGAGTTTGCCGATTTGCTCGTCGAAGCGCTGCTACCGGCCATCGGCCAACCGCTTCTCCTGCGCTTCTTCGCCGCCGAAGCGGATCTCGCACAGCACAGCGTCGCGGACGAAAGCGAGCATGAGGAACCGGAGCACGCAGCGACCAGCGCTGCCCGCCGAGCTCGTCGAGTCGGCGGGTCGTCGCGCACGAAGGAGTGAAGCGTCCGTGGCAAGAGCGAACCAATGGCACCGAGCACAGACGCTGCTCCTGTTCGTTGTCGTCCTCGCGTTTGCTGCCTGCGATCGCTCGGCGCCGGCCAGCCCCGTCGCGATGCGAGCTCAGTACCTGATCGACCTGGATTCCTTCCGCGAGCCGTCGCTGCCGTCTCAGACGCTCGTACATGTGGCGCTGCTGAACCCGACCGACACAGTCGCCGACGTCGCCGCAACCGTCTACTTCGAAGAGCAGGCGCCGGCACATTTCAGCTTGCGCGTTCCCGCCGCCAGCAACCAGGTGAGCAGCCCCGACGGCTGGCCGATTCCGCCCAACGTACGCTGGGCGCTCAAAGTGGAAAGTTTGACGCCGATCGTCGCTCAGGCCACGCTCGGCTGGTCGAACGTCGGCAACGACTATGCACCAAGCGCCCACACGACCTCGCCGCGCGGCCGCCGTGAGGCCGCGAAATCGTACATGGCGATTCCTCAGCTAAGTCGCGCTTGGCGTATCGCCGACGGCTTTCTGATCGACGACCCCAAACAGATCTGGTTACGAGAGAGCGAACGTGTCGTGATTTTGAATCCCGGCAACTCCGACGCGCATGCCGTATTGACGCTCTACGACGTCGGCCGCCGCGAGCCGCATCCGGTGCACATCGCAGCGCAGCGTTTGAAAGTCATCGACATGACCTCTGTCGCCGGCCGCAACCGCCGCTACGGCGCCGAGGTGAGCAGCGATCAGCCGATCGCGGTGCAGTGGCTGCGTGAGGTCCGCTGGTACGACTCAGAAGAGATGATGACGTTCTGGTCGCTACCCGCGGTGCCCGAAACCGCCGACGGCTGGCGTTAAGTCAACACCGCTTGTCGTTGCCGGCGACGAGCAGTCTCGACAGATTGCCAACCCCAATTCGCGACAAGCATCCGCGAATGGACACGGTTGGGCGCTGATGGACACGGACGAGCACGGATTCTCGAGACGTAGCTGACGCCATTTTCCGATACAGGCTGGCAGGCGACCTGCATTTTGCGCCTGTAGGTCCGCCCTCAGTTCAGGGTATGCTCAACTTAACGTTCCGATTGGCCTTGAGCTGACAACGGCAACTCAAATCGTCGGGGACCGCAAATCGCCCTCGACTCACCAGACGTGGTGTGTAGAATAGTCGGTAGGCGAGCAGCGCGCCGGACAGAGGCGCAGCCAAATATCATGACGACCGACTCATTCCCCCGAACGACATAGTTGTTCCGCCACAGCCTTGTTTCACCGAAAGAGATACATTGGGCACAACAACTAGAGGACAGGGTACGGAACGCTCGCCCGTTCCGCCGAACATTTTGAATCCGGCGCCGCCAAAGCATCGCCTGCACTTCGCGGAGGCAAAGCTGGCGATCACGTACATGCTCATCGCCGGAACGTGGATCATCGTTTCAGACCATTTCGTCTCGAACTGGGTGCACGATCCCGAATTGCTCAGCCACTTACAGACCTACAAAGGTTGGCTCTTCGTCGTCGTCACGGCGCTGCTGCTGGGATTTTTGACACATCATCACGTGAAGGAGCTTCGACAGTCGGCTGCGGTACTGGACGAGAACCAAAAGCGTTTGGCCGGGATCATCGGTTCGGCGATGGACGCCATCATTAGCGTCGACGACGAGCACAAGATCGTCCTGTTCAACGCCGCGGCGGAAAAGATGTTCGGCTGCCCCGCAGCGGATGCGATCTCTCAGCCAATCGAGCGATTCATTCCGGCGCGTTTCCGCGACGGCCATCGAGAGCACTTCCGGCGTTTCGCAGCGACGGGAGAATCGACTCGGCAGATGCATCTGTTCGGCATGATCACCGGTCTGCGCCGCAACGGCGAAGAGTTCCCAGCGGAGGCTGCCATTTCTCACGTCGACGTTTCGGGGCACAAGCTGTTTACCGTAATCGTGCGTGACGTCACGGAACGAAAGCGTATCGCGGAAACCGTTCACAAGCTCAACGCCGAATTGGAACAACGCGTCGCCAGCCGTACGGCGGAGCTCGAAGAAGCCAATCGTGAGCTCGAAGCGTTCTCCTATTCGGTATCGCACGACCTGCGAGCACCGTTGCGCACCGTGGAAGGGTTCTCGCAAATCCTTGTCGAAGACTTTTCCGCGCAGCTGCCACTTGAGGGTCATCGACATTTGCAGACAATTCGCCAAGGCGTGCAGCGGATGAGAACCTTGATCGATGACTTGCTGCGCTTTTCGGGGCTCG
>JACQEN010000312.1 GCA_016200585.1 Deltaproteobacteria bacterium
CCTCTTCCTCGGCTCGTTCCTGAGCTTCTTGCTCCGCCGCGATACGCGTATCTTCCTCAGCTCGTTGTCGAGCTTCCTGTTCTGCCGCCACGCGCGCCAACTCTTGGGCTCTGCGCTGCGCATCAGCCGCAGCGCGGGCTTCTTCTTCGGCCCGCACCTCCTCTAGCAATCGCTGGTGGGCTTCTTCGTCAGCCCTACGCTGGGCTTCTGCCTCCGCTGCAACACGGCCTTCCTCTGCCTTGCGGCGCGCCTCTTCCTCGGCTCGTTCCTGAGCTTCTTGCTCCGCCGCGATACGCGTATCTTCCTCAGCTCGTTGTCGAGCTTCCTGTTCTGCCGCCACGCGCGCCAACTCTTGGGCTCTGTGCTGCGCATCAGCCGCAGCGCGGGCTGCCGCTTCGTGATGTCCCTCTTCCTGTGCCTTGATCCGCGTTCGCCGCGCTGCGCGTGCCACGAGCAGTGTGATCAAAGAGGCGATCACGAGGACAAGCACGCCGATGGTCAGGAGGATACTCATACCAGGCGACCGATTTCCTCCTGTCGACTCGCCATAGGCTCACGCATCCTCATGCGGGGAAGCCCCACTCTCGGACACGTCGAGAAGAGCCCACACTCAGCACATCGAGGATAACGGGGGAGGCACGTCCGCTGACCATGGACGACGAGGTTCACGTGCAGAGATCGTCGACGGGTGGGCGGCACTACAGCTTGAATTGCATCGTGCGAAGTGCGCCGCCGATAGACCGCGTGAGCGGCGAGAATCCCCGAACGCTTGAGCACGCGGAACGTATTTCCATCCACGGGGAAGGCGTTGCGCTGCAGACTGTAGAGCAGAACACAACGGGCACCCTTCCAAGAGAGACCGGGAAGCCGCGTGAGGATCTGTTCGGCGTCGGCATCGTTCATCCCGCGCAGTGCATCGAGCGACAGTCCGCCGGCGAACCGACGAACGGCGAGCAGAAACTGCTTGATTGTCCGCGCCTTCTGGCGGTGGAGTCCGCCCTCGCGAAGAACGCTGGCAATCTTGCGCACCGGAGCACGCTCGACCGCATCCCAAGTCGGGTACGCGGCCCGAAGGGAAGACCACGTCGAGCTGAAGCGCCGAAGGTCCGTCTGGAAGCTGAGGATGATGTAGATCGCCTCGTCCAGCGGATCCTCCTTGTTTCCGAGCTCACCTTCAGATGTTTCATAGGCGGATTCCAGAATGGCGTCGATTCGGGTGAGGCGTTCGGCAGCTCCGCGCCGAAGCACCTGGGCTGTCCTCATCACTCCAACCTTCGAGTCCGTATTCCGAACGCCTCACCCAGCACACCCTCGATCAACAGCGGCGGAACTGAATTCCCGATCATCTCGTATGCATTTCGCCGGCACACGACGCTCGATGGAAACGTGATTCGATCGGGGATCCCTTGCAGTCGCGCGTACTCGCGCACTGAGAGGGAGCGCTGCTCACTGTAGTGATACACGCAATCATACTTGGTAGAGAGAGCCGTCGAAGGTGCATCGGGGTGAAGCCGGCGGTATGCTGAATCGTAACGCCTAGATAAGCCGTTTAGATGCTCTCCAGGAATCACGCGTGCGCAACCGCCGGGTGGGATGTGCAGTAGTCGGCGGACGGTATCGTCCTTCACCGCGGGCGTGCGCGTATCCCGGAGCTTTCCAGGCGCACCAACACGAACCCAGCGCTGAAACGCGCTCTCCGCATCGGTCACATATTCCCTCTCTACTTCTGGTTCCCCAGGTCCAAGCTGCGGAAGGTCCGAGAGTGCCTGCCGCGCCGTCGTTAGGTTCTCATCATTCGGATCCCTTAAAGCGGCGACGTATGACGCAAGCTCCTCGGGGACCACGCCACCGTGACGCACCGCAGCGAATAGCTGCGCGAGGTCCGGACCGGCGTCAGGCAGGCGCTCCGTTCCGCTTCCGTCCCGGACGCCGAGGATCAGGATTCTGCGTCGCGCTTGGGGAGTTCCGAAATGCGCCGCATCGTACACCCTGTATTCGACTCGATACCTGAGTCGGTCCGCCGGCACTTGAAGCCGTCGCAACAGATCGGTCAGCGTCTTGCCTCCGCGGTGCCGAATGAGATCCGGGACGTTCTCAAGGACGAACAGACGTGGCCTGAGGAGCGCGACGTAGTCAGGCATGCATTTAAGAACTCGGTTATGCCCATTTCGTCCATCGTGACTTCCGTTCCTGATCTGGCTGAAGCCCTTGCACGGCGGCCCCGCCGCGAGAAGGTCCACATCTCCGATCCGGCGGCGGTCAGCGGCGACCAATTTGCGACCCTTGTCGCTCAAGAGATTACACTTAGTGGCGAGTTCCCCTGAAAAGTTGTGGTTGTAGACGGCAACTGCATCCGCCCACGAGTCGTACGCCTTCGCGACGTGGTATCCGAGCGCCCGAAGCCCGATGCCAATTCCGCCGAACCCCGCGCAGAGTTCCACCGCTACCGGTCCGGTCGCATTGTCCAATTCTTCCCCCATCGTTCTTTGGCCCCGGACGTTCTCCCAAGATGACTTTCCCCTGGATTCCGCCGATCAGTCGGCGATACCCTTTTCAGGCTATGCGCTATATCAGATCGCACCGGCTCGGCGCACGCCCCCGAAAGGGGCTATAGCCGACGGGAGTACCGTGGTCAGCTCGAAGCATCGGCAGCAGCGCTAACTGTTCAATACACCCGTCGGGTGCGCCAAGTGTCGGTCCAACAGAATGCGCCTCTCCCGCAAGGTCCCGCCTTCTGTTTTCATGTCCCGCGAGAGGTGGGATCGACATGAATACGGCGCCACGGGTCAGCGACTTGCTTCGAAAGTTTCAGGAAGCCCGTCTTGCCGAAGCCGAGGTTTTCAGCGAGCTGGTTGCCGCACTTGCCCAGGCCGCGCGGAGTCCGCTTCCGCATGCAATCGAAATCGCGAATTCGCCCGGCGAAGCCGTACCGTGCTATCTATCTGTACGGCAGCTCGCCGCGCGGATTCCGTACGCCGAGCACACGATTCGGAACATGATCAGCAGCGGCGAATTCATCGAGGGCGAGCACTATTTCAAACGGCGTGGCCGAGTGATGTTCTCATGGCCGGCGATGCGCGCGTGGGTTGAACAGCAAAGCGAGCAGGCGGATGAACCGGAAGCGCTGCCTCTTGTGAGGAACCGACGGAATGGGCGTTCGTAGTAAGACCGGCAAGCTGTTCCTCGATTTCCGGTGGCGCGGTCGCCGCTGCCGTGAATTCACCGGCTTGGGCGACACGAAGGAGAACCGACAGAAGGCAGCAGCGTTTTTCAAGGTGATCCAGGGACAGATCGCTCTCGGCACGTTCGACTACCGCACGCACTTTGCAAACGGCGCACGCTTGGCCGACTTCTACCCACGCGAGGTCGCAGCCGAGCGGGCCAAGAAGGTACGCGTCGGTGACTACCTCGACGCTTGGCACAAGCAACGGTCGCCGTTTCTGCCTGACGGCACCGTTGCCCAGTCTGCTGACCTCCACCCATCGACGTGGATGCACGATGAGTCGGTCATCCGTTTTCATCTCAAGCCCGCGTTCGGTGACCTTCGCATCGACGAGCTCACCCCGAGCAGGTGCAAAGACTTCCGCAAATCGCTCCAGGACAAGAAGCTCTCAGGCAAGAGCGCCAGCAACATCCTCGGCGTGCTGCACAAGGCGATGGCCGACGCTGTTGAAGATGGTACGCTGCAGGCGAATCCCGTCCCGAAATTGACTCGGCATCGCCGGCGAGCAGTGGCGCGCTCGAATTCAGATCCACTCACGGTCGCCGAGGTCAAGCAGTTCCTTCGAGCAGTGCCGGGATGGTATCGCGATCTCTACGACGTGTGGTTCCGCCTCGGCTGGCGCCCATCAGAGATCCTCGCCATTCGCTTCGACTGGCTCGACTTCCAGCGGCAGACGGTGCACATCAAGCGCGGTCGCATCGCGCGCTGGGGTGGCGTAGAGGCGGCGCCGAAAACCGGCGAGCGCGAAGTGGATTGCAACTACGACCCAGCGATCTTCACGATCTTTCGCCGGCTAAAGCGCCGATCGTTACAAACCGGCAAGCGCGACTTTGTCTTCACTGACGAAGAGGGCAATCCGTTATCGCAGGAGCGCTTGCACAAGAAGCTGTGGCTGCCGACGCTGCGTACACTTGAGCTGCGCGCCCGCGGCCAGTACAACATCCGCGACACCTTCATCAGCCTGGCGTTGTCGGCCGGGGAAGATCCAGGATGGGTGGCGCAGGTATGTGGGACCTCGGAACGGATGATCTTCGAACACTACCGCAAGTTCATGGCGAACCTGCGGCGCGAGGATGGCCGGCGGATTGCCGGTCTGTACCGCAATCCGCGATCGATCGTGGGCAGCGATGGGCACTCAGTGGGCACTCACGAGCCTGAGCGGCTCGTAAGTGCTGGAAATTCCAGGAAAGGAGGAGTGGAGGCGGGGGGAATCGAACCCCCGTCCGAAGGCGTTCAGCTACGGCGTCTACGTGCGTAGATCCTGTGATTTGCTCTCACAGCCTAGGCTCCCACCATCCTTCGCTCCGAAGAGCTACGGATGGCTTTACAGGCAGGATCCTCGACTGCCAGCTCTGAATTGTCGGCGGTGGCGCCCGAGCGCTCGCCTCCGCTTATCCCGATTTGCGTCGCCTGATCTCAGCCTACGGGCGCGGCCAAGTCAGACGTGGTTGCCCTTAGGCAGCCAGTGCTAGTGGTGCGTCTGCGTTTAAGCAGCCCTGGGGTTTTGAACGGTACCCAGGATCCCGTGCACGCAACCGCAACCTCCCAACCCCCGTCGAACCCATATCGCCCCCATGTCAAAGAACCATACGAGCCAGCGGCCCGTTCATTGACAGTAGCCCTCGCAGGTACGGGTCACAAGATGTTTGACGTCCGTGCATGCGCTTCACGCGTGGCTGCTGTCCGCCGGACAACTCCTCTCGGGTTGGCACCTCTGGTAACGACCTGGCATTCTGCTGGCGAGGTGACGCAATGGACGCCAAGCTCCTGCACGATATGTTCGACCTGGGAATCCCGGTTGCCGAGAAGGTTCTGCGACCGATTCTGGTCTACGCCTTCCTGGTCATCGGATTGCGTTTAGCCGGTAAGCGCGAGCTCGCTCAGCTCAATGCCTTCGACCTCGTTGTTTTGCTGACATTGTCGAATACCGTGCAGAACGCCATCATCGGCGACGACAACTCCGTCAGCGGCGGCATCATCGGCGCCACCACGCTGCTGGTCGTCAACTACTGGGTCGTGCGTTTCCTCTATGGACACCAAAAGCTCGAAGAGCTCGTCGAAGGCGGGGCGACGGTGCTGATCGATGACGGCAAGATCCTTGAGCGCAATTTGAAACAGGAGCTCATCACGATCCACGAGCTGGAGGCAGCCGCACACAAGCAGGGATTGTCATCCCTCGATGAGGTCGAACACGCCGAGCTCGAAATCGGCGGGACGATCTCCTTCACGGCGCGCAAGCCGACGGCGGAAACCGTGCGTCACGATGAAGTCATGGCCCGACTCGATGCCCTGGCCCGAGAGCTGAAAACGTTGGGCTCGAGATCGCCGGCGGCGGCTGCCGATGGACGGTGAGGACGGCGACGTACCGTGGGAAAGGTAACGCCTCGGCAAGCTGCGGTGAAGCGGAAGGACCGGCCACAGCGGTCGTCTGCGCCCAAACGTTCGCAACCGACCCTGTCGCGAGACGGCGAGTTCCCGTGGCTACGCGCCGTCACCATCGCTCAAGCGGTCGTCGTCGCGGCGATCGTAGCCAGCTGCTTGTTGTTCAGCGTCGCCTACGTGCGCCTGTACCTCGACGACAACGGCTACCACATCCCCAACGCCGTGCGCATCGCGCAAAACATCAGTCCTTACTCCGTCAACTCACCGGTCGACTCGCACTGGTTCCCGGCGGGCGCCGAGACGTTGGTGGCGATTCCCATCCGGCTCAGTGGTTCGATCAATGCCAGCAACCTTTCCGGAGCCTGGTGTGTGGCAGCGCTGCTGTGGGTCATGTACCGCTTTGCCGGGCTGTGGTGTGCTTCCGCCGCGGGCCGGCTGGCGACACTGGCTTGCGTCAGTACCATTCCGTTGCTCGTCGGCCAGTCGCTGGCGTTCTACGTCGACGTCCACCTCGCTCTGCTCGTCTGTCTGTCGTTGTTTCTTCAATGCCGCGCTCTGCTGCAGCGGCGCGCCGCCGACGTCTACTGGGCTCTGGTGGCGACGCTGCTGATGCCGAGCGTCAAGTACTCGGGTTTGTTGACCGCCGGTCTTTTCGTCGTGGGTTGCGGGTATTGCTTGTTGCGCGCCGGATCAAGTCGTCGGCCGACTCCTGCCGCGCTCGCGGCGCTGCTGGCGGCGGCCGCGTTTACGAGCGGGTTCTATGTGCGCAACTGGCTGTGGCGCGGCAATCCGGTGTTTCCATTTGCCGCACCGCGATGGTCGCGCCCGATTCTGACAATGTTCGGTGCTCCCTACGAGTTCGATCCGACAGGGATCAACTCACCGCACACCGAGTTTCCCCATCCATGGGTGCCGAGCTCCTGGTTGGTGCACGACTTCCGGCCCGACATGACACACGACGGATTCGGGGCGAGCTTCGTGATCAGCTTGCTGTGCGTCGCCGTATCGTTCGCCGTGCTGCGCCGACGTCGAAGCCCCGAACGCTCAACCTGGATCTACCTGTGCGTCATGGCCGCGCTGCTGGTGATCTTGTTCCCCTACGGGCTCGCCGTCCCCAGATACCTGCTGGCCGTGCCGGTTCTGATGGCGCTCGGGCCGGCGGTGTTGTGCGGCAGCGTCGTCGGCGAACGCGGTAGACACGGGGCGCGGCTGTTGTGCATCGGTCTCCTGGGCTGGAGTGCCTTGTATGCAGCGGCCAACTTGTTCTTTACCGGCCCTGTCATCAGCAGTGTGCGCGTCGCGTGGTCGCACTTGAATCCGTACGACCCGATGGCGCGCGAGCGCAACGCCTACGTCGAGCGCGGACACTTGCGAATCGGCTACACGTCAGGAGCCGACAATCTGATCGCCACCTTGTACGATGCTTCGCTGACCAACACTCTGGTGCCACTGCACTACAAGGACTATCCATTCAACTATTGGCGTGAAGCGGCGTCGCCGGAGGAGTTTCTCCAAAAGGTGGAGGCGTTGCATCTCGACTACATCCATATCTTCGACGAGGACTATCCCGGAGTCGATCTGTTGCGCCGACGTTTCCCCAACCAGGTTGTCCCGGCGGTGCCCCGAGAGCCGGAGCCTTGAGGCAAGGCGGCTGTTCGCAATCAGACGGGTCGCTTCGCGGCTCAATACGCGATCACGGCGACGATCGGGAAGTGATCGGACGGGAATTTGTGGTTCGGGCCGTAGACCGTGAGGTCGGCAAGCCAGTCGGTGACCGTCCAGTGCACATCCTTTCCGGCCAGAAAGATGTGATCGATGCGGTCGGTGGTGTCGTAGGAAGGTAACGGCGTCTGGTTGGTGACGATGTGGTAGCCAACAAAATCGAAGCTGTTCTTGAAGACGAAGCCCTGGTTGGTGTCGGTGGTGAGGATTCCGTACGCC
Organism: Deltaproteobacteria bacterium; assembly: GCA_016200585.1. GTDB lineage: Bacteria > Desulfobacterota > Binatia > HRBIN30 > HRBIN30 > JACQEN01. The sequence continues at coordinate 7,547 of JACQEN010000312.1, forward strand.
GTACTGTCGGGACGCGAGTTGAAGTCGCCGACCACAATCACCGGTTCCTGTGCCACAACGGGAGCCGTGCGCTCCTCGACGAGGGGCGCGCTCTTTTCTTGGCTGGGCGAGTTGTTGTCGAAGTGCGTGGTGGCGAAGTAGAGCTCGCGACCGTCGTTGGCATTGTCCCGGAGTCGAGCCCAGACAACTAGACGTGCGAACTGCAAGCGCGCAAATCCGATGGACAGCGGCGTGTCCGGCGTCGGGCTCAGCCAGTACTGTCCGTGATCGACGACGGTGAAGCGCGACGTACGATAGAGAATGGTGGCATCGGGATACGGCACGTACGCCGTGCCCGCTTCGGGGATGAAGTAGATCGCCGCGTAGCCAGGAGCTTTGGCGAGGACTTGTTGGACCTCCATGCCGTTGTTGAACGGCGGTGGCGACAGCTCCTGCAGGCCGATCAGGTCCGGATCGTGACGCCGGAAGATGTCGCCGAAGTATGCCAGCCGCTGCTCCCAAGGGTCGAAGGTTCGGTCGCAGAACGAACACAACACGTTGAAGCTCATCACCTTGAGCGGCTTTGTCGAAGTGGCGGAGCCTTCGCCGTCAGAGCCGCATCCGGCGAGAGTTGCCGCGAGAGCGACGATCAGCGGCGTCACCCGTGCGATTGTCCGTTTCAGCATAGCGTTCACCCTGTGATTGTCCTGTAAGCAGCGCGCGTATACGCCGCCGACATGTCGGCGGTCAAACTGCAAGGCAACGCGACAAGAAGGCGTGCGTTCGGGCTTTCGGCACGCTCGCCGAGGGGCAGCAACGATACGGCGGCCCGATGATGCTTGGATGATGCTTGGATCGACTTGACTATGCGTGGAGCGTTGAGATAGCCACCCAGACTTTAGGGGGGGATATGCGCAACGTGTGGTGGGTTCGGTCTGGTGCTGTTGTCCTTGCAACCCTTCTCTCCGTGCTGCCGGGATGCCTAACGCCGATCGAGTGGGGCGCCGTCGGCGGCGGTGCGGCGACATTGTTGGCGGCCTTTCCGGCAGCACAGGAGATCGAGCAGATCTACTATCTCGGTTCGTTCGATCCGCAGGGGCAGTTGCCGCCGGAGTTTTATCGAGTCACCGTGCGCGGCCAAGCCAGTTTGATGAGCCAGATGCAGTTCGGTTCGGGCTGGGTCAAAGCAGAAGTGCTCGACTCGCTCAGCAGCCATTTCAAATCGGAGAAGTCGGGCGAAGTGACCGCGTCGGGTACCGACTCGACGGTCGACCTCGGTGCGCGCGGCCGGCGTTTGGTGCTCTTCGGGCCCGAGGGCTTTCGTGAAGCACCCAGAGACCACCGCTTGGTCATCGTCATGGGATCGAGCCCGGAGGCGTTCTTCCAGGCTATGGACCAATCGCTCGGTATCGTCGCGCGCGTTCAGGAGATGCAACGCGGCTCGGCGGTTACGCAGGCGATCTTCGGCGAGTACACGCGGATCACCCAAGAGCTCGAGCAATTGCAGGACATCCGCCTCGACGCCGAAACAGGAATTCTATCGCAATCGGGTGGTGCACAGTGAGGCGCCTGGGCGGACTCATCGGGCTCGGTCTGTGCGCGTTCGGCATCGCCGGTTGCGCTGTGTTGACCATCGACGTCGATGTCTACAAAGGCGCGCTGTCGAACGATCGAAAGTTGCAGATTCAACAGCTGGCGGTGATGGCGACCGCAGCCAAGCCGCTGCTGGTGCAGTTGCGCAATCAGCTCGAGTCGCCGCGCGATCCCGAGGAGGTGCGCAACCGAGCCAACTATCGCGACGAGGCTTTGGGCGACAGCTTTTTCACCGATCGCCACGCGCGCGTTGTCGACGAGATTCTAGGCCTCTACGACGACCGGCGTCCGGTGAACGTGCCACCATCTCTTTTCGACGACTACAAGCGGCTGAAGGAGAATATCGACCATTACGAGCACGCCTCGCAAACGCTGGACGACCGAAACGACCCTAAAGAGATTTGGGAGAGCCTAAAGCGGAAGGTTTCAAGTGAAGAAGGGGCAGGTCGCCTTGCTTCCGCCTACGAAGACTTCTTGATTTCTACCGACGACAAGTTCCGCAGAAAGGATGCGATTTTCCAATCGGTGCCGCGGATCCTAGAGCAAACGCGGAGGGACATCGAAGAGTCGCTTGAGCATGAGAGCCCAACGCTGTCCGCGCCATCGCGAGAGCGAGTCTCCGAGTGCGTCAAGAAAGTCCGCGCTATCCCGTCCAAATCCTCGCCAAGTGGGAAACATGCACCTGACTTCACCGACTGCGTGGGATCGAACTTCATGTACAAGCAGCTGGCGGATCAACGAGTTGTGGGAGATCATGCGCGGCTCCTTTTTGTGGACAGTGACGATCGGCGACGTTTTGTTTCCCTGATCACCGGTATTGCTCGGGCATTTGCCGATGCACGTGGTGCTGAAGAAGAGATACTCGAACGAACGCTCCGAATGGTTGCGCAAATTTCAAGCGTTCCTGAACTGACGAAGTGGCAGCAAACGAACCTGACTGAGGGTGCAGCTGGGCTCGCGGTCAAGCTCATGCAGATGGAGTACTTGAGAGTCGCCCTGGCTGAAGAACAGGATCAAAAGGAAGGGAGCAGGCTGGCCGCTGGGCTCAAGGACGATCGTCGGTTGGCGGGATTCAACTTCGATCGAACAACAGATTTCCGCAAGGAACGTTCCCCCGTGGAATGGGCACTGCGCGATATGCTTGTGAAATGTCCCCAGAAGGCCGGAGAGCTGCTCGCCCTCCATTACAACTTCAAAAGGAAAAATATCGATCGGGTCGACGAGAATCTGTTCGAGTCATTCAAGCTGCGCACGATGCTCTCCGTGAGCACCAGTCGCATGTATGGCCTCACCAGGGGGCCATACGACTTTTCGGGTGCGGATGTGGCGGCGGCCTTCAACCGGCTGAACTTCGGCGGTGGCTTGACCGAGGGCCGGCTCGACGACGGGCTCAATACACTGATCGAGAACTACTTGGTTGCTTCCTCGCAGGCGAAGATTTCGTGCGATAAGGAATCGGATGAAAAGTCCTGCGTTGCCGAGCACAAACTGCTGGAAGCGCTGGTTCAATTCTCCGAGAAGATTCTCGTCCTCGTGAACAACGACATCCTGCTTCGGCAAAAGCCTCAGGAAGCCGAAGGGTGGATTCCGTGGAGCGAGCGCGAGGTGCAGGAAACGCTGTGGAGAGGCAAGGACCCTTCAAGCCAGGTCTATACTCGTCTGCTGCAGGCGGTCGGCAACTCGATCCAGGTGCTGGCAAACGAGCTGCAGCGCGACAGGGATCACGATGCGCGGATTGGCAAGTCGGCTGGGAACGAGATCGAGGCGATCAAGCTCAGTAGCCAAGTCAGCCCGGCCGCGTTCATCAATCAGATCCTCGCCTCGATACAATCACCCGACGATCAGCTTCTCGAGCGGCACCCGAAGGTTGTTCAGCAGCGGACGGCCGAGGGTAAGAGGAAGACGGACATCCGTAGCGCCAACGACAAGCTCAGTGGATTCAAAAGAGTTCTCAACGGGGCTCAAGAGACAAAGGTGAAAGCGGAGAAGGAGAAGACGGCTTGGACGTTGGTGAGCCAGAATACAGCTGCGATCGATACAGTGTTCAATGACGGATCGCTCAAGGGCAGTGAGATCATCGAGAAGCTTGGAGTGGAAATCGGCTTGTCACTCGAGGACGATTCCTGGAAGCCCATCGAATCGGAGCTGAAACGCAGCCTCGCGAAACAATTGGATCAAAGCTTCAGCAAGACCACGTTCAACAAACGCGTCGAAGCAGAGTTGGCAAGGCTCAACAAGGAAATCGAAACCGCGACGGAGGGGATTACTCTCGCAACCCAACACATTCAGGAAGCCGAAGGGGAGGTGAAAGCGCTACCTTCCATTGAGGGCAAGCGCACACCCATCGGCGAGAAGGCTGTTACTGTCATTCGCGAGGTTCGCGGGTCGGTAGAAAACGCGTTGCCGGCCATGTCTAGCCGGCAGTCCATCATCATCGCCCTGCGCGACGCGGTGAAGAAGAAGGATGCCGAGGCGGCGGAGGTGCTGGATCAGTTGCCGTTGCCGACCACGCCATCTCCTCCGCAGAAGGGGCAGAGCGCAATCGAAGTAATCGACGCGCTCGTGGCGCAGCTCGAGCACGACTACATTCAAACCGTTGCCGTGCTCGGTAAAGAGTCGCCCAAGGCGAAGAATCTCGATCAGGCGATTCAAGCGGCTTACGGCCGCCGTGCCGGCCGTATCGGACTGCGACCGGCGTCGGCGTTTCTGCGCAGCAGCTTCAAGACCACCGCGCTGCAGCAAGATGCTAGTCTCGGGGATACCAACATGCTGCTGCAGCACGCCGTCAAGCAGCTGCCGTTTGCTTCGTACTTTACGCACCGCGGCGTCGACTACGATACGCTACAGGAGATCGACAAACAATTCTGGCAGAGCGTCAATCGGGTCCGCGTCGCCGGGGCGGGTCGGACGAATTATGTCGTCGCCAAGGACGACGTCGGCAACTGGTACGTCAAGAACGTCTCCGCCGACCCGCAGGATATCATCAAGGGAGCACAAGGCTTGGCGTTGTTCGCTGCCGGTCCGGGACTCGGGGCGAACTTGCTGGCCATGCGTCCGAAAGAAGGCAGCGAGCAACCGTCAGACGGCGGCGGGCAGAAGCTGCAATCGGTCACCGAGCAGCAAGTCGCGAAATTCCAGTCCGAGTACACGACGAAGACACTTGCCGATCGCGACCAGCTCAAGGCCGATCTCGGAAGCATCAAGGGTCGAGCCCTCGACAGCATGATTGGCGATGCCAACGCCAAGACTTTGAAGGATGGTTTGACGGCTGCACTCGACGCCGCTGCCGGCAAGGCGATCAAGACCGACGTGTTCACGAAGGAGACTGCCGAGACCACCGTACGCAAGGAGATTCTGCAGGGGCTGCGCCAGATCTCCTCTTTCTACAAGCAGTCGGTGGTTGAAATTGCCGACCGGGTTCCGCTGTCGGACAAGAAGAGTGCCCGCGATACGTCCAAGACCGCGCTTGACAAGGCGACGAACGATGCGGGTGACGCAGGCACAGCGCTCGATGCCGCAGAGGCCGAGCTGAAGCTGGCAAACGATGCCCTTGCAAATCTCGCCGCCGATTCGCCCGGGATTGCGGAAGCGAAGAGCGTCGTCGCCGCCGCAAAGACCAAGCGTGATAAGGCAAAGCAGGCCAATGACGACAAGAAGAAAGCTCTCGACTCCGCGCAGAACGCGTTCGACACCGCCGACAAAGCTCTTACGACCGCCGACGCCGGTTTGAAGTACGCGCGCCGAACCTTGGCCGAGACGCTCGCCGCAGAGCTGCGAAAATGGGTTGAGCGCCGTAGCCAAACCGTCGCTCATTTCCAGAGCGCGATGGAGATCCTCGGCGACCTCGGTGCGCCTGAGGCTTCCAAATGAGACGGGCACGGGTGACGGCGAACCGATACGCCCTGCCACTTGCGATGGTCGGGTTGCTGTTCGTCGCGTCGGTGAGATGTGTGCGGGCGGATTCCGCGATCCTTGGTCCGGCCCTCTCGTCGGTGGCAAGCCGGATCGTTGCTTTTGAGAACAAAGACGGCAAGAGCAATTTCCGCTTGATCGACCTGCCCATCCTCGAGGGGATGAAACTCAACCTCGATCGGCGAGGCGACGCGAAAGCCACCGACTTTGGGCTGTTGAACAGTCCGATCTTCTCGCTCGTCGGTTACAGCTCACGCTGCGAGCCGGGCTCAGCTACGCAAACCAGCCGGTTTTCGTGGAGCCTGTTGAAGCTGCCGTTCATCGAGTTGATGAATCTCGATCGGAAAGTCGGTCCAGGGGCCGCTCCAGAGTATCAATCGACGACTCAAACAAAATTTCGCCTGCTCGATCTTCCGCTCATCGGGCCGCTCTTGGAGATCGGCAAGGACAGCAAGGGTGTGTCGGCGCGCACCGGTCTGCTCTTCGGCCTCTGAAGAGCGACTGTCGACACAATCGTAGAGCGCCGGCCCTCCGGCGGGTTGCTTTCGCTCGGCCATGGACTTACAGAGTCGCGGCCATGACCAGAGTGAACGACAACTATCTGAAACTGAAAGCTGGCTATCTGTTCCCGGAAATCGGCCGTCGGGTTGCGGCGTTTTGTAAGGCGAACCCGGATGCCAAGGTGATCCGCCTGGGCATCGGCGACGTCACCGAACCGCTACCGGCGGCGGTGCTGAAAGCCATGCACGACGCCGTCGACGAGATGAGCGCGCGGCAGACGTTTCGCGGCTACGGTCCGGAGCAGGGATACGATTTCTTGCGCGAGGCGATCGCCGAACACGATTTCCGCAGCCGTGGAGCGCAGGTCGACGCCGACGAGATCTTCATCTCCGCCGGCTCCAAGTGCGACAGCGGCAACATCCTCGACATCTTTGGCAGCGACAATTCCATCGCCGTCACCGATCCGGTGTATCCGGTTTACGTCGACACCAATGTCATGGCCGGCCACACCGGACAGCCCGACGACAGCGGCCGCTATCCCGGTCTGCACTACATTCCGGTGACCGCCGAGAACGACTTCGTCCCGGCGATCCCCAAAGACAAGGTCGACCTCATTTACTTGTGTTACCCGAACAACCCGACCGGAACGGTGGCCAGCCGCGAAACCCTTTCGGCCTGGGTCGAGTACGCGCGGCGCAACGACTCGATCATTCTGTTCGACGCCGCCTACGAAGCCTACATTACCGATCCGCAGATCCCGCACTCGATCTATGAGATCCCCGGGGCGCGCGAGGTGGCCATCGAATTCCGTAGCTTCAGCAAGACCGCCGGATTCACCGGGACGCGTTGCGCCTTTACCGTGGTCCCGAAGGAATTGAGCGGCACGACGGCGAGCGGTCAACGTCAGGCCATCCACCCGTTGTGGAACCGGCGGCAGACGACGAAGTTCAACGGCGTCTCGTACATCGTGCAGCGCGGTGCCGCCGCTGTGTATTCGGTCGACGGACAGAAGCAGGTGCGCCAGCTCATCGACTTTTATCTCACCAATGCTCGTCGGCTGCGCGAAGGTCTCGGCAAGCTTGGATTGCAGATCTACGGCGGCGTCAACGCGCCCTACGTTTGGCTGAAGACTCCGAACAAGACGCCGAGCTGGGACTTCTTCGATCAACTGCTGCAGCGCGCCCATCTTGTCGGCACGCCGGGCAGCGGCTTCGGCGCCGCCGGGGAAGGATACTTCCGCCTCAGCGCCTTCAACAGCCGCGACAACGTCGAGGAAGCGGTGGAGAGATTCAGGAGGCTGTGAGGCGAGCCCCCCCAATGCGCCTTCAGCCCGGACAACCGTATCCGCTTGGTGCGACCTGGGACGGTCTCGGCGTCAACTTCGCGCTGTTCTCCGAGCACGCAACCCGAGTCGAGCTATGCCTCTTCGATTCTGCCGATGCGGTTGCGGAGTCGCGTCGCGTCGTTCTTCCCGAGCAGACGGATCGAGTCTGGCACGCCTACCTTCCGGATATCCGGCCCGGGCAACTCTATGGCTACCGGGTCTACGGGCCGTATGAACCAACCGCCGGACAACGCTTCAACGCCCACAAAGTAGTCCTCGATCCCTATGCCAGAACGATCGGCCGCGGCGTTACGTTTGGCGACGAGATGTTCGGCTATCGCGTCGGCCACCCGAATGGGGATCTGTCATTCGACGAGCGCGACAACGCCGCGTTGGCGCCGCTGGCTACGGTAACCGATGAAGCGTTCACCTGGGGCGACGATCGTCCGCCGCGCACCCCGTGGCACGAGACCATCATCTACGAAGCGCACGTTCGTGGCTTCACCAAGCGCAACCCCGAGGTGCCCGAAGCGCTACGCGGTACCTACGCGGGATTTGCTTCGGAGGCGGCGATCCGCCACCTGCTCGATCTGGGTATCACCGCCGTCGAGCTGATGCCGGTGCACCATCATTGTGTCGACCGTCATCTCCTTGAGCGCGGGTTGAGCAACTACTGGGGTTACAACACGCTGGCCTTCTTTGCGCCGGACACGCGTTATGCCGCTACGCCGTTCGGCGACGCGGTGCGTGAGTTCAAGATGATGGTGCGAGCGCTACACGCCGCCGGCATCGAGGTCATCCTCGATGTCGTCTACAACCACACCGCCGAAGGGAATCACCTTGGCCCGACGCTGTCGCTACGCGGCGTCGACAACGCTTCCTACTACCGCTTGGTTCAGGAGGCGCCGCGTTACTACCAGGACTTCACCGGCTGCGGCAACACGCTGAACATGCTGAGCCCGCGAGTGATCCAGCTGATCATGGACAGCCTGCGCTACTGGGTGCTGGAGATGCACGTCGACGGGTTTCGCTTCGATCTTGCCAGTGCGCTGGCGCGCGAGCTCTACGAAGTCGACAAGCTGGGCGCATTCTTCGACGTCATCCATCAGGATCCGGTGCTGTCACAGGTCAAGCTGATCGCCGAGCCGTGGGACGTCGGTCCGGGCGGTTACCAGGTCGGCAACTTCCCGGTGCTGTGGACCGAATGGAACGGCAAGTACCGCGACAATGTCCGCCGCTTTTGGCGCGGCGACGGCGGCCAGGTGTCGGAGTTCGCCACCCGACTGGCTGGCAGCAGCGATCTCTACGAGCACAGCGGCCGACTGCCGTACGCCAGCATCAACTTCGTCACCGCGCACGACGGTTTCACGCTGCACGATCTGGTCAGCTACGATCAGAAGCACAACGCGGCCAATGGCGAAGGCAACGCCGACGGCGACAACAACAACAACAGCTGGAATTGCGGCGTCGAAGGTCCGACCGAAGAAGGGGCGATTGTCAGCCTGCGCGAACGCCAGAAGCGCAACCTACTGGCAACGCTGCTGCTGTCGCAAGGCGTGCCGATGCTCTGCGCCGGCGACGAGATCGGCCGCACGCAGAACGGCAATAACAACGCCTACTGTCAGGACAACGAGATCAGCTGGCTCGATTGGCACATCGATGAATCGAAGCAGGATCTGCTGCGCTTCACGCGCTTGTTGATTTCCCTGCGCCGGTCTCATCCGGTGTTTCGCCGCCGCAAATTCTTCCGCGGGCGGGAGATCCGCGGGACCGATGCCAAGGATCTCACCTGGTTCGATCCCAACGGCAAGGAGATGACCGACCGCTCATGGCACGCCGACTCGGTGCGCGCCTTGATGGTGCGATTTTCGGGGGCGGCGATTGGCGACGTCGATCGCCACGGCCATCCGCTGGTGGATGACACGTTCCTGTTGCTGCTCAACGCCCACGAAACGACTCTGGCGTTCAAGCTACCGAAGCTGCGCTTCGACAAGTGGACGAGTCTCTTCGACACCGGCGACCTGCACTGGGATCGGCGCCGCCTGCCGAAGGGCGATGCCTATCGATTGCGTGGCCGGTCGATGGCGGTGCTGTGGGCGCCACGCTTGAACCCGGCACGGAAACCTACGCCGACTGAAGAACCCGGCTCGCGCTAGGGTCGCTGAGGGTGAAGAAGAACGTCGCGCCGCAACCTTCCGCGGCGTCGGCCCAGACTTGGCCACCGTGACGGTGGACCACTCGCTGCACGATTGCCAGACCTACCCCGGTACCTTCGAACTCGTCGGCAGGATGCAATCTCTGAAACACGCCGAAGAGCTTATCGGCCTGTTGCATGTCGAAACCGACACCGTTGTCGCACACGAAATAGACCGTTTCGCCGTCTCGTCGGGTGCAACCTATTTCGATGGTCGCGACGTTGCGCGTCCGTGTGTACTTGAGAGCGTTCGAGAGGAGGTTGAGCCACACCTGTTTGAGCAAGGCCGGATCGCCATTGCACGGCACCAGCTCCGCTATACGGACGTCCACACGCCGTCCTTCGATTTGCGAGCTCATATCGGCAAGCGCTTCGCGAACGAGACGGTCGGTATCGATCGCTTCGTGCTTCATCGATTGGCGTCCGAGCCACGAAAAGCGCAGCA
>JACQEN010000313.1 GCA_016200585.1 Deltaproteobacteria bacterium
GAAAGGGCTGACGAGCATTTCCCATGTTTGCAGACGTGTCGGTGCGGCGCCGGGGCAGGATTGACCTGCCCCGGCCCGTTTCGGCGGGTCGGAAGACAGCCAATGTGGTCAAACGAGGACCGTCGGAAGACGGCCGTCGTTTGGCAGCGGAATGACGATGCACAGCCGGGGTGTACCTGGTGGTGTATCGAAGGTGCGTGGCCGCAACCGCTATGTATTGGGCAACTGCAATGAATGAATCTAGCTGCGTGGTGCGGACGGATGCCGATCGCATGATGCGAACCGATGAGCTGGCGGCGTCGCCGACAGCAAGCATCGGATCGTGAAGGCGGGGAAGCGACGGCATTCGGACTGCGCCGATGCGGTGCCGGATTCAGAGGGGGCAGTGCGCTCATTACGTGGTGGCACGCGGTCTGGTTTTCATGAAAGGAGGTGGTTTTTGCGCGCTGAGCCGGTATCGCGGGCGACCGCGAGGCACGGCGTGCAACAGGATTTGGGTTCGAGCGAAAGGAGGTGATTCGCATGGGTTGGTGGCGCACGAGTAGCGGCAGCGTCATCGGCGACAGTCCAGCCGACATCATCGAGGAATTCGATGAACGATATTGGCCTGAGCCGACGAACATTCCGCCTGAAGTGCGGGCACGCATCATCGCGTGCTATCGGGAGGATTTCGACCGAGAGCCGACGACGCAGGAGCTTCGCGAACTGCTGGAGTTCTGCGGGCCGGGTCCGGAGAAGGATTGAGGCTCGAACGAAAGGAGGTTCAAAAGGGCTTCGCGGGTTGTGCCAAAACAACCCGCTCATTTGAAGGGGAGGAACAAGCGAATGGAGTATCGGTGCGTCGCAACGTCGGTGGAGGGGTTCGTTCAGCAACTCGCCGTCGCGTACATCACACACGGCTACTGGTTCTATGTGGCCGGGGAGATTCCGGAGGGGAAGGATCCGGCCGCGGTCGATGCGAAGCTCATCGATCGGTACGGCATCGCCATCTCGAAATGGACGCGATGCCGGCGGAAGAAACAGGGTTTGGCGAACATGCAGTACCTGCGGCACGAGCGGTTCTTTGTGCTGCTGGCGACGAAAGGCCGCCACGAGTTCTTCGAGCGCGAACGGGCGTCGTTTCGCGACGTGCGCCGGGTGCCTATCAAATTCGCTGGTTACAGCATCGGTTGCCGGGCAGGTCGCGACGGACGATGGCATGCCTCGGTAAGGATCGATCGTGCCGAACACGCGGGCATAAAGGCACTGCTGGTTGAGATTGGCCTTCGGCCCAAAGCGTCGGCCGTTGAGCGGGAGTTTGCCGAGATTCGGCACGAGTTGTATGCGCCGGTCCGACGGCAGTTGAACGAGACATGGCGAGCGGTCAATCGCGCCCGTCGAACTGCGGGGCTTGAATCGGTGCCGATCGAGGCCGTGCCGTGGAAGCGGCGCATCGTTCAACCGTTCGGAGGTCCTGCGGCCTGATCGCGCGACGCTGACGGTGAGGCGAGTAGGTTGACCATATCCTGTGACGACGGGGCGAGAACGGTGGCGCCAAGTGCGGTTAGATGCACATTGGCCGGGTCGTCCAAGGTCCAGAACGACTTGCGGCCGGCGATGTGGTCGCGGCAAAGGCGATCGAGCGAGCCGCCGGGGGCGGCGTGGGGGATGAAGACGGCGTCGGCGAGCCTGACGACGAAACGGTTGCGCTTCTGCGCCAGCGCGGCGGTCGCGCGGCGCACGGTTTCTTCAAAGGGAGACGTGATCAGCATCCGACCGGCGGAAACGGCAGAATTCCACGCGGCCGATATGCGCATCCCCTTCGCACTGCGGGCGGGACACACGATAGCGGGATGCTCGCCGCGTAACAGAATTGCGAGGCACTCCTGCTCAAGCGGCGACTGGAATCCGCTCACGACGGTCCACGGCGTTTCGCGAAGCGATCGAACCACGTCGAGCGTCTGCACGATGATGGAGCCGGGGCAAGCACGCGAGCAGAGCAGCGCGAGCTTCTGAGTTTCTAGGAGAGCCTGATTCCCGTGCTGAGCCATGTGGCTTATCCAAGTGCCCTCACCACTTCGCCGCGAGTTCTGAGAGAGCCTTGCGAAGGAGCGTCTTCCCGGTCTTCAGGTAGGCCCATTTAATGGGTTTCGTCGGCTTGCCGGTGCTCTTCGTCTTCGCGTGTGACAACAGGCTCTCAAGGCGTTTTTCATGAATGCTGACGACCAGCTCCTGGATGGCAGGGTAGTTGTGCTTCAACCGCGTGCTGTTCATGACGGATCCGATGCTGCCGAAAACGTACGTTCCGAGCGATGGGTCGTGTGCGTAGAGTGCTACCAGCAACCAATCGTCGAAAACGTCCATGCCGTTTACCCACGCGCTCACATTTGTTTCGGCGAGCGCCCGCGTGTACACCATCTGCTTCTCGACATGTCGGTAATTACCGGCGAAGACGGTTCTCCATCGGATAGTCGGAACGGTTCCTAGCATCCGGCGCAGGCTCGATTCGACTCCGCACGGCGGAGGCGGTGTGCGGGCGATCACTCCCAGTTCCTTCAGCACCTCCGCGGCCGGCGGCTCAATCGTGTTTAGCGGTGGCGCTACGGCGGTGCCGTTCATCGCAACTCCTAAGGCGCCAGCGAGCGCGACCTCTCCGTGCTTGTCCCGTACTGCGCCATTGAGAATTACCGCGAGAGTCGCGCCCGCGACATTCGCCGAGTCCAAAGCGAGCACGAGCTGTGCGCGTCCCCACCAGGGTTTCACGCGCAGGCAGGCATACTGAAGTTGGGCGACGGTCAGCCGCCCACCGATTAGGAGCAGACGACCAGCAACGGCGAAAAGGTCGGCCGGCATCTCCCTCGGTTTCCAGACCTCGCGTTTGATCAGCGTGCCCAAGGATCGCGCTTGTCGGTCGGTGAGGCGACCGTCCGCCGCAATAAGCAAGGCTGCACGAACCGCCGGGTAGAGCTCCTGTCGTTCGATTTCCTTGATCAATCGCTCGGCGGTTCGACGCGGCAATCGGCGGTATCGCCCAAGATAGCGAGCGACCTGCGCATAATAGTCGGGCTGATTCTCGAATATCCGCCAGAGACGCGCGGTGAGCTTCGCATTCGGATGCGCGTGCGCGAGCAGATACTTGAATCGAGTCGCATCGCTCACACGGAACCGTGGAGTCATGGCAACGATTCGCTTCTGCAAGCGGGCCTGATTGACGATTCGTCCTCGAATCGAGCCTTCGGTCGGGTGGCTTATGGTTTTGAGTTCGGCCTCGATCTCCTTGACCTCGTGGATGCTGATCTTGCTGGCCTGGGGAAACAGGCCGATGTCCTTGCTCAGAAGATCGAGCCGTACAAGCAATCGCCGAAGCTCTCGCTGGGATTTGGCGAACAAGCGGATGTCGTCCACATAGCGAAAATAACGGACCTTCCCCTCAGACTTTCGGCGATCGTCAAAATGCCTTAGCACTACTTCGGAGAGCAACCCTGAGCCCAATGGCCCCTGCGGGATGCCGTGATTGTGGTAGATCCCGCGATCTGTCGCCGTCCACACACTTAGCCATTTCGTCAGCGTCTCGGAGAACTCCTTGTCACAGCCGATTCCCTGAAGCATGTGCCGCAAGACGCCGTGGTCGAGGCTGTCGTAGCAAGCCGTAAGATCAAAACTGGCCGCGAACCGATAGCCGTCGGCGAACGCCTTCCGGGCAGCGTCGTTGAACGCCTTGTAGCCGTCGCTCCATTTTCGATAGAACCACACACTCGTCTTGCCGGCATACAGATGCCCGAACACTTCGGTGTTGTACCGGTGCTTGACCTTCGGAAAGAGACGTTCGGCGACGAGATTCACCGCTGCCTGATAGACGATCTGGTCCTCGATCGTCAGAAGTGAATATGGGCGAAGGATGCCCGACGGCTTGGGGAAAAACAGCTTGCACGCGCGCGTGGGGTCATAAATGCCGCGTCGCAGACGGTGTTGAAGTCGCTTGAGGAGTCGATTGTCCGCGACGGCATAAATGGCGTAGAGGTCGCGGAAATAGCCCTTGTAGCTCGCGTCGGGATTGCTTCGCAGCCATCGCCACGCGCGGTGAAGATTTTCATCCGTGCATAGATCGGCGAGCATTGGCACGTGAAGCTCCGTCGCAACTTCTCTCAGACGAACTCACGTACAGTGTGACGCACACGTTGCATGGTCGCCAATCTGTTCTCCAGGCACCGCTCAGAACGGCGTGTCCTGCTCCTTGGGCATGGCCGCAAGCAGCAATTCACTCAGTTTGTCCGTTCCCAAGAATGCACTCGCGGAATCACCGCGGACATCGATCTGCTCCACGCGGTCGTTGGCGCATTCCAGCCGCTCAGCAATTAACCGACGCCGCTCGGCGCGGGCATTCTCGTCAGCACAGCGCGCGACTACCACGAGTTTGCGAACGCGATCCGCCCGTAAACTCTGGATGATCATCTTATTGATGTGTGCGTCCCCGAATCCATACCCGATCGTCACAATGAGCTTCGCCGAAAGGGTGAACTTGCGAAACTCGTAGGCGTAGAACAGGTACGGATCGGCCGCTTCGAGCTTGAAGTCTCTCCCGAAAATAACTTCCATCTGTTCGGGCTCTACGTTCTCCACCTGCTGGACACGGTAGAGGTTCTTCGCCTCGTCGCGCTTCCAGTTAATCGAGCCGTGGAGCTTGTACAGGAATGCCTCAGCGATGGGGGTCGGCGATGACTCGCTGTCCTCGAATCGCTCCCAGTCCCATACCTGGGTCGGACCGAATCCTGGAAACCCGGTCTCGACCCGAAAATTGCGGGAGTCGAGCCCCTCAACCAGCAGGTCGTAATTCAGTGAAAACACGTGTAGCGGGTAGTTTAGGTCTCGCTGCAAAGTGATGAGTCCGCTGTAGTAATGGGCGTGGTGCGCATCTTCCGGGCACATCCACTTTTTCAGCTCTCGCAATATCAGACCACGCAGCTGCCGCACCTGTTCAAAGTCCTTGCCGGCGAGTACGACGAGGCGTGAATTCCAAGCAGCAATGAACGGATAGAGCGGATGGTCTTCATTTCGCTCAAGCTCATAGAGTGTGTTGACGAGCGTCTCAATGTTGAACGGGACATCGGTAAAACGTCCCTTCAAACCGCTGGCGTAATGAATGGCGCTCTTGACGTGGTGGTAGAGCTGGAGGTGCGGCTTCCACTCCTTCCCTGATGCAAAAAGCTTCTCGATTTTGTCGATCATCTGCGCCGATGTTGGGATGCCGGCCTCGGCGCTCGCCCCGGCTCCCAACAAGAAGATGATGTCTTTAGAGCGAGTCGTCATTGAGCAGTCTCACAGAAACCACGGTCGCAGATCCTGAACGGCGGGCATCGGCAGTCCGCGCTCATGGAAATCATGGACCAAATCGGCGACCAAGTGACAATAGAACACCGAGACCGGTGCGCTCTTGGCGTTGAAGCCGCGCCAATTGGCACCGGAAAGATTGACCAAGTCCTGCAACAATTCGTGGTCGGTGATTGCGTTGTCATTGCTCACCCGAAGAAACTGCAAATGCGTTGGGCCGGGAAACGCCTTCGTGACGGTTGGTTTGTCCGGATAGATGCCCTCGAACCAGACCAAGTATTCGCGGGGGCCGAGTCGCACTGTCGTCGCCTCAAACGGCACCAGGCTGTTAACGGCACGGTTTATTCCGAAGAACCGATGGCGATGATTGACTTTGACGACGGCGAATCGACACTTCGACGGATCGGTCGCACCGACGGCCTGAGCGACGGTGGCTTGGATAGCGTCCATTTCCTTCCACCTCAGCTTGAAGGACGTGTGAACGACGACCCGAGAGAACTGCTGCGATGTGTCGGCAAGAACCTGCGCCAAACGAGCGCGCAGTTGTTCGAGGTAGGAGGTTTCATTGTCCGCCTCGCCGAGTACCTGGATCCGTTGAAACAGTCCGCTGCTGTCGGTCAGAACGGAGAAGGCAAAGTACTTCTCGACCGCTGTAACCGTGCCAGTCTTCCGCAATTTGTGAGACTGGCTGATTCCGATGATAAGCGAGGTCTCGCCGGTGGGCTGGACCCTCCACGGCTGGCCGCCCGCTTTGCAAAATACCTGAAGCGCGATATTCGCGATGGACCACTTGAGAAGATTGTCATCCTGAATCACCGGCAGCGTGCATACTTGCGACGGAATACCGGCGTGAACGAAAGTCGCCTTGTGCGTCAGGTACGCGTCGTCACTCTCGCCGGGTAATACGAGGACCGGCACGACGAGGTCCGTTTCTTTCTTAACCCGCTCCAGAGCCGTTGTCATGGATGCCTCCGAGAAGTCGGGCAGGACAATCGGATTCGAGTCGATCCTTAATTCCGTCTTGAACAGCGCCTGGAAGCCCGGAAAGGTAAACCGCTCCTTGCCGCCGATTCCGCGGAGCGACATCGCGAGTTTGCGAGCGGCGACGCGATCTGGTTCGCGAAAAACGAATAGGAGACGGGGTGAGCGATCGAGGAGCTTCATCGGGCCGTGATCGCGCAGGCCCACGAATTGACTCTTGGACTCGCGGCCGCCGTTGAATATGTAAGTTCGTGAGCGCAAGCGAAATGCCGGCAGCTTCACGAATTCCCTGGACAGGGGGATCGCCGCAGTTCCGCCGGGGACGGAAAGATTGGAAAACACGCGCGCCCGATCGGAGAGATACCGTCTAATGCGATCCGTGCGGTCTGAATAGAAGTCGAGGTTACGACGGAAGTTACGATCGAGGCTCAGGCTAAGTTGTTGCACTCGGCGAGAGAACGGTATGCCCTCACCAAGTCGGAAATGGAAATCAACGAGGTATCCGAACTGATCCGACGCGCGAAGTTGGTATGGTTGGACGACGAGTAGCTCCTGTCCCTCGGCGTGGCAGGCCATAATGAAGCTGAGCTCGTCGAGAAACCGCCGATTGGGGACGCTGAACTCGGTGTTCTTGAGATTCCGCGACGCTGCCTCCCGCAGGGAGTGGAACAACATCGAACGGGTGAGGTCGTTGTTGAAACTGAAATGGGCGGGAAACGGCTCGAACGAATCGGTCGGCGAAAATCGAACCCAATACGACGCGCGCTGTTCAAGATGTTCCGGTGAAATCGGTAGCGAGTGCGACATGCACCCGTCATCTGGTCGCGGCTCTTGGTGGTCCGCGCGAAGGCGCCGATACACCGTGAACAGCGGTAAGTCACCGGCGACCGCAAGGAAGTTCAGATGAATCTGATAGTCCGTCGGCATTCTATGAGTCCAGTGTCGCGTGAACGGCGCA
>JACQEN010000327.1 GCA_016200585.1 Deltaproteobacteria bacterium
CTCGCTAGGGGGCTGAGATGTCCTTAGGCGAGGACCGCTTCGCGATCGCGATCCCGAATCGACGCTTGCGCCGCGACCGTGTCGAAGTTTCTTGATTGTCTTCTCTCATCACCTGCAATAGTGTCGCGCTCGTCTGCGTCTTTTCCAGGTTGCGGGTGGCGGGTGTGGTGGTCTCACGAATCCTGACGCCGGGGAGAAAATCCATGAAGGCAACGAGCTCGACGAGCCTGAGGGGTAGCGTTTTTCTCATCCTCTTGCTGGTGCTAGCCGTCGCTCCCAAGTCTGCCGCGGCGTACAACTGCGGCAGGCGGCCGTGGCAGACGATATCCGTCAACCTGTCGGTCAACACGGCTGGCGCGCTGAGCATCTACGGTATCTCAACGCGGGTTCCGAATCTTGCCGGATGCAACTTGACGAAGTACTCCGAGATCGAAATCACTCTGCCGAACGGCAGCGACGCCAGCACGATCAACTCGGCGTTCCTCAATGGCGAAGTCGGAATGTTCCTGCACGGATCAGGGACGAGCGTGACCTTCGTCTCGCAGGTGCCGGCGCGCTTCAATGCCCCGGTCAACATCCTCCTCAATGGGGTTACCAATCCTCCGAGCGCCGGCAGTATGGTCCTCACCATACTCGCGCGCAATGTGCTCAACGGCGGAATCGGTACGACGGCATCTCAGCCCTATACGATCGGTGCGGCCACGACTCCAACACCGGCGGGTTCAACGCCAACCGAGACCTCCACATTCACGCCGGGAGTGCCGACCGCAACTCCTACTCCGGGAGTAGCTGCATGCGGCGGTGTTCTCAGCCCGCCGAGCAACTGTTGCAACGGTATGGTCGATCCCGGTGAGGAATGCGACGACGGTGGTGCTTGCTCCGGTGGTTCGAGCTCTGGGAATGCCTGCACGGTGAACGCCCAGTGCCCCGGCGGCGAGTGTCGCGCCTATGGTGGCGACGGCTGCGCCGCGAACTGCACCAACGAAAGGTCGGTGCGTTTTCAATTTACCGGCGCGCGCTGTTTCGGCGGATTCAAGGACGGACAATCGTGTGCCGGCATGCGGTTGTGCGTCGGTGGAGCCTTCAGCAACAAGCCGTGCTCAACCAACGTCGATTGCGGCCCAGCGAACGATCGCGGCGTCTGCCTCAGCGAATGCGATACCGCCGGTGACGGCAGCCAGTGTGCCGGTGTTGGCACGTGCACGGCTGGTGACGCTGGGAAGATCGGCCTTCTTTGCCCGTCACGCCTTTCCGGCAACCTGGCCAGCTCAACATTGAAAACCTGCCAGGGCGGGTCCGAACCCGGTACGCTCTGCGTCGCAGACACGGATTGTGGTGGCGGTGGCGTTTGTCAAAACCCCTGTTCGCCGGGCGCCGCGTCGGGAATATGTCGCCACCAAAGCGGCATTGTCATCGAGAGCATCGGCCTTGTCCCGGAGATCCCCGTGGGGCCGATGAGCGGTGGCTTGCATCTGCACATAGGCAAGCACGACGCAGACGGCATCGTTCCTGTGGCGGTACCGGCGAATAGCGTATCGTTCGCGCCGATACGCGTTCCAGGATTGGCCTGCACGTGCATCGGCGGCGTATCGGTTCCGGAGCTGCATGGCCCCGGCAATGCAGCTTCGGGGATCATCGGCTGTGGCCTGGGCGGCCTCGCCAACACGAACGTCGATCTTTCGGTCGATCACAACACCACGTCGGGCGACCCTATGAATGGCCCGGGGGGTTGTAGCGGCGGTACCCGCGACGGCTTGGCTTGTGGGCTCGACAGCGATTGTGGCAGTGGCGGAACCTGCAGCGCAAGAGGTGGTGGCGGAGGTCTGTGCGTTGGTGGAGCCAACAATCAGCATCTTTGTCATGCCGATGCGGACTGCCCCGGCTCGATCTGCAGCAGTCCCGACGATGTCAGCTGTTCGGCAGCGGCGCCTGCGCTACCTGCCGGTTCTGGGATACCGGCTTGCCTGGAGAAGAAGGAAGTATGCTTCGGCGGTACGAATCCCGGCGCGGCATGCAGTGCCAACTCCCAGTGTGGATCGGGTGGCACCTGCGGGACAGCCTGCAATCCCGTCTCGGCCCATCCAAACGTATGCAATGGTCCTGAACGCCTCACCTTCAGTGGCGGTGCGTCGGTTCCTGGCTCCGCCATCTTGCTCACCACCTTGAGCAGTCACATCATTGGCCCGCCGGATGACGACGGCACTTGTCGTAAGTCGAGCGTCTGTGTTCCATTGACTCTCAATCAGCCCGCTGCCCCGGTGGCGTGTGCGATCGACGGCGAGTGTTCGTCCGGGCAAGCATGCCGCACCGCGTACTGTGCTGGCGTGTGTAGCGGCGGAAGCAGCGCCGGGGCGCCCTGCATCCGCGACACACAATGCGGAGTTGGGGGGGGTTGCACGCCGGGATCTACCTTTGGGCAGGCGTGCAGCGGTCTTTCTGGCGAGTGTGATGGCGGCGTCTGCGTCCCGGTAGCTGCGGCGAAAGGGTTCGACGGGTTGCCCTGTACGGCGGACGATGTGAACACGACGCCAAGCGTTGCGATAACGACCCCGATGACCACCGGGACTGCGTCAGCCGGCATCTCCGATGCGAGCGGATTCAACCTGTCAACGGGCGGATTGATCTTCGGCGGGGTTTGTTCGGGCCGATCTCAGTGTCTGACCTCTGTTCAAGGTCAGGCTTTTGATTGTTCTTCTCTCGCTGGACCCGCACCGTCGGCAACCGGCGCCAGTTTCGTTTCGGCCTATCCGCAGCTTGACCAGGTGACCATTGGCGATGCGGTTTACACCCGCAAACTGACTGCCAAATAGACCTGACTTCTTCGTCGATCTGCACGCGAAGTCTGCCGGCTCAGTCGCCGGCGACGCGCTCGCAGACGCGCAGCTTGGCGCTGGCGGCGCGCGAGTTCTCCCGTACTTCGTCATCGCCGGCGGTGAGCGGACGCTTGGTGATGATGCGTACGCGTCCTGCAGCCTGCTCGGCGCGGTAGAAGTACTTCACGATGCGGTCTTCCAGCGAGTGAAACGACAAGACCGCCAGGCGTCCGCCCGGCGCCAGTAACGATAGTGCTTGCGGCAGCGCATCCGTGATGGCGTCGAGCTCGTCGTTGACGGCGATGCGCAGCGCTTGGAAGACGCGTGCAGCTGAACGCGCCGCCTGCCAGCGCACGCGGCCGGGCAGGGCGGCCTTGATGCAGTCGAGCAACTCCGCCGTCGTTTGCAACGGCCGTCGCGCCACGATGGTCGATGCGATGCGGCGCGAAAAGCGTTCCTCGCCGAGCTTGAAAAAAATTGCCGTCAGCTCCTCGGCATCGCGGTTGTTGAGAATCTGCGCCGCGCTTTCGATGTTCACGTCGGTCGGATCGAAGCGCATATCGAGCGGCTCGTCGCGCATGAAGCTGAAGCCGCGACCGCTCACATCGAAATGGTACGAGCTGACCCCGAGGTCGAAGATGACGGCTTGAACCGGAGCAAAGTGCCGCGCCATGGCGATGTGTGTCAGCTCGCGAAAGCTGCCGCTGGCAAGGTGCAGACGCCCGGCGTCGACGGCATCGCCGAGACGACGACGCACCGCGGTCAGCAACTCGCTGTCGCGGTCGATGCCGAGCACTTGGCCTGCCGGCGCCGTGTGCTCGAGTATGGCCGCGGTGTGTCCGCCACCGTCGATGGTGGCGTCGATGCAGCGCGCACCGGCCGGAAGTTGCAACAACTCCAGCAGGACGTCGGTGAGAATCGGAATGTGAACGGATTGTGCCAAGGGTTTTCTCAGGGGTGCGATTGCGCCGCCAGGCCGGTAACCTCGTCGGCCGAAAGAGCGCGCGGAAAGATGTGGAAGTCTTTGATGGAGCTACGCGCTCCGGGTGCACCCCCGGCGTAATCGGAGCCGATCAGCCAGGGCGTTCCGGCGGGGATTTGCAGCTCGCCGTTGTATTCTCTGTAACCCACCGAGCGGCCATCGACGTACAGCGCCGTGACGCCGTCGCCCCAGGTGGCAGTGACGACGTGCGTGTCTCCTTGATGCCAGTCGGAGATGTCGACCCCGACGCCGCTTTCGTCGCCGGTGTTGTCGCAGAACAGGAAACGAAGATATCGACCGTTCTTGAAGATCTGGATGCGGTTCTGGAACGTCGTGGTGCGCCACTGGAAGAAGGAGGCGTTGGAATCGGTTTCTCCCACCCACTCGGGAAGGATTGCGAACGATACGGTTGCCGCCGTTCCGGTCACCGAATCGACGTGCGGAATCGCAAACTGAGCGCCCTCCGAAAAGCGCGCGCCGTGCTCGTCCAAGGTGATGCCGGATTCGACGATCGGTGCGGCGTCGCCCTTGTCGGGTACAGTCGATTTGTCGAATTTCAGCGACACCGCCGGTCCGTTCGGATCGTTGTCGCCTGCTCCGGGTGTTCCACTGGTTGCGGCGCCGGCGGCACTCGCCTGCTCGGTTGAGGTTCCGGCCGCACCCGGCTGATTTCTTGCGCTGCTTGGCGACGCCTTCCCCGCCTTTGCTTCTGCGGCAGCTTCCGGCGCGTCATCGCCGTCGGCTTCGAGCCCCGGGTTATCGTTTTCCGCTCCGGATGCTGCTGCGGCGCCACCTGGCCTGCCGGCGCGCTGGCGTGCACGGTTCAAGGCTGCGTCCAAGGGCGCCGATTCATCGGAATCGGCGAAGCCGGAGTTGCCGCGGCGATTGGGAATGCGGGCGACCCGGCTGTCCGTTGCCGAGACGCCGGCCCGGCTGTGGCGGTCGGAGCTCTCCGTGCCGTCCGTATCGTTACCGGCCGAGTGCGAGCGGTGCAGCAACATTGCCATCGCCAAGAGAACCAGCGTCGTCGCGATACCTATCACCCAGGTCCGGGGCATATCGTCACGTTAGCTGTTTTTCAGCTCGACCTGAAGGTTGCATTCTTATCTGTTTTTTGGGCCTGGCGAGTTGCTGCTCGGACGTCGGTGTCGTCATCCGTGTTTGGGCATCGGGGTTGCGCTGCCGGACCCTCCACGATAATCCCCTCTTGGTTATGGCGCAGGCTGCTCCTCGACCCGTTTCTCAAACGTCGGCTCGTCGCAAGGTGATTGTCGCGCTTCCGGCTTTCAACGAGGAGCCGAATTTGCCGGTGCTCTTCGACGGTTTGCGTGCCACCCTCGAAGGTCACGGCATCGACTACGAAGTGATCGTCGTCGACGACGGCAGCAAGGACCGAACCGCCGACCTGGTGCGCGAGTACGCCGGGCGCATGCCGATGCTGTTGGTTCAGCACCCCGTGAATCTTGGGCTGGGAGCGACGTTGCGCGACTGTTTGCAGACAGCGGTGGAACGAGCCGGCGAGCGCGATGTCGTCATTACGATGGATGCCGACGCCACCCATCCGCCCGGCCTGATGATCCGCATGCTGCAGATGATCGAGGAAGGATTCGACGTCGTCATCGGTTCGCGCTTTCAGCCGATGGCGCGGGTGTACGGCGTATCGCTGCCGCGCCGGATGATGACGCGTTGCGCGTCGATCCTGATGCGGACGCTGTTCCCGATGGGAGTGCGCGATTTTACCTGCGGTTACCGCGCCTATCGTGCCAGTGCCCTGCGCCAAGCGATGGCGCGTTACGGCAGCAGCTTTGTCGACCAGGAAGGCTTCCAGTGCATGCTCGATGTGCTGCTCAAGCTGCGCCCGATGAACTTCGTCATCGGCGAGGTGCCGATGGTTTTGCGCTACGACCTCAAAGGCGGCGTCAGCAAGATGCGCCTCGGTCGCACGGCGAAGAACAGCTTGCTGCTCCTGGCCAAGCGACGGTTTGGGTAAGGCAGAGGCGATCTCGTCGCGCCTACTTGGCGGTCGGTTGCCAGTCGCCTTTGACCATCGCCACGACCTGCTCGGGAGTGAAGCCCTCGTAGGTCAAGGTGTCCTTGTAGCTCTTGACCATGAACCAGCCGCCTTGATCGCCTTTGGCAGGAACGACGCGTAGCTCGATTGGCTTGCCGGGAGTGATCTGATCCGCCGGGATATCGATCAGCAGCACGCCGGTGCGCCCTCCCGCTTCACCCTTGTAGATGAAGGTCATGCGATAGGCGCCGCTCGTCCACGACTTCACTCCCCGTTCCTCCGGCAGGGCGAAGGGTAAGACGAACTTGCCGTTCACATACAGCTCGCCTTCGAAAGGGACTTCCGACAGCGACGCGGTCAGCACCGCGATCGTGCGTTTCTTCACGGACGGGGCCGCGCTCATCCACACGACTTCACTCTCGGGATCCTGCAGGTACGACCACCACGACTCGGTGCCGCCGCGGTAGTCGGGGTACGAGCTCTGTGTGTGCTTGAAGCGCACAATCGAATCGAAACCTTCGATCAGCTGCATATCGGCGGTCGGCAGCGGCGCGGCTTCGGCGGGGACGATCTCTGCCGGAATCTCGGCATCGAAGGTGATGTTGGGCGCATCGTGCCCCTGCTCGTCGGTGAGCCGCGCGATGAAATACCAGTCGCCGACACCCTCGCAACTCTTCACGACCAGGAGGTTGTTGCCGACGCCGAGTGCGATCTCCTTGCGGATGGGCGTCACGCCGAGATTCAGGGGCCAGGCGGTCAGCGATTGTCCGTTCAGCCACAGCTGCGCCGGATCACCCGAGCCAGCGATCTCCAGGAATACCTTTTGCGCTACCGTGGAGTGCACACTCGTAGCGGTGTAGGCGCAGACGAATTCGGGATTGCCGGGGTGGCGCGGGTCGGCGACGGCGTAAAACGAGTTCAGGTCGACGCGGACGTTGCGTTGCGAGATCGGCCGCCAGTAGATGTCGCCGTACGCTCCCTTGTAACGGTCCTTCGATATCTTCTTGACGTCGATGAAGTCTGTCTTCGTGCCTTGGTTGTTTTCGTTTTCGTACAATCCAAGTCCGAGCCACTTGTTGAGGAAGGCCTTGCGCGAGCGCACTTCGGCGATGACGAACTCCTCCTGGCCGCCGGGAGCGACGATGCGCTTCTTGATGTCGTAGTCGTTGAAGTAGCTGAGGTCCTGCGTGCGCAGCTGGTAGAGGATGGGCTTGTTGATCGAGTACTCCGAATAGAAGGCGGGATCGGCGATAAGGTAGCCGATGTCGTGCGACTTCATATACTCGATGGGGTCGACCCGATTGTAGAACAGCGGAAAGATCTGCGGTTGATTGACCTCGGTGGCGGTGATCATCAAGCGGTCGTACTGCTTGCGCAATGGCTCCATGAACTGGATCGAGTCGCGATAGCCGTATTGAAAGCCACCGTAGGTCGGCGCCGAGTACTTCGGATAGTCGTTGAAGTAGAAGCGCAGGTACGCGGTGAATTGGATGCCGACGAAATACCCTACCGCAACCAACGCAGCCGCTTGCAACGTCAGCACCAGCGGGCGCCAGCGGACTGCGCTCAGCATCCACAGGGCTGCGGCGAGGCCGAGCCCGGCAAGCAGACAAAAGGCCGGCACACCGATGAAGGAACGTGTCGCAGAGGGGATCTCTGTCAGCAAGCTGGCGCCGACGGGGTAACAGATGAGCCACCACACCAGCAGCTTGCTGAAGCGTTCACGCCGCAACAGGGCGGCGACGATGCCGAGCACCAGAAAGGGAGCGAAGGCCGGTAGAAGCTCGCCGAACTCGCGCACCGAGTGGCGCGAGATGTTGTCGCCGTGCTCGAACAGGAAGCGCGGCAAGAAAAATTCCTTGTAGCCGTCGATGTAGCGTAGGAGCTGAGGCTTCCACGGTTCGTGCAGATCGATCCAGGTCGTGCGTTGCGTGTACAGCGCTCCTTGGGGGTTCAGACGATAGAAGATGCCGAGCGGGGTGATGGTGGCGATGGCGACGACGATCGCCAGCAGGGTCTCTTTCCAGCGCCGCAAGAGCGTCGGCAGATAGAGCAGGCCGAAGCCGAGAAAGAAGAGGGGCACGAAGACCGTCGAGATGGCGTAGTTGTACGGGCAGAGGGCGCAGAGGAAGACCGCGGGAACCAGAGTGCGCCGGCCTTGCACGAAGCGGACGAGAAAATAGGCGCCCAGCGTGAACAGGAAGGCGAACGGCGTCATCTCGAAGGCGATACGACTGAAGTGCAGATGCCACGGTGCCACGGTCAGAAAGGCCGCGGCGAACAGGCCGACCCACGGATTGAAGAGCGCGCTGCCCAACGCGTAGAGGGCCCAGATCGAACCGACGCCGTAAAGCGCCGCCGGCAGGCGCGTGGTGAGCTCGTCGGCGCCGAACAAGCGCGTCGTCAGCGCGGTCGTGTAGATGTAGACGGTATTCTTGTAGCCACCGAACGACCATACGAGCAGCGGCAGGAAGCGCCCGTTCTCGTCGTAACCCGTCTTGCCGATCGCGTAACCGTTGTAGCCAAACGCCGCTTCGTCGCAGAAGAAGCCACCCGGTACGTTCTTCAGGTCGTAGAGGCGCAGGACCGTCGCTCCGAGGAGCACGATGGCGAGCAACGTGATTCGTACACTGCGACGTTCCATATGGTTCAACTTTCTACTGACGATCCGGATCGTCTACGAATCGAGGCGTCGTGGAGATCCGAATCCCGACGGTCATTCATCGACTGCGCCATCGCGACGATGCTTCGATTGTCAAATTCGAGCGTGCCCTAATTCTCCGCGCGCCAATTCGGCTCGGATGCGTCGTGCCCGGCGGCGGATCGCAAACAACTCCGTGTAGGCTTCGAGGCCGCTCCAAAAGCTCACCGTCGACGCCGGTGAGTTGGACCAGACCACCGGTGCATCGCCGACCTTGCGCCCCATAGCCATTGCCAGTGCCACCAGCTCTACGTCGAAGGCGAAACGATCGATCTTCATTTGTTCGAGGACCGGGCGCATCGATTCGCGCCGGAAAAGCTTGAAGCCACATTGGGTGTCGTGGAACGGCACGCCGACGATCAAGCGGACGCAGACGTTGAAGAATTTGCCGGCGATCTCACGAGCGAAATGCTGGTGCTGGCGAATTTCGGAACCGGCGTGAGCGCGGCTGCCGATGACGAGGTCGTATCCTTGCTCCATGAACGGCAGCATCTTGTCGATGTCTTCCACGGGTGTCGAGAGGTCGGCGTCGGAGAACAACACCACCTCGCCGACGGCTCGGCCCGCCCCGTAGCGCACGGCGAAGCCCTTGCCGCGGTTGCCCCCGTAGCTCAGCACACTCAGCTGGTGACGGTTCCCGAAGGTGCGGCGCACGACGTCGGAGGTGTCGTCGCTGCTGCCGTCATCGACGACGATGACCTCGAAGTCGGGATGGTGTTCCTGCATGAAGGCGAAGATCCGCTGCAACGAGGGCAGGATGCGCAACGCCTCGTTGTAGGCGGGGAGTACGATCGAGATCTTCATGCGTTGGGCGGAGCGTTAGTTGACAAGGCGGAGGGTGGCATATACACACTAGCGGCTTTACAGCCCCAAATTGATTCACGAATGTCCCGGTCCCTATGGCAGAGAGAGAGCCCGTTCGCAACCTGAGCGATTCCGCTCCCGCATCGTTGGGCTCGGCGTCGTCCGCTAGTGCGTTGGACCGTCCCATCGTCGGCAACCTGACGCTGGAGAAGTGCCTCTACATCGCCATCTTTCTGATCGCGGCGTTCAACCGCCTGTACGTTCTTGGCGATCGGCCGTTCCATCACGACGAGTCGATCCACGCCTTCTTCTCGTGGAAGATCGATGACGAAGGCATTGCCAGTTACAAGTACGACCCGGTCTACCACGGGCCGGTGCTGTACTACGCCAGCGCTCTGGTGATGAAGCTTTTCGGTGACTCGGATTTCACCGCGCGTCTGAGTGCCGTGTTCTTCGGTTTTGGAATTCTTGCCTTTGCCTGGCCGTTGCGGCGCTACCTCGGGCGCTGGCCGGCCCTCATGTTCTTGGCGTTGGCGACATTGTCGCCGGCGCTGACGTACTTCACGCGCTTCATCCGCCACGACGTCTTCGTCGGGCTCGGCAACCTTACCGCGGTCTATTTTGCCTTCCGCTACGCCGAAACACGCAAACCGCTGCATCTGTACTTCAGCTCTGCCGGATTGGCGATCGCCTTCTGCAACAAGGAGGACATGTACGCCCTCGGTCCGGTGATGGTGCTGAGCCTGGTGCTGATGCTGGTTTGGGAAGTGCTCTATGCCAAGGATTGGCGCAGCCAGCTCAAGTCGACGTGGGGCGAGGCCACCGGGTTCCTCAAGAGCGCGGCAATTCCGATCACCACCAGTGTGATCATCTTCCTGGTAATTTGTCTGTTCTTCTACACCTCGTTGTTCACGCACCGCGAGAATTGGAATCCGGTGAGCCCGGCGTTGAAGTACTGGTGGGGGCAGCACGAGATCAAGCGTATCGGCGGTCCCTGGTACTACTACTTCCCGCAGTTGGTCGCCTACGAACCGTTGATCTTCTTCCCGGCGCTGCTGCTGATGTTCCTGCCACTGAGCACGCCGCGCCAGGGCGAGGCGCGGTCGACGGTTGTCATGTGGTATCTCACCATCGCGGCGTTTGCCGGCTTCGTCGGCTGTTTATTCTACGACCTTCATACCGCCGGCGTCGTCATCCTCGCACCGCTGGGTTTGGCTGGCTTGACGTTGATGCGTCGCTGGATGCCAAGTCGTTTCATTCGGTTCCTGTGTATCTGGACCATCGGTTGTTTCGGGTTCTACAGCTGGGCACAAGAAAAAGTTCCGTGGCTGCTGTTCCCCATCTTGCTGCCCACCGTGCTGTTGGCAGGGATTTGGTTCGGCGAGCGCATCGAAAAGGGGACGTTCCGCCGTCCGCTGCCGATTGTCGCAACCGCCGCGGTCGGCGCTCTGACCCTGTGGGTATTGGTCGCCTGTAACTTCCTCTACTCAGCCCCACGGCCGGCCGAAATACCAGGGCCGCGTCATGCCGAGCTCGTCGCCTACGTACAATCGACCTACGACGTCCACATGGTGATGGACCGCATCCGTCAGGTCGGCAAAGCCTTGGGCACCGGCGAGAAGACCCGCCTCGCCGTTTCGGGCAACGCCACCTGGCCGTTGAGCTGGTACCTGCGCCACTATCCGGTGAACTGGGCGGCCGATGTGCGCAATGTCGACACACCCGTGGTCGTCATCGACAAGGAAGCAACCAACGCCCTCGACAAGGCGCTCGCCGACAAATACGAGAAGGTGCCGTTCGAAATCCGCGGCTGGTGGGAGCCCGACGTCAAGCTGTTGAACGTCACCAGCGCTGTGAAATGGATGCTGACCCGTGAAGCCTTCAGCGGCGTCGGTTCAAGCGACGCCGTGATGTACGTTCTCAAAGACCTCAAAGCGGGCGAGACGATCGGACCGATCGCGGTGAACCCCCCACCCGCACCACGCGGTTACCAACAGGCGCCGTCGCTCGAGAAACCGGTCGCCGTTTGGGGCAGCAAAGGTAGCGCTGCCGGCGAGTTCAACGAACCGCGCGACCTCGATGTCGACGCCGGTGGCAACGTCTACGTCGTCGACAGCAAAAACAACCGTGTGCAAAAGCTGTCGCCGCAAGGTACGCCGTTGCTGGCTTGGGGCAAGGAAGGCAGCGAAGCCGGCGACTTCAAGGATCCGTGCGGCATCGCCCTCGGGCCCGACGGCTCGGTCTACGTCGCCGATACTTGGAACCATCGCATCCAGAAGTTCGACTCCAACGGCAAGTTCCTGCTCGAGTGGCGTGAGCAGACCAGTGGCTTCTGGGGCCCGCGTGCGATCGCCGTATCTCCGGACGGCCAGTACGTCTACGTCACCGACACCGGCAACAAGCGGATCGTGCGCTTCGATTCGTCCGGCAAACAGCTCAACCTGTGGGGCCACGAAGGATCGAAACCGGGCGAGTTGATCGAGCCGGTCGGACTCGCCGTCGACAAGGAAGGGCAGGTCCACGTCGCCGATACCGGCAATCACCGCATTCATGTTTTCACCCCCGACGGTACCTTCGTCCGCGAGCACATGCTCAACGGCGTCGAAGAGTTCTATACCGAGCCGTATATCGCCATGCTCGGCGATGATCTGGTGATTACCGACTCGTACTCGCATCGCTGCGCGCGTTATGGCAAGGACGGCAACCTCGTCTTCTCATGGGGGAAGACGGGTAGCGGCCCGGGCGATTTCAATCGCCCGATCGGTATCGCCGTCGATGCCCAAGGTTCAGTGTACGTCTCCGATACGATGAACAATCGGATTCAGAAGTTCACACTGCCGCCACCGAAGTAACTTTCAGGTCGCCGCGCTTCAGGCTGATGGAGACTTAAGCCATTGGTGCGCACACCATCGGGCGATGTTGCTCGCCAAAGACGGGGCGGAGCTATCTTGGAACCAAGCCGTCGAAGAAGATCGCGCTTGTGTGGCGAGATCAGCGAGATCACGGAGCGGCGATAGGGGTTTATCGACACCGAGGAACCAGTAGCGAGAATCAACCGCAAGCTAGAAGGCTGGTCGAACTACTTCCGAATCGGGCCGGTGACGTCCGCATTGTGCAGCCGGCTTCACACTGTGCAGCACTCTGCACAGATATCGCAACGCAACCTTCCTGAAGCGTAACGCCTGCGAGCCGCGGCACTCCTCTTGCACTTCCGACCGTCGGGTTCAGGCCGAGTTTGGAGACCGGCTCGGCGATGAAGAACGATATTCATGGTTGGAGGAATGGGTGCGACTTAGGGTGATTCGCGTCGAATCGTTTATCCTCAGCATGGCGCTGTGCGCGGCCGCGTCGCAATCGGTTGAAGCGGCGTGCAATATCATTCCGGGCACCACGCAATCGTTTCGCGGCGCTCTGGGCAGCATCGATCGTCCGTTTGCCGGTCCGGGCGACATTCTCGAACTGCATCTCAACCCCTGTGATCAGGGTGCACGCGGATTCGGAGCAGCTGCTGCCGGCAATGTCGTGACCTTGGTGTTTACCCCTTCCGGCGGTCCGCGCAACGTCGTCATCCTGGCGCGCAATTGTGCGGCCCTGGAATCGAAACGGCTGGCCTGCGCGGCTTCCTCTGGGGTGGCGAGCGCCAAATGTATTTCCGCCAATCGCAGCGGACAGCCTTTCGATCTTGCGGTGGGCACGGTCGACGGCGTTCGCCGTCTGCGCGTGCGTGTTCCGACCCTGGCGCGTCTCGGCAGTATCGACGGTATTCCCGAGCATACGTTGGCCGGGCCCGCAGCCATTGCCGTCAGCGCCGCGGCGAGCCCCGATCCGCTGCCCTGCGATTTGGGATCCGCTCCGTGTACCGGTCACAACGGAGTCCTGGCTTGCGTCGATTCTCTCTATGCTGTCGACGGCACCTGCGGAACCGCTCCCAACCCAACGTTCAGCCACTTCACCTTTTTGCCCGTTGCCAACGACTATCAGGCGCTGTGTACCGATCCTCATCCGCCGTGCAACGGCAACGCCAACGAAGCGCGCTTCACCATCGATGCCGACGGCAACGCTCTCCTGCCGATGGACTGGCGCGGCATTCTGCTCGGCGAGGGTGTGCCCATCGCGCGACAACTGCGCGGCGGCAGCAGCATCGACGCCAGCCTCATGCTGCACGCTCCCATCCACATCCCGAGCAATGCGTTTCTGCATTCGTACTCACCCGAGGGTGGATTGTTGCCGCCGATTTTTGATCCGCAACATGACCCAACGCCGTCGAGCGAGTCGATCTTGTTCGGGACCGCCGACGCACCGATAACCATCCTTCGCGTTGCCCGCCGCAGCCCTTCGTTCACACAATGCAACGGCGGCAGCAATGACGGCTTGCCATGTGTCGACGCCAATGATTGCCCGGCCGGGACCTGTGGCAGCGGACGCTGCGTCGGCGGGCCCAGCAATAG
The DNA here is from genome assembly GCA_016200585.1 of Deltaproteobacteria bacterium. Taxonomy (GTDB): domain Bacteria; phylum Desulfobacterota; class Binatia; order HRBIN30; family HRBIN30; genus JACQEN01. Next base: position 13,760 of record JACQEN010000327.1, read on the forward strand.
CAATCCATGTGCAACAGACGATGCGTGTCCGGGCGGGCAATGCGGACCGGCTCTGTTCGACTTCAGTACGCGTTTGGCGTCGGGCGTTGGACCGATTGTCGTACCCCGCACCGCTTTCAGCGCCGTTGCCAAGGATCCGGTGCCCCTCGACGGCTTGAGTCAGACGCCGGACCTGCTGGCCTGCGTTCTGTCGGAACCGATCAACCACTCCGACCTCAACGGTGATGGCGATGTCACCGACGACGTCTTGTTGCTACGCGATCGTCACACCGGCTTGGTGCAGGAAACCGGATCCGCAGGCGCTTCCGGACGAGCCGTCGTCCGCATTCAGCAACCGCCGTTCAGTTTCCCCGCGCTCGCCGCCGAGCACAATGTCGTGGCTTTTCTCGAACCCGAATCCTTGCAAGGCGACTGCACGGCAGTGCCCGCTGCCTGCATTGCCAATACCGACAAGAATGCCGACGGCGACAACTCCGACACCATTCTGCGGGTTTTCCGAATCGATTCCGGTGGAACCAGCGATGTGCTGGCAAGCAGGAACATCGGCGTCGACGCCGCGCCGCTGGTGAATGGACGAAGCCTGGCGGTGTCCGACGGCTTGGTGTTCGTTCGCAAGCCGGAAGCGGCGGACGCTCACCGGACGACCGTACGAATCAGTTCGGCCGCCGACGGTACGCCGACGGACGGTGATTCGAATGGGCCGGTACTCTCGGCAAACGGTCGCTACGTCGCATTCCGCAGCTACGCTTCCAATCTGGTCGCCGACGACACCAATGCCACCGGCGATATCTTCGTTCGCGATCGTGATGCCGACGGCAACGGCGTCTTCGATGAGGTTGGTGCCGGACGGACGGCCACCGTGCGGGTGAGCGTGGCCTCCGACGGCACGCAGGCGAACGGCGATTCATCGACCCTCGCCTCGTTGTTCGGAACGGCCATCTCGGCAGACGGCCGCTTCGTTGCATTTCAGAGTTACGCGACCAATCTCGTGCCCGACGATACAAATGATGCCTTCGACGTCTTCGTCCACGATCGCGACGCCGATGGCAACGGTGTCTTCGACGAGACCTTGCCGGGGCGCACGGCAACGGTGCGCGTGAATGTCGCTTCCGACGGCACGCAGGCGGACAGTAGCTTCCCTTCTTTTTCGGCTGGCCCCAGCCTTTCTGCCGACGGCCGCTTCGTTGCTTTCCAAAGCCTGGCGACCAACCTGGTGGCGAACGACACCAATATGCGATTCGACATCTTCGTTCATGACCGGGACAAGGACGGCAACGGTATCTTTGATGAACCCGGCGTCGGCAAGACCGCGACTGTATGCGTCAGCCTCGCGCCGGATGGAACGTCCGAACAAGGTGGTGACTCCTTCAGCCCAAATATCTCGGCCGACGGGCGTTTCGTGACTTTCGCGAGCGATGCCAACAATCTGGTCGCCAACGATACGAACGGAGCTGGCGATGTTTTCGTTCATGATCGCGACTTGGATCGTAACGGCATCTTCGATGAGCCCGGTGCCGGGAAAACGGCGACGGTGCGGGTCAGTATGGCGGTGGACGGTTCACAGACCAACGACCGTTCCTACGATCCCGTCGTTTCTGCGGACGGACGCTTCGTGGCCTTTGCCAGTTACGCGACCAACCTGGTCGCCGGTTCGCGCGATCCCAGTGGGGTGTTCGTGCGTGACCGCGATGCTGATGGCAACGGGATCTTTGATGAAGTCGGTCTGGGAAAAACCTCGACCCGACGCGTCAGCGGCGCCGTGGACGGCACGCCCGACAACTTCACGCCGATGGGCGGTTCGGGCACGCCCTCGCTCTCCGGCGACGGGCGCTGGGTGACCTTCTTGGCTTTGTCCACCAACATCGTTCCGGGCGACAACAACGATGCCAGGGATGTGTTCGTCCACGACCGGCTGACGGGAATGGTCGAGCGCTCCAGCCTCGCTGCGGACGGCGCCGAAGGCAACGGCAACTCGCCTTTCATGTACCTCCCGGCGCCGGCGATTTCCGGCGACGGTCGCTTCGTCGCCTTCGATAGCGATGCGACCAATCTGGTGCCCGGCGATACCAATGCAGCCACCGATGTTTTTGTTCGTGAGATCGGCCCAGGCGCGAACTGCGGCAATGCGGTCGTCGATGTCGGCGAGGACTGCGATCCGCCGGGCTCGCCAAGCTGCGGGGCAGGGCAGGCCTGCAGCTACACTTGCCAATGCAATGATCTCACCCAGGACGGCAAGGTCGACGCCAACGTGCTGCAGGTCGTCGATGCGAGCAACGGGACGATCACCAATCTTTGCCCGGCCGGAGCGGTTGCTGTCGCCAACGGTGCGGCGGCATTTCTGCGACCCGAGGCTTCCGGTGGCGCGATCGGATGTCCCGGCGGTGCGGGAGTCGATCCGGCCGACCTGAACAATGACGGTGATCTCACAGACGACGTGGTGCACTTCTGGTCGCGCGCCACCGGTGTCCAGAATCTCGCGCTCGCGGCCTCGAGCATCGCCTTGTCCGACAATCTGCTGGGCGCAATTGCCGCGGATCCCGGTCACCAACTGTTCGTACATCCCGCCGGCAGCGGAACGTGGACGAACGTCGGGCAGGCCGCAGACTATGTCGATGTCGCGGGTTCTGTCGCCGCCTTCATCACACCGGAATCGATTCAGGCAACGCACCTCAACGGCGACAGCGATACCAATGACCGAGTCGTGCAACTCTTCTATGCTGACTCGTCGGAGCTGAAGAATATCGGCCAGACGGCGGAGGAACTGGTGCTCAACGGCGATCTGATGGCATTTCGCAGCCACGAGGCGGACCGCTGCGGCGTGCCGGTAACCTCTGCCAACTGCCGCCAGGGCAACCTGCCTGCCGGCTGCTCGGTGTCGCAATGCGATCTCAACGGCGACGGAGACTGCTGCGACGACGTCTTGCAGGTCTACGATGTGAGCAAGCGGCGACTGCTGAACACCGGGCAAGCTGTGACCCCATGCCGCCTCGAGGCCTGCGACCCTCATTTCCCGTATCGTGTTCTCAACGATACGGTGAAGTTCCTGACCCTCGAAAGCGATCAGAGCGAGGACCTCAACGACAACGGCACGACCGCCGATCTGGTCCTGCAGACTTTCAACGTCCGCATGGCCGAGCAGGGCTTCGCCCCACTCGCCGTCCGCATGAGCAGCACCAAGCGCTTCGCCCGCACCGTGGCCAAGGCGGGAATCGTTCAAGCGCAACCGCTGACGGCGACGGCTGCGGTTGCCGCGGGCATTTGTACCGACACCGGACAGGCCTGCGCCAACGATGCTGCTTGTCCGGCCGGTACCTGTTTCGTTCCACCGGGTGGGTGCGTCCTCGACCTCGGCACCGGCTGTGATCCGCACGTTGGCGGCAGCTGCCGCGACGGGCAGTTCTGTCAGCCGGTGTTGGAATATCCCGGCGGTGGCACCTGTCGGCAGATCGTCGGCAGTTGCGTAAGCCAGGCGGACTGCCCCGCCGCAACGGTTTGCAACGACGCCAGCCAGACCTTCGAGCGGCTCGTCGCGCCGCTTTCCGAGCGCAGCACGCAAGGGGAGCTGTTCATCGGAGCCGGACGCTGCATCGAGAATACCGGTCAAGGGTGCGTCGCGAACGGCGATTGCACGAGTCCAGAGTTCTGCCAAGACGGCGCCTGCCAACGGGCCCACGGAACCTGCAAGACCAGCGCGGACTGCGGCCAGGGAGCGCTGTGCCGCAAGGACCTGCTTGCGTCGGGAGCCGCGGACTCCGACGGTGACGAGATCCCTGATCCGTTCGACAATTGCCCACTGATCTGGAATGTCCTGCAGGAAGACACGGACAAGGATGGAGTAGGTGACTACTGCGACCTTCAGACTTGTGGGGACGGTGTGCTCCAGCCGGGTGAGATATGCGACGACGGCAATGTCGTGAGCGGCGACGGCTGCGACGTCAACTGTACGCCGACGGCTTGCGGTAACGGCGTCGTTACCGCCGGCGAGCAGTGCGACGACGGCAACAATGCCGCCGGCGATTGCTGCTCTCCCGACTGCCAGAAAGTGCTGGCGGACGGCAGCTCCTGCGAAGACGGTGTGTTCTGCAACGGCACCGACACCTGCGACGCTGGTTTGTGCGTGCATCTTTTCCCGCCCTGTCCCAGCTCCGATTCCTGCAGTTTCCTGTGTGACGAAGCGACGCGCACCTGCGCCGCGACTGCGTGCGACGCCCTGATTCCCGGCGGCGGCAGCCCGATACGTCGCGAGTGCATGGCCGAATGGTTCACCGAGCCGTCGCCGCCGCCCGGCCGCAAAGGTTGGCCGCGCAATCGTCTGGAGTGTCGCGACGGCGATGCGTCGTGCGATTTTGGTCCGTCGGGCGACGGGATGTGCGACTTCCAGGTGGCTCTGTGCCTCAATGCCGACGATCCGAATCTGAGTTGCACCCCGTCGGATGTTCGCGAAGTGCGGCTGTTGAGACCGGGTATCCGTGCCAGCGGTTTGGACGCTTCCAATCGCAGTGCCCTCGAGGACGCTCTGCGCGGTATCGGCGCACGTATCCAGGGCATTTGCTTGGGGCATACCGCCGGACGATCTTGCGGCGCGAACGCGGATTGCGATTCCGCGCCCGCAGTCGGTGACGGCTTGTGCCAGAATACGGCTGCTTTCGAGCCTTCCCTTTCAACTCAACGTTGTACGGGCCTTGCCGATATCGCCGTCCCGCTGCGCAACAACGGCAGACGGGCCGGGGTCAGAAAGCTGCGGCTTGCCGCCCATCCCAGCGGCGTCGGGCGGGCGGACAGCGACCAGTTGACCCTGGTGTGCCGGCCCATGTGACAAACGCGCCGGGCCTACCAATTCCGTTCGACGAAAGAGCGAGCCACAGGGAATCCAAACCTCAGCCTACACCCCCGCGCCTCATCTCGACTCTACCCATATGTTTATTTGACCGATACCGGCAACAAACGCATCGTGCGCTCGATTCCCCAGGCAAGCAACTCATCGAGGATCAGGGGAGGGTTTCGACCCCCACCTCAACTCCTAGTCCCGCGGACGGTCTTGCTTCTCTGGATCTTTCCTGTGAGCGTCCGGCTTCTGATCGTCCCCGGCGATAATCTTCTGGCGCAGGCGGAACAGATCATAGAAGGCGCGCAGGATCACCGACAGATGCGCACCGGTTTGCACGCCGGCTGTACGTGCATAGTGATGCACGCCGATTTCCTTGATCTTGAAGCCCTTGCGTACGGCGCGGCCGTAGAGCTCGGCATTGATCAGGGCGCCGGTCGATTCCAACGTGATCGCATTCAAGATTTTCTTGGGGATCAATTTGAAGGCGCAGTTGAGATCGGTGACGTACACATTCAGCATGATGCGCACCAGCCAGCCGCCGAAGAGCTTGGCGTTGAGGCGGCGGATGAACGGGTCGTTGCGCTTGATGCGAAAGCCGGTGACGATGTGATCGTCGTCGGTGACCAGCGGCAGAATGAGGTCGAGCTCTTTGATGTCGAACTGACCGTCTCCATCCATGTAAAACACGAAACGCTTGGTGGCGGCGTCGAAACCGGTGCGTAGAGCCGCCCCGTAGCCGCGGTTTTGCGGATGATGTTGCGGCCGCAAGCGTGGAATCTCCTGCTCCAGACGCTTGAGGATTTCGCCGGTGCGGTCGCGGCTGCCGTCGTTGACGACGATGAGCTCGTAGTCGAGGCCGGTGGTGTCGAGGTAGGCGACGCAATCATGCACCACCCGTTCGACGTTGGGTTCCTCGTTGAACGCAGGCAACACTACCGACAGCTCCTGTACCACACCCGTTGCCTTGCTTTTCATTTCATTCACCATAGAATCCCTCGCGACCACCAACGGTGAGCTGCTGTGATCGTTCAATGTCCAAATTGTGGCGTACGTTACAAGCTAAGTGAAGCGCGCCTGAGCGCTGTGGGCGCTCGCCTCAAGTGTTCGCGCTGCGACCAAGTTTTCCCAGCCCCATCCTCGAAGAAGCGCTCGACCGCCGCGTCGAAATCCACATCAACTCCCGACCCGAACCTGTCTTTACCATTTGAGGGGGACGTGTGGAAACCCGTCGAACACCGTACCGACGAAGTGCCGACAAAGCCGTCCGGACAATTAGCCACGCGGGCGGGGTCCGGAGAATTCCTCGAGCGCGACGACGTGGAAGCTGAACCGGAGCTTGCTGCGGACAACGAGGCCGCCGAAGACGAAGGGTTCGAGATCAACGAGGGCGAAGACACGTACACGCTGGGAACGGCAGAAGTTGAATCTCCACCACCTCCGGCGCCACGGCCAACGGCGCCCAAGCGGCCCGCCGCCATTGCACCCAAGGCCAGCCCATCGAGACGTACTTTACCGGTGCGGCCGCGCTTGTCGGCAGCGGATATGGACCGTGGTAAGGTTCGGGCCATCCTGACGTTCCTGATGCTGACGGTACTGGCGTACGGTGGGCTAACCGGAACTCTCCTTGCCAGCCCCGACCTCACCGACCGTTTCGTTCAAGGGATCCCGTTCATTGGTACAACGCTCGGCGGCGACCGCTTGATGTCGCGCAAAGTCTCGCTGTCGGATCTCTCGGGCAGCTACCAGCGGATCAAAGACAACAAGCTCGTCTTCGTCATCACCGGTAAGGCCTTCAATTCGGCACCGGTCGCACTGCAGAGCGTCCAAATCGCCGGCAAGCTCTTCGACAATACGGGTCAGATGCTCGATCAGAAGACCATCTATTGTGGCAACGTGATCTCGGCAAAGGTTCTCAAGGATTTGACGCCGCAGATGCTGTCCATCTTACAGACCCTGAATCCACCGCGGCAGTTCAACATCGAACCAGGCGGCTCGTCGACCTTCGTGATCGTCTTCATGGAGCCGCCGGCAGGTGCCGTCGACTTCAGCGTTCAGGTGATTACCGCCCAGCGACAGGGCTAAGCCTGCTTGTCGTCCGTCGGCTTGGCTTCGTCTTTTTTCGGAGTGATGTCGATCTCGTCGGGGGCGCGCATCTGCTTGCGGAAGTTGCGGATGCTGCGACCCAACCCGTCGCCGATCTCCGGCAAGCGTCCGGCACCGAAGATCACCATTACGATCACCAGGATTACCAACAGCTCGCCAATGCCCAGGCCAAACATGGATGACTCCCGACGCTGACTATAAGCGAAGCGACATTTCCGGGCAATGAGGCGATGGCGGCCGACAGATCCTACCCAGGGGTGGTCTCACGCCAGCAATCGTTCCAGCGTCTTGCCGTACTCCTTCAAGTCGTCGGTGACGACGTTTACCCGATGAATGTCGGCTCCGGCGTCCGCTTCCTGGGCCAGACGTTCTCGGCAAGCTTCGACATCACCGACCGTGCCGAGGCGCTCACGCATCGCTTGCGGCACTGCGGCAGCGGCGGCTGCCGAGCCTTGAGCCCACGCTTCTTTGACCTTCGCTACCTCGTCGACGAAGCCGAAGCGCTCGAGCTGGCGCGCGTAGTATACGCCCATGCGACCGATGTAGAATGCCACCGTGCCGGCATGCGCCATCTCGGCGCGTGCGGCGGCTTCGCCGGCGGCAACGGTCACGCCCGTCGGTGCGGTGACTTCGATGGCGGATGGGTCGCGCCCGGCCTGCACGGCCAGGTTGCGCAGGCCGCCGATCTCCTTTGCCAGCTTGTCGATCGGAATCATGACCGGTAGCCAACCGTCGGCGTGGGTGGCGGTCAACAGCAGTGCCTTTGGGTTGAGCGTTGCCAGATGAATGGGGATGTGAGGTCGGACGGGTTGGAACCGCAATGTGAATCCACGCTCCAGGGTGAACAGCTTGCCGCGATACTTCAGCGGCTCCTGGCGCAACAGCGTGTTGAAGATCTCGATCGTCTCACGCAGGCGCGTCAGCGCCGGCTCGAACTTGACGCCGTGGAAATGCTCGATGACATTGGCCCCGCTGGTGCCGAAGCCGGCGATCATGCGTCCTTCCGAAAGCTCGTCGAGGGTGGCGAAATGCTGGGCCAGAGCCGCGGGCGTGCGCGAAAACACGTTGACGATTCCGGTCGCCAAGCGAATGCGTTTGGTTGCCGCGGCCAGCAGTGTCAGCAAGGTAAAGCAGTCACGCCCCCACGCTTCGGCGATCCATACCGAATCGACCCCCGACTCGTCGGCCACTTTGACGCGCTCGATGATCTTCTTGTGGTCGAACTTGCCCTGCCAGTCGACCGAAATTGCCAGCTTGCGTGCCATACCTTTCCTCTCTGCAGGTTTCTGGTTTCCAGTTCCCGGTTTCTAGTCGACAGATTGAAGACTCGAAACTGGCAACCTCTCCCGCCATTGCAGTCATTCCGGAGGCTCAACGGTGACGCAAGAGGGCTTGACGCTGCCGGCCCTGCGGGTGCAAAGAGCGTCGCACAGGGAGGGTTCCGCGATGGCGAAAAAGATGGGCAAGGAGAAAGGTAAGAAGAAGGGCAAGAAAGTTACTGCCAAAAAGACGGCGAACAAGAAAGCGACGAGCAAGAAGAGCGCAAGGAAGCCGGCGCCAAAGCCAAAGGCACGGTCGCTTCGTCCTGCCGCCAAGACGGTGCGCCAGGCGGTTCGTCCGGCAGCCAGCCCGCCGCGTCCAGACCCGCTTCGTGAGCTGGCGAAGCGCATCGTCGACCTTACGACCTCCGGCAATGACGACGCCGCACTGGCGCTGTACGCCGAGAAAATCGAATCGGCAGAAGGCAGCCAACCAGCGACGCGTGGCCTGCAAGCGTTGCGCGACAAATTTGCCATGTGGCATTCGATGGTTCGCAATGCAAGCTGGAAGGCGCGTACGGTTGCAACCTCGAGCAACAGCATTGTCGTCGAATGGACCGGTACCGTCACCTTCAACGCAACCGGCAAGACGATCGATCTCCATGAGGTGGCCATCCACGATGTGGAGAACGGTAAGATCGTCCGCGAGCGCTTCTACTACGATCCCGGCGTGATGCAGGCCGCCATGATGCCGGCGCCGACGCCCGTGACGACTACGGCCGCGAACCCGACGAGTTACTGAGTTTTCGAGCGCACGCAGTCTCCGACCTCTCGGTGTGGAGCGCGACAGAGCTCCACATCGAGAGACGATGCCGTCCTTATGTCGCTTTGGTCTATGTGGCAATTTTGCTTCGAACGGCGGTTCAAACCGCTGCGAATTGCCGCTAACATCGACGGCGCATGACTGAGCAGTCGCGGCTCACAGTAGCCCTGACGGTATCCCTGCTTCTGCACGGGCTTCTCCTGGCGTTGCTGCCGTTGATGAGAAATCTTCGCGACGACGTTCCGCGGCTGCCACCGCTGCTCGACGTCGACATTGCGTCGCTGCCCAAGCTCCCCCCTCCTCCTCCCGCCGCGCAAAAGGGGACGGCGCAAGCGGCTCCGGAACAGCAGGTGCCGCCGCCCCAGATTCCGATTCCAAAGATGCAGATCGTTTCACCTCCCGACGCCGGCGAAGAAAAACCGCCGCCGGACAAGACCCGGTTGTTGAGCGATCGCGACAATATCGTCCCGGAGGAGAAGGTTCACCGCTCCACAGTCCCGAACTTCGCCGAAGCGAAGCCGCCACCTGCCGCCGAAAAGGCGGCCGCCGACAAGCCTGCTGGCAAGCCTGAGCCGCCGGCGGTAAGCGCGGCCAAAACACGCGACAACGTGCGCGTTCGGCAGGCGGCCGCCGACCGTGAGCCTGTGCGTCGTTCCGACACGCAGGTTGCGTCGCTTCCGCGGCTCGACCAGCTCCTTCCACAGCCGGGCGATTATGCCGCCAGTGCTCCGAGCTCGGGTGCATCCCTCGCGGCGCCGACGCCGGGCTCCAACGGCGACAAACGACGCCTGCTGATGGGCGGCAACCGCGAAGCGTTCTCGACGAATCGCGGGATCAGCGATTTTCTACCCGGCATTCGCGAGGGCGACATCACTCTGCTCAACACCAAAGCCGAGCGCTTCGCGCCTTTCGTCCGTCGCGTTGCCGCACGCGTATTCCAACACCTCGACATTCGCTTGCGGCAAAGCGTCGGCAACACGGTTGTGCGTGCCGGACGCGAGTATGCGGTTGTCGAAGCGGTGATGTCGAAGAAGGGTCGTCTGCTGAGTGCACGCGTCGTCGACCGTCAGAGTACGAGTACACTGGCTGCCGATCGCATTCTACTCGGCGTGACAGAGCCCGACACCTTCTTCGACGAGAACCCGCCGCCCGGCGCCGAAGCCAACGACGGCAATATTCACTTCATCCTGCTGATCGACTTGATGGTGCAGTCGGTGCAGGAGCCGCGCACCGGACGCGTCGTCGGCGGCTATCACGGCATGGCCAGCGTCGGACTCGACACGGCGCCCGACGAACGCGCCGACGACTGATCGATCTTGAAGCTGATCTCCTGTAGACCTTAGGTCGGCCGGCGCCCGCAGTGTAACTCGACGGAATTGAGCATGGGAATTTCTTCATATCCCAGGGCTTTCAAATCGACGCGCTTGTCCTCGTCGCTCAGCGCCGGAACGTAGCACAAGGTCTTCGCGCAACGGGGATCGTGAAGGTTATCGACTTGGATCAAATGCGGCGAGAGACCGTAGAGACGATCGAGTGGCTCACCCGGTTTCCAGACTTCGGGCCAAAAATCACGCGACAAATAGATGCAAACTGGAGCGTCATCGAAGCGTTGGTGCGCTTCGACGATGCCGTCGAGAAAGGTGTAGCCGGTCCGCCCGGGCTGCATGCGTTGGGCGATGTCGTAGATTCCGAACGACGCCCACAAGGCGATGATCGGTAGCACCACCGCATACGAGCGCAGGAATCTGTGTGCCGGCACGAAGACGAAGTAGGTTGCCAGCGGAATGAGGACGAGCGCGCGTTTTACGGAAACGTCCGCGTAGGGTCCTTGGGCGAAGGCAAGGATGACGACGTTGACCAGGTATAAGACCAGAACGGCGCGAGCCCCTGGGAAGTAGCGAGCAAGAATCGGCGTCACGAGAATCCCGGGGATGAACAACCAACGAAAACCAATCGGCAACTGCGGTCCGAAAGCACCGGCGCCTTGGATGGGCGACGAGAACGGGATGGTGGCGGCTTGCACCAAAAACGACCACACCTTTTGCGCCGTCCATCCAGGATTCTCGACCAATGAAAAGAGTTGTCCTCCCTTGCCCTGACTCCACTGGATGAACATCGGGCAGCCGATCAACAGGCCCGTAATTCCAGCGACGACGGCGTGTCCGAATCGCGCCGGTCGGCGTAGCAGCAAGGGTACGAGGGACATCCATGCGCACAGAGCCAGGAACCAGCCGTTGGGCGTAAAGAAGAGCATGAGGCCGCTCATCACGCCGAGGGTCAGCCATGCCTGAAGGGAATCGGGATCGCGGCGGATCCAAAGTGCGACGGCCAGCGAAGCGTAGCCGAAGGCGAGACCATCCAGGAAAGGAACGCTGGCGTACGTGTAGACGATCCACACGGAGCAGGTCGCGGCGGTTGCGGCGACCAGCAGTGCGAACGCCGGCGCCACCAGCCGCGCAAAGAAGGAATAGACCCCCATCAAGGCGGCCAAACCGACAAAGATCTTGCCGATCCGGTGCCAGAAGATGGTGGGTGAAACGACGAACATGAAGATGTCGTGCACCAACATCTGCATGTAGCCGAAGTTGTCCGCGCCATTGGCGCTCAGCGGGCTTCGGCCAATTCCGTGTTCGGACACCCACAGACCACCCACCGGCCACGAGAGGTTGTCTCCGGCCATCACCCAACGCCAATTGGTTGCAAAGGGAGCGAGTGCGGCGACGTAGAGGGCGTAAAACCAGATCGGATGCGATAGGCGCGGGAGGCTGGGACGATCGCGACGCCACCACAGGGCCAGCCAACACATCCAGGCCACCAACCACGCGCCATCCACCCTCGGTTGCCACTGCCCCTCATCAAAGAAACGTAGAAAGTATAGGAGTGCGGGCAACATCAATGCGCCGCTTGCCCATCGCCACCACGTCATTCGCGGAATGAGCGGAGCTGCGTCCCTCGTGTGCGAATGTCCTTCCATCTAGAAAGCGCCCTGTCGCGGACGCAGACCTACCGAGGCGGGCGACAACTTTCAAGGCGCCCGGCGAGATGGGTTGTGTCTCAGTTTGATCACAGAGCGGATGGGCTGATGCTCCGAAACCGCTCCCCTTGCTCCCCTCTCCGGCGCGGAGAGGGGCCACCGATCCGTCTTTCGAAGCCCCCTGCCCGTGTCGGGAAGGGGCTAGGGGTTAGGTCATGAACGAATGGGCGCATGTAGTAAATCACCCAAAATGACCCTTGCGAAATAGACTGAGACACTACCGCGAGATGAGATTCTTGGCTCACGATGCTCCCGCCAAGTCACGACGGCGTCGATCAGCTCCGGCCAATGCGAGCTATTGGCCCGGCTCCAGGCTCTAGGTTGGAGACACCGGTTGCCACCTCAATACCGGTCGTCGTGCGGCGCGTGCTTCATCAAGACGTCCGACCGGCGTGTGCGTCGGCGCCTGATGCAGCGTATCGGGCTCTTCACGGGCCTCGCGTGCGATCTCGAGCATCGCGGCGATGAACTGGTCGAGGGTTTCCTTGCTCTCGGTCTCGGTCGGTTCGATCATCAAGGCACCTGGGACGACGAGCGGAAAATAGATCGTCGGCGCGTAGAAGCCGAAGTCGAGCAGGCGCTTGGCGATATCGAGAGTTTTGATGCCGTTGGCCTCGAAGCCTTTGTCGCTGAACACGCACTCGTGCATGCAGGTAGCGGGGAAGGCGAGATGATAGGCCCCTTCCAGGCGCCGGCGAATGTAGTTGGCGCTGAGCACGGCCATTTGCGTCGCTTGCGTCAAGCCGTCTCCGCCGAGCGCCAGCATGTAGGCCAGAGCGCGCACGTGCATGCCGAAGTTGCCGAAGAACGAGCGCACGCGACCGATCGATTTCGGGAAGTCGCTGCTCCAGTGCAGGCCGTTGGCGTCGCGCCGCACGCGCGGCGTCGGCAGATACGGCTCGAGGAGGGCATCGACCGCAACCGGACCCGACCCCGGCCCACCGCCGCCGTGCGGCGTCGAGAAGGTCTTGTGCAGGTTGATCTGCATGACGTCGGCGCCCATGTGCGCCGGCTTGGCCACACCCATGAGCGCGTTGAGATTGGCGCCGTCGAGGTAGACCAGTCCGCCTTGTTCGTGAACCACCGCCGCCACCTGCATGATCTCGCGCTCGAACAAGCCCAGGGTGTTCGGATTGGTGATCATCAGCGCCGCAACCTCGCGGTTCATGGCTCGCCGAACGGCGTCGACTTCGATCAAGCCGATGCGGTTGCCTTCGATCTGGACCGTGCCGTAGCCGCACAGTGCGGCGCTGGCCGGATTGGTTCCGTGAGCGCTGGCCGGAATCAGCACCTTGCGGCGCGCGTCGCCACGATCGACGTGGTAAGCGCGGATCATTTTCATTCCGGTCAGCTCACCTTGCGCGCCCGCGGCCGGCTGTAGCGATACGGCGTCCATGCCGGTGATCTCAGCGAGGATCCGTTCGACCGCCAAGATCACTTCGAGCGCGCCCTGCGCTCCGTCGTCAGGCGACAAAGGGTGTAGCCCGGCAAAGCCGTCGAGCCTTGCGACGACTTCATTGACTACCGGGTTGTACTTCATCGTGCAGGAACCCAGCGGATAGAAGGTCGTTGCCGTGCCGTAGTTCCATTGCGACAGCCTCAGGAAGTGACGCAGAACTTCCGGCTCGCTGACCTCCGGGAATCCTGCGATGGGTTCGCGCAGCAGCTCGGCCGGCAGGATCAGCTCCGGATCCTTGTCGCTGTTGGGATAAGATACGCCGGCGCGTCCCGGGCGGCTGCGTTCGAAGATCAAGGGTTCGTCGAGCAACAGCCCAGCCTGCTTCTGCGTCGGGTCGGACATGTTTACGCCAGCTCTTCGGTGAGTGCGTCGATCGCCGCGGCGCTATGGACCTCGGTGACGCAGAGCAAGAGGCAGTCGCGGAGATCGGGGTACCAGCGTTCGAGCGCAATGCCGGCGAGGATGCCTTTGGCGCGCGCAGCTTGCCATTTTGCCGCGGCGTCGTCGCGGCGCAACACGACCTCGTTGAAGAAAGGCGCAGAGAATGGCGCTATCCAGCCTTTGCCGGCCAAACGATGAGCGACGTCGTGCGCCGCCGTCGTATTGGCGACGGCCAGACGGCGGATTCCGTTCTTGCCGAGCAGGCTGACGTGCACGGTCAGCGCCAGTGCCATGAGCCCCTGGTTGGTACAGATGTTCGACGTCGCCTTCTCGCGGCGGATGTGTTGCTCACGCGTCGCCAGCGTCAACACGTATCCGCGACGGCCGGCGCCATCGTAGGCTTCGCCCACCAGGCGACCCGGCATCATGCGCACCAGTTCGTTGCGCGTGGCGAACAACCCGACTCCCGGGCCGCCGTAGGACATCGGAATTCCCAGGCTCTGTCCTTCGGCAACGGCGATGTCGACGCCCTGTTGCCCGGGCGGCTTCAACAAGCCGAGCGCCGCCGCTTCGGTCGTGGCGCTGATGACGACGCTGTCGTTTGCGTGTGCCAGCTCCGCCGCGGCGCCAAGATCTTCGATGACGCCGAAGAAGTTTGGATATCCCAGCACCACGGCCGCGACTTGATCGTCGAGGTGGTTCTTCAGCCAAGCGAGGTCGGTGCGGCCGCTGCTGTCGAACGGAATCTCGACCAGCTCGAAGGATCCGGCGCCGGTCGCGTAGGTGCGGATGGTCTCACGATACTGCGGATGCAACCCTCGCGACAGCAGAACGCGCGGGCGCTTGTTGCGCATACGCAAGGCCATGAGCACCGCTTCCGCTGTTGCCGAGGCGCCGTCGTACATGCTGGCGTTGGCGACCTCCATACCCAACAGCATGGCGACGAGGGTTTGAAACTCGAAAATCGCCTGCAGCGTTCCTTGACTGACTTCCGGCTGGTAGGGCGTGTATGCCGAGTAGAACTCGGCACGTTGCAAAATCTGATCGACGACGGCCGGAATGAAATGCGGGTAGGCTCCGGCGCCCATGAAACAGTGCTGGGTGGCAGCGGTGTTGCGCGATGCCAGGGTTTCAAGTTGGCGCCGCACCTCGATTTCGGAAAGGCCGGGTGCCAGGTCGAGGCCGGCGCGCTCTCTCAGCGCGCTGGGTACGTCGGCGAAGAGCGCCGCAACATCCTCGACGCCGACGATCTCGAGCATCGAATGAACGTCATCGGCGGTGTGGGGTAGGAAGCGCACGGGCTTGGACTATTGACGGGCCACCCTAGGCCTGAACGAGCCCGAGTCCCAAGGCCCGAGCCCCGAAATCCGGCGGCAGCGTGGCACCCTATTCTTTTTCCTCGGCGACGTACTCTTCGTACTCCGTGGCGGTCATGAGATCCTTCAGCTCGTCCGGGTCGTTCATCTCGATCTTGATGATCCAGCCGTCGCCGTAGGGGTCTTCGTTCAGCATCTCGGGATTGTCCGGAAGATCGTCGTTGATCTCGAGTACCTTACCGCTGACTGGGGCATAGATATCGGAGACCGCTTTTACCGACTCCACCACGCCGAACGCGTCTTCTTTGCTCACCTTGTCGTCGATTGCCGGCAATTCCACGAACACGATGTCACCAAGCTGATCCTGGGCATAGTCGGTGATTCCCACCGTTGCCGTGTTGCCTTCCACCAGCACCCACTCGTGCTCCTTGGAGTATTTTAGGTCTTCGGGGAACTCCATGTTCATCCTCCTTGCACTTGCCGCTTGTAGAACGGAAGGTGAACTACTTCACCGCTCACTTCACGACCACGAATGTCGATGCTGAGCTTGGTGCCGACGTCCGTCCAAGCGGGCCGCACATAGCCTAGTCCAATAGCCTTGCCAAGCGTGGGTGACTTGGTGCCGCTGGTGATTGCTCCCACGATTTGACCGTCCATCACAATTGAATATCCCTGCCGTGGAATCCCGGGTTCCGTCAAGACCATTCCGATCAATCTTCTTGCGACACCGGCTTCACGCTGCCGTAGCAACGCTTCCCTTCCGAGAAACTCGGGCTTCTGGAAGCGCACGACCCAGCTCAATCCGGCTTCCAACGGCGTCGTGTCGTCGTCGAGCTCGTGTCCGTAAAGCGGCAGTGCTGCTTCGAGCCGCAACGTGTCGCGCGCTCCGAGTCCTACTGGCGCTATTCCATCACTGCTGCCGCTGTCGAGCAACGCGTCCCACAACCCACCGGCCACCGCATTGGCACAATAGATCTCCCAGCCGTCTTCACCGGTGTACCCGGTGTGCGCCACGCGCGCCGTTTGGCCGGCAACTTCGGCGTCGCGGAAGGCGAAGCGAGGGATCGACGCCAGGGGAAGCGTCGTGAGTCGGCCGAGGACTGCAGTGGCGCGCGGACCCTGCAAGGCCAGAAGCGCATACTCGGCGCTGCGATCGATGACCTCGGCGTCACCGCGACAGTTTTCGCGCATCCACTGGAAGTCTTTGTCGCGATTCGAGGCGTTGACGCAGATGAAGACGCAGCGATCGCTGACGCGATGCACCATGATGTCGTCGACGACGCCGCCGTTGGGCCGGCACAGCAGCGAATACTGCGCTTCGCCGTCGCGCAGCCGTCCGAGGTCGTTGACGGTCAACTCCTGTGCTGCAGCGACGGCGCCGGCGCCGCGGATTTCGATCTCGCCCATGTGGCTGACGTCGAACAGCCCGACGCCCTCACGTACCGCGCGGTGCTCGGCGAGGATGCCGCTGTATTGCACCGGCATTTCCCAGCCGCCGAATTCGACGAAGCGGGCTCCCAGCGCGCGGTGGCGATCGTAGAGGGGTGTACGTTGCATCGCTGCCCCAAGCGAGCTGGTCGAAAAGTCGAAAGTCGAAAGGTCGAAAGCTAGCAATGTCGAGACAGGGAACAGGATGACCGGTTCGACTCTTTGACTTTTCGACTCTTCGACTCGTTCGCTTTCGATGCTTCGGCCTGCTCCCCCTTTCGATCTTCGTAACTAACCTTGATGTGACAGAATAAGTTCACCGCGGAGACGCCGAGGCGCAGAGAATGCAGCTCGCCAAACCACCGAGTGTGGCAAATCAAAGCCCACTGAAAATGAGCTCTCCATTTCCGGCCATTTCACACCCTGAGCCTTCTCTTCTCTGTGTCTTCGCGCCTTTGCGGTGAAATCTTTTTTCAGATTAGGACTAACTACGAACCGTCAACTGCCTGCGTGCCGCCGTCAGCGTGTTCTGCATCAACATGGCGATGGTCATCGGGCCGACACCGCCCGGTACCGGTGTAATGAAAGCCGCACGCTCGCAGGCGGCCGCGAATTCGACGTCGCCGACGAGCTTCCCGTCGGATTGACGGTTGATGCCGACGTCGATGACGACGCTGCCAGGCTTGATCCACGCCCCACGGATCATTTGCGCCCGGCCGATTGCGGCGATTAGAACGTCGGCGTTGGCGACTTCGGCGGCCAGGTCGCGTGTACGCGAGTGACACATGGTGACCGTGGCATGTCGTTCGAGCAGCATGAAGGCGATCGGTTTGCCGACCAGATTGCTGCGTCCGGCCACCACCGCCCGCGCCCCCTTGAGATCGACTCCCGTGTCGTCGAGCAAACGCATGACGCCCAGGGGCGTGCAGGGTCGCATGCCTTCACGACCTTGCACCAAGCGTGCTTGACTGAGCGGGTGCAGGCCGTCGACGTCCTTGGCCGGGTCGACGGTTTCGATGATGCTGTCCGAGTCGATGTGCTTGGGCAGCGGCAGTTGAACCAGGATCCCGTGCACCTCGCTCTGCGCATTGAGTTTGCAGACCAACGCCAGAAGATCGGCCTGGGTGGTTTGCGCCGGCAGCTCGTGCGGAAATGAAGCGACCCCAACCTCGGCGCAGGCTTTGCGCTTGCCGCGGACGTACGTCGCCGAAGCTGCATCGTCACCGACGAGAACCGTGGCCAGACCCGGGGCATAGCCATGGGTTCGCTGGAATTCGGCGATCTCGGTTTTCACCGCCACCCGAACCGCCGCCGCCGTCGCCTTTCCGTCGATCAACTGCGCCATTGGCGCGGCATAGTAGAAGGGCGTGGCGATGTAAACGGGGGCCGAGGGCAAGGTGGCTCTTCACCCTTCTTTACGTTTCCGATGTTCCGTTTTACGCTCGGCGCATGCTGATCGGCATCCCCAAAGAGATCAAAGCGGAAGAAAACCGAGTGGCGATGACTCCCGCCGGCGTCAGCGCGCTGCTGGCGCACGGCCACCGCGTGTTGGTGCAGCGCCACGCCGGTGAGGGCAGCGGTTTGCTCGACGCCCAGTATCGTAGCGCCGGAGCGGAGATCGTTGCCGGAGCGCGAGCCGTGTGGGAGCGCGCCGAAATGATCGTGAAGGTGAAAGAGCCGCTGCGGTCGGAGTATCGCTATCTGCGCGAAGGGCTCATCGTCTTCACCTATCTGCATTTGGCAGCCAGCCGCGAATTGACGCAGACGCTGCGCAGCAAGAAGGTGCGCGCCATCGGCTACGAAACGATTCAGCTCGATGACGGCACACTGCCGCTGCTGGCGCCGATGAGTGAAGTTGCCGGCCGCTTGTCGATCCAAGTCGGTGCGTGGTGTTTGCAGAAGCCCAATGGCGGTGCCGGCATTCTGCTCGGCGGGGCTTCGGGCGTTCGACCGGCCAAGGTCGTGATTCTGGGAGCCGGCATCGCCGGCGCCAACGCGGGCCAGATTGCTGCGGGTGTCGGCGCCAACGTCTGCGTCATCGATCTCAACCCGGTACGACTGCGCTACCTGCACGACATTCTGGGCGGACACATTACCACCGTCATGTCGAACCGCGCCAACATCGAAGAGGAGGTGAGCGATGCCGATCTAGTCGTCGGCTCCGTACTCATCGCCGGCGCCAAGGCCCCGCATCTGGTGACGCGCAAAACGGTGAAGGCGATGAAGCCCGGAGCGGCGATTGTCGACATCTCGATCGATCAAGGCGGCTGCATCGAGACGTCGCGTCCAACCACCCTCGACGATCCGATCTACGTCGCCGAGCGTGTCGTCCACTACTGCGTGACCAACATGCCGGCCGTCGTGCCGCGCACCTCGACCTTTGCGCTCACCAACGCGACCCTGTCGTACGCCATGGACCTGGCCGATAAAGGCCTGCCGGGAGCGCTGCGCCGCAATATTCCGCTGCGGCGCGGCGTCAATGTCTTCGATGGCAACGTGGTCCACGCCGGAGTGGCCGAAGCGTTCGGCTTCGAGTACGTGCCGGTCGAGAACCTGGCTTGAAGATCGGAGCCGGTCCGGGGGTTCTGGTCCCTGGTCGCCAGTCTCCCGTCTATTTCCTTCTCGCCCGCTTCTTCTTCCCCGACTTGAGCACGGTGCGGCGGACCGTCAGCACCGGGCAAGCCGCGGTGCGTACCACCTTTTCGGCGACGCTTCCCATGACCATGTGCGCCAATCCGGTGCGGCCGTGGGTTGAAACAATCACCAGGTCGGCCTTCGCCGCCTTGGCCGTATCGACGATGACTTGAGCCGGCGAGCCGGTCTTGAGAAGCGTGCGCACTCGGTGCCCCTTCTTCTCGAGATCGGCAGCAATGCGTCCCAACTGCTCCTTGCCTGCCTTGCGCTGCTCTTCGAGCAACAGCGCCAGGTTTGGGCTCGTCGCATACAAGTCGGTCGGTGACGCGTAGTACACCGGCTCGATGACGTGCAGTACGACCAACTCGGGAGATGCGGCGACCGCAAAGTCGCGCGCATATGCCAAAGCGTTGAGCGAGTCATCCGAGAAATCAACCGGGATCAGGATACGCTTGATGGCCATGAGCAATCTCCTTTGCCGTCCTGGTTTTCCTATATCGGAGCGCCACGCTTGAAGCTAGGAGGGACGACGTGGGTAGGATTGACGATTGACGATTGGTGATTGGGTGATTGGTGATGGCGGATTGAACGCACGTTCCGTCCTGAGGTAGGACCAATCGTCAATTTCCCGGAGGTTGCCATGCTCAAGGTTCTCGACGGCGTACGTCTCATCGAAGCGGCGGAATGGTTCTTCGTGCCGGGTGCCGGCACGGTGTTGGCCGATTGGGGCGTCGACGTCGTCAAAATCGAGCATCCGACGCGCGGCGATCCGCTGCGCGGCCTGATCAGCTCCGGCATGGTGCCGGGCGCCAGCGGCCTCAACTTCTTCATTGAGAACGGCAGCCGTAACAAGCGCAGCATCGGCCTCGACCTGGCGACCGACCAAGGACGCGAGATTCTCTACAATCTCGTCGAGAAGGCCGACGTCTTTCTCACCAGTTTCCTGCCGCCGGCGCGACGACGCTTGAAGATCGACGTCGACGACTTGCGCAAGATCAATCCGCGGCTGATCTATGCCAAGGGCTCCGGCCAAGGGCCGAAAGGTCCGGAAGCGGAACGCGGCGGCTTTGATGCCGGGTCGTTCTGGTCGCGCGGCGGCGTTGCCCACATGCTCAGTGAGCCCGGCAAGGCGCCAATCATGCAACGCGCCGCGTTCGGCGACACCATCGGTGCGACCTTCATTGCTGGTGGCATCGCTGCGGCACTGTATCATCGCGAGAAGACCGGCCAGGCGACGACGGTCGACGTGTCACTGCTCGGCACCGCTTGCTGGTTGATGGCTCCCGACATCCTCGGTGCGATGGTGCTCGGGCGCGATCTGCCGCACAGCGACCGCAGCCGTGCGCCCAATCCTCTGATGAACACCTATTTGTGCAGCGACGGCAAGTGGCTGATGCTGATGATGCTGACGCCGCTGCGGCACTGGGACGAGTTCTGCAAGGCCATCGAGCGCGAAGACCTGGCGCAAGAATACCCGTTGATGAAGTGGATCGACGAGCAGGTGCGCTTTCGCCTGGTCGATGTCTTGAACAAGCACTTCGCCACCCGCAGCCGCGTCGAATGGATGGATCGTCTGCTCAAGTACGACACCATCCACGCGCCGGTGCAGACGCCGACGGAGCTGCGTAGCGATCCGCAGGTGCTCGCCAACGGCTACTTGGTCGACTACACGCACCCGCAACATGGTCCGTTCAAGGTAGTCAGCAGCCCGGTGCAGTTCAACGCCGATCCCACCGACGTGCGGCGCGTCGCTCCTGAAGTCGGTCAGGACACCGAAAGTATCCTGTTGGAGAACGGCGTTTCGTGGGAAGAAATCGCCAAGCTCAAGGAAGC
>JACQEN010000328.1 GCA_016200585.1 Deltaproteobacteria bacterium
CGACCTCGTCGTTGCGCCCGCCGCCGTCGAGGCGGGCGCCGAGATCGTCGACTCCGATGCGGTCGAGCCCCTGCGCCGCCTGCTCGAGCGGTCGCAACTCGCGTCCGATCACCACCCATAGTCCGATCGCAACCAACGCCACGAACAGTGGCACACCCAAGAGCAACAACGATCGCAAGCGTTGCGTCGCGTGGCGCGCCACCGTTTCGCGCACCGCAATTTCGACGAGCACGTCGCCGGCCGGCGGCGCATAGCGCACGACGTGCAGTTGCCGGCTGTCGTCGTGAACGAGATCGCGCGCCCCGTGCGGCGCTTCGGCGACAACCCGGCCTGCCCGACTGACGACGACATACTTGCTGGCACCGAGCTCGGTCTCGCCGGAAATCTTCGCCAGCAAATCGCCGAGTGCATCTGGCGTCGCTGAAACCGACACCAGCTCAGCGACTGTCTCGGCTTCCTCTTGCACGGCGACGTCGACGTCGCGCACCAAGCGTTGCCCGAACACCTGCGTCAGCAGCCAACCCGCCGCAACGGTCAGCGGTACGACGACGCACAGCAGCCACAGCAGCAAACGCAAGCGCAGCGAGCGTCTCAATGCGGCTCCTGGCGCATAACGTAGCCCGCGCCGCGCACGGTGTGCAGCAGACGAGCGCCACCGCCACCCTCGATCTTCTTGCGCAGCCGGTTGATGAACACGTCGATCAAGTTCGACAGCGTATCGTAGTCGTCGCCCCAAACGTGATCGGCAAGCATCGTACGCGTGACCACTTCACCGGCGTGGCGCATCAACAGCTCGAGTACCCCGAACTCGCGTGCCGTAAGCTCGATCGCCCGTCCGTTGCGCTCCGCCTGACGCTTGAGAACATCGAGACGCAGGTCGCCGACCTGCAACACCGGCGCCGCTTGCCCATGGCCACGCCGCACCAGAGCTCGCACCCGCGCCAGCAGCTCGGAAAACACAAAGGGCTTGCTCAGGTAGTCGTCGGCACCGCTGTTGAGTCCGGCCACCCGATCGTCGACCGTGCCGCGGGCACTGAGAATCAACACCGGGGTCGGCAGCCCGGATTCGCGCATGCGTCGCAGCAAGACCGTGCCCTCCTCGCCCGGCAGACCGAGGTCCAACACCAGCGCATCGTACGTGCTGGCCAGGAGATGCTGCCATGCTGCCTCGACGCTGCCGCAGACGTCAGCGACGAATTGCGCTTCCTCTAGTCCCCGCCGCAGGTGGCGGGCTAGGTTGGCTTCGTCTTCGACGATCAGGAGGCGCATGTTTCGTGGCTCGTGGCTTGTGGCTCGTGGCTGCTGGGTCGGGGCTGGGGGCTCGCCGCTGGGGGCTCGGGCTCGTTTGATCACTTTCTGCGGGTGAGCAGATACTCCAGGGTCGGGATCGCCAATAGTGAGAAAATCATCGATAGAGATACACCGCCGAGGATGGCGATGGCCAGGGGCTGCTGCATCTGGCTGCCGGCGCCGATCCCAGCCGCCAGGGGCGCGAGGCCGGCGATGGCGGCAAGCGAGGTCATGAGAATCGGTCGCAAGCGTACCGTGCCGGCGCGGATCAATGCGGCGCGCCGATCCTTGCATTGCGTGAATTCGCGCCGCGCGAAGTCGAGCAGCAGGATGCCGTTCTTGGCAACGATTCCCACGACCATGATCATGCCAACGATCGACGACACGTTGAGCGAGGTTCCCGTCACCCACAAGCTCAAGAGACTACCGGAGAGCGCCAGGCTGCTGCCGATCACGATCGCCAGCGCCGAAGCAAGCGATCCGAATTCGATCAGCAACAACGCCAGGACGCACGCAATCGACCCGCCGAAAACCAGCAGCAACTCGGAAAAGGCCTGTTGCTGGCTGGCGTAGAGGCCGCCGTACTCGATGCTGACGCCAGGCGGTACGACCAAACGCTGCCGCAGCAGACCCTGGATGTCTTGCAGCGCCGACCCGATCTCGCGGTGGCTCAAACGCGCCGTCAGCCGAACCATCTGCCGCAGGTTCTCACGCGTGCGCTGCACCGCGACCGGCCCGGCCGAAAGATGCGCCAGTGAACGTAGAGTCGCCGGTTTGCCGTGGCCATCGACCAACGTTAGATCGGCAACCCGATCGAGCCGCCCTCGCAGCTCATCGGGATAGCGCAAGCGCAACGGGATGGCGCGGTCACCGTCGAGCACCTGGCCCACGACAGCACCGGTCGTCGCGGTTTCCAACCAGCGCTGAACCACCTCGGCATTGAGCCCGACCAGATGTGACGCCCGTTCATCGACCTTCACTTCGTAGGTCGGCCCGATCTCCGTAAGCCCGTCAAACTCGTCGACGATCCCAGGCACCTCCGCAACCAACGACAGCGCCGCCCGGGCTGTGGCCTCGAGGCTCTGTTGATTCGCACCGAAGAACTTGACCTCCACCGGATTCGGATTGCCGCTCAGATCGCCGATCATATCCTGCATGATCTGCACGAACTCGATGCGCATCCCTGGAAGGCGAGCATGAATCTGGTCACGGATTGTGTCCATGATCGTCTCGATGTCGCGTTGGCGCTCCCCGTGCAATCGTATCGCATAGTCGCCGCGGTTCGCCTCGGTAAGAAAGAAGCCGAGCTCGCTACCGGTCCGCCGCGAGAAGGCAGCCACCTCCGGAGTGGCTTGCAGAACCGAATCGACCGTTGCCAACATACGCGTCGTCTCTTCCAACGATGTTCCGGGCGGCGACCAGTAATCGAGCACAAAGGCGCCCTCGTCCATTTCAGGGATGAATCCGGTTTCGATCCTGCCATAGGCAACGAACGAACAACCGGCGACTGCCAGGCAAGCGCCGAGCGTTAGCCACGGCCGGCGCAGTGTCCAGCCCATGCCCCGAGCGTAGAAGCCGGACAACCATGCGGCGCTGCGGTCGCCCGGCCCGCGACCAGCCCGGCCCGCATCCCCTGACTCCATCAACGTCGCCAGTGCCGGGGTAAAGCTGAGAGCCAAGAGCAGCGACACCAGCAAGGCCACCGACATGGTAACCGCCAGCGGCTGGAAGAACGCTCCCGGTACACCGCTCAACAAGGCCAACGGCAACAACACGGCTACCGGCGTAAGCGTCGACCCCAGTAACGCATGGGTGATTTCCAACATCGACGCTGGAAGTGCCGTCAAGACCGGTTCTCCCAACCCGCGGTGCCGGTGAAAGTTTTCGATAACGACGATGGCATCGTCGAGGATGAGGCCGATTCCCGCGGCGACCCCGCCGAGGGTCATGAGGTTGAAGCTCATCCCCAGTGCATGCAGGACGATGCAGCTGATCAACACCGTCGTCGGAATCACCGCCGCCGCAACCACCGTCGTCCGCCACTCGGCGATGAAGAAGAAGATCGTGCCGACGGCCAGCAGCAGCCCTACCAAGATGCTGTCGCGCACGCTGGCAATCGCTTCGTGAACCAGATCGGCCTGGTCGTAGAACACCGCGATCTCATACTCGGGATGCTCGCGCGCCAGTTGCTCGATGATCGCACGCACACCGCTCGAAACGTTGATGACGTTGCCCGTCGGCTGACGCGACACGCCGATCAGCACCGCGGTCTTGCCGTCGGCGGCGGCGCGTGTGTAGTCCTCGCGCAAGCTGGATTCGACCTTGGCCACGTCGCCAAGACGCAGCGGCGTCGCGCCCTCCTGCGCCACGACTACGTCGAGCAGCTTCGCCGGTTCGAGCGCCTCGCCGCGCACCACCGTGAGCGTCAGCAAGTGGCCGTCGCCGACGCGGCCGCTGCCGGCAACGATGTTCGCCTGCCGCACGGCCTGAGCGACGCTGTCGAGGTCCAGGTGATGCCGGACCAAGGCATCCGGATCGAGCGTAAGCGAGTACTCGCGTTGTTTGGCGCCGCTGAGCTCGACGCGGTAGACGCCGGGGATCGTACGCAAGCGCGGCGCCGCTTCGTAGGTGGCGAATTCCGAAATTTGCGCCAGGCCGGCGCTGTTTGAGCTCACCGCAATGCCGACCACCGGAAACGCCGACGTATCGAGAAGCCGCGCCTCGAGCTCGACGCCGGCCGGCAGATTCGCGCGCGTCTCCTCCATTGCCGCCTGCACCAGCTGCAGAGCACGCAGCATGTCCTGGTTCCAACTGAAGACCAGGTCGAGCTGCGCCCCGCCGCGCGTCGTCATCGATCGGATCGTCTCCACACCGAGGACGCCGCTCAGCGCGTTCTCCAGCGGTCGCGTCAGCGCCGTCACCGACTGCTCGACCGGTAGATCGCCGGCCCGGGCGATGATGTCGATGCGGTGGAACGCGACCTCCGGAAAGATCGATACCGGCATTGTCCACGCCGACCACAGGCCGGCGATAGCCAGGAGAATGCTGAGCCCGAGGATGGCCGTCCGATTCGCGGAAACGATGCCACCCAAGCTCATGGCGTAACCGTCACCGGCTCGATCGCTGTTCCATCCGGCAGAGCGTATTGCCCTTCGACGATGACGCTGTCGTCCGCTGCCAACCCGTCGGTAACTTCGACCTCCGAATCGCTTCGTAGACCCAAGTGCAGCACGCGATGCTGCGCCTTACCATCCGAGGCGATCATCACCGTGCCTTGATCGCCGATCTGTGACGAAATCAACGCCGCGCGTGGAAGGAGCTTCGCGTCGCTATGCCGCGCGACCTGAAGCCGGCACTCCACGGCGGCCGAAAGCATTGGCGGCAGCAACGGTTGCTCCAACGTGACTCGGGCCGGAACGCTCAGCGCCTGTGGATCGACCGCCGGCACGAGCGCATCGATGTGACCGCGGATACGCGCGCCTCCTGCGACCACTTCAACCGGCACACCGTTGCGAACGTCGGGCAGCATCTCGATCGGTATCTGCGCCACGACGTAGAGCGATTGAGGGTCGAAGAGCTCCAACAGCACGTCATTCTGCGCCACCAGCTCGCCGGGATTGTGCAGGCGCGCCGACACCAGGCCCGCAAAAGACGCATGGATTGGGATGTCGCCGGCGCGCAGGCCGTGCCCGAGACGCTGCGCCGCGTCGCGCTCGTGCGGCTGCAGCGCCGCGCCGCGTCCGAGCACGCCCATGCCGTTGAGAGCCGCTTCATTCTCCGTGGGCATGACGCGCGCCGCCACCGCACCGTCGGCCAGAGAGTCGCCCGGCTGCGGCGCTAGGAACGTCACACGGCCGGCCACCGGCGACGCGAGCCGTACGATTCGCAGCGCCGTCGTTTGTCCGGTGACGCGACGAACGTCGCTGATTTCGCCGTGCCGCGCCGTAACGACGTGTACGCGGATCGGCAGTACTGCTTCGGGTGCAGCAGACTCTGCGCCCGGCCGGCAACCAAATGCGACGCAGCTTGCGAACAAAAGAAGGAGGGGCAAGCGGACCGACGAGCCGACCGCGTGCGGCACAGTGTGATGCGGCATCATGGTGAATCCTCCCCCAGAAGTTGCTGCTGCGCCGCGATCGCTTGCGCGAACGACAGCCGGCTGCGAGCCAAACCGACCTTAGCGCTCACAACCTGCGACAAGGCATCGAGCACCTCGAGAAGGCGGACATTGCCACCGCCGAAGTAACGGGCTCGCATCAGCGTCAAGTTGTCCTCCGCTAGCGGAATACTCTGACGCCAGATCGATGCTTCGGCGTCGGCGCGTTCGGCTTCGACGCGCAGACTGCCGAAGACCAGGGTTACAGTTTGCCGCGCCTGCGCCAGTGCCGCCTCGGCGTGGTTGGCTGCGGCAACGGCGGCGGCAACATGTGCCGCGTTGGCACCGCCGTCGAAGAGTGGCAGCGACATTCCCACCAGGAACTGTCCCCCAGCATCGTCACGGAACGTCCGTCCCGGACGCACGCCAAGCGCCCCACCAGCCATTTCCAGCGTTACCTGCGGACGGCGCTCGCTGCGTACGGCGTCGGCGTCATGCTGCGCCGCAGCGAGTGCTGCCTGCGCGTCGGCGACGACGGGACTTTCGTTCAACCGTCGTTCATCCATCTGGGGTGCGGCAATGGCCGCTGCTTCGTTCAGCGCGTGAGGCGGCAAGCTGAGACCGGACAGCACCTCGAGTTGTCCAAGAGCCGTCGTCTGTGTCGCCAGGGCGGATCGCCGCTCCGTGTCGGCCGCACTCATTGCCAATTGCGCTCGCAGCACGTCGTTGGGCGGTACGAAGCCGAGCGTTTTCTGGCGTTCGAGCAAGGCAACCGCATCGCGCAGCACGTCGATCCCTTCCGCCTGCGCGCTTCCCTCCGCGGCCGCCGCCAGTGCCTGAAAATACCAAGATCGCACCGCCTGCACCGTGTCGGCACGCTGCTGCCGCCGGCGCGCCGACGCCGAGCTCAGGCGGTCGCGCGCGGCCTTGAGCTGCGCGTCGCGACGACCGCCATCGAACAAAGTGGCATCGGCGGCAACGACCGCTGCCGTGCTGCCGCCGTTGGTAACCGCTTCGTCGAAGCCGCGCGCATAACCGTATTCGCTGTGCGCCAGGAGGCGCGGACTGTATGCGGCGGTCGCGCTGCGGACCTCGGCGCCAGCCATGCGCACATCGGCCTCCGCAGCTTGAATCGCCGGCGCGCGCTCCAAGCTGCGCCGAATGCATTCGTCGAGGCTAACCGTCTGCGCCCGGGCCTGGACGCTGTAGACAAGCGCTGCCAGACCCAGCCGCGTCGCGAATCGAATGGTCGTCGCATCCATCTCGAACGTGGCTCCAGCAGCGCAGGCTAGCTTGGCAACCATGAACCCTCGGTGAACGCGATCTAACTTTTTGTTCAGGTGGCGCTCGGTCCGTCTTGCCACTGCGGCACGACGCGTAGATAACCACAGTGGAGAACCCCGTATGTCTTTCACCTTACCTGCCATTCACGACGGCATCGCCGCCCTCATTCCCGAGCGCGAAGCAATCGTCAGCCCGAAGAAGCGTTTGCTTTGGCGCGACTTCGCCGGGCGTTCGCGGCGGCTCAGCAATCTATTGGCCGGCGCCGGGCTGGGTTGCCATCGCAATCGCAGCGAGCTCGAGGGTTGGGAATCCGGGCAGGACCATTTCGGCATCTACCTCTACAACGGCCCCGAGTACCTCGAGGCCATGGCCGGAGCTTTTCGCGCTCGCGTCGCGCCGTTCAACGTCAACTACCGCTACGTCGAAGATGAGCTGCTCTATCTTTTCAAAGACGCCGCAACGCGGGCGATCATCTACCACGCGGCGTTCGCGCCGCGCCTGGCGCGCATTCTTCCCAACCTTCCGCCGCTGGCTCTACTGCTCCAGGTGGAAGACGGCAGCGGTGAACTACTTCTGCCCGGTGCGCTCGACTATGAACAAGCGCTGGCGTCGGCCAGCGACACCAATCCCCATACCGAACCGCATCCCGACGACCTGTACATCGTCTACACCGGCGGCACGACGGGCATGCCCAAAGGCGTGCTCTGGCGCCAGGAAGACATCTTCTTCGCCGCACTGGGCGGCCACATTCCAGGCGGCGTGCCGCTGCAAAGCCTCGACGAGCTTCTCAGCCGCGTGCCCTACGGCGACACGATGCGCATCCTTCCGGCGCCGCCGTTCATGCACGGCGCCGGCCATTGGACGGCTTTGATGATGCTGCACCAGGGTGGTACGGTCATCCTTCCCGCCAACGTCCAAAAGCTCGACCCCGACGACATCTGGCAGACGATCCAGCGCGAAAAGGTTTTCAGCTTGTCGATCGTCGGCGATGCCTTTGCCCGGCCCTTGATCGACCAACTGCGTAACAAGCAGTACGACCTTTCGTGCTTGAAGATCATCGGCTCCGGCGGCGCCATCCTGTCGAAGACGCTCAAACAAGCTTTCATCGAGCTCATCCCTGACGTGCTCGTCGTCGACGGCTACGGTTCTTCCGAAACCGGGGCACAGGGTTCTTCGGCGATGGCGGCCGGCAGCGACGCCCCGACCGCCTTTCGCCTCGATGAGCACACGTGCCTGCTCGACGAGACAATGACGCAACGACTGCAGCCCGGTGACGACGCAGTAGGCTGGGTGGCCCGCAGCGGCCATGTGCCGTTGGGATATCTCGGCGACCCCGACAAGACACGCCGGACGTATCGTGTCATCGACGGCATTCGCTACTCCGTACCCGGTGACCGTGCCCGGCTCGCGGCCGACGGCAGCGTCATCCTGCTCGGACGCGACTCGGTGTGCATCAACACCGGCGGGGAAAAGGTCTTCGCCGAAGAGGTCGAGCAAGCGCTCAAAAAACATCCGGCTGTGTACGATGTGCTGGTCACGGGAACGCCCAGCGAACGCTGGGGCAGCCAAGTCACCGCGGTCGTAGCCCTGCGACCGGGCCAGCCGGCAACCGAGCAGGAGCTTCTCGAACGCGCCGCCTCGGAATTGGCGCGCTACAAGTTGCCGCGCGCCTTTGTCTTCGTCGACACCGTGCTACGCACGCCAACCGGCAAGCCGGATTATCGCTGGGCAAAAGAGACCGCCACGCGTGCCCTCACCAAAAGCGCTTGAAGGCAGCTCCGATCTGAGCGCGTTCCTGCGTCGCCTGGCGTCGAAGCACGGCGATCGCCCTGCCGTCATCGGCGAATCGATGGCGCTACGCTTCAGCGATCTCGATCGTGCCGCCAGCACTTGGGCACGCAAACTCGAAGTGTGTGGCTTCGGACGCGGAACCCACGTCGGCTTGCTGGGCGGCAACGGTCCAAGGTGGCTGGCCGCGGCGTTCGGTGTCTGGCGGGCCGGCGCCACGTTGGTGCCGATTTCCACTTTCGTCACCCCACGCGAGCTCGGTGAAACCCTGAGTCACGCCGACGTCGCCGCGCTCATCGTTCAACCGCGGCTACGCTCCATCGATTTCATGGCGGCGCTACAGCAACTGCCCGACCAGAAATCACTGCCGCAGATCCTGCGGCTGGACGACGTCTCAACGTCCAGCGACCTGCCGACAACCGACAGATCCTCCGTCGATCCCGACTCCGTCGCCTGCATCCTCTATACCTCGGGAACCACCGGACGGCCCAAGGGAGTGATGCTCACACATCGCTCGATCCTGTCGACCGTCGAGCCCACGGCCGCACGTACCGGCCTGACCGACGACGGCGTCCTGTTGTCGAGCCTACCCCTCTTCTGGGTGGCAGGATTGATCATCCGTGCTTTGCCGACGCTCGCCTGTGGGTGTGCCTTGGCACTGCTCGAAACGTTCACCGTAGACTCGGCAATCGACATGATGCGTCGTATCCGTCCGACCGCCCTGCATTTGCGCCCGCCGCAAGTTGGCCAGATCCTGTCGCACCCGGCGTTCACGGCAGATCTCCTGGCGCCTGTGACCAAAGGCGGCGGCCGCAGCGAATGGTACGCCCCGCACATGAGCGCGGCGCGCTTGATTACCGGTTACGGCATGACCGAAATGTCAGGCTACGTCACGGCTCTCGACTGGCAGGATTCCGAAGCAGCCCGGCGCAGCGAGCTCGGCACGCTGCTACCAGGCGTGGAAGCACGTATCGTCGCAGCCGACGGCACTCCCTGTGACACCGGCCGCCCGGGACAAATCGAAGTGCGCGGGCCTGGAATGTTCGCCGGCTACTACAAGGAAGCGCTGGAGACCGGCAAAACGACCGACGGTTGGTTTGTCACCGGCGACATCGGCACGGTCGACGCTGCCGGGCATTTTCAGTTCTCCGGGCGTAGCAAGGACTTGCTGCGCATCAAAGGCATCAACGTCTCGCCGATCGAGGTCGAAAGCGTGCTCAATCGGCACCGCGACGTCGAAGCCGCCTACGTCGTTGGGCTGCCGCCGGATGGCCTCGATCAACGCCTGGTTGCCGTACTCGTGCCGAAAGGCGATCACCTCGACGCCGATGACGTCCGCCGCCACGTACGAGCCGAGCTCTCGCACTACAAACAACCCGCGGAGTATGTGGTGATCCATCGCAGCGATGTACCGCTAAGTGGGACCTCGAAACCGCAACGGGCCGTCCTCGCCGAGATCGCCATGGAACGCAGCAAACGCTAGCTCGTTTCAGGCCGCAACCGATCGCGGATGCAATTCGCACGGCAAGGTCACCTTGAAACGCGTACCCACGCCCTCCTGGCTCTCCACGCCCACCGTGCCGCCGAGCGCTTCCGTAAGGCGTTTGACGATAAACAGTCCGAGACCCACGCCGCCGCCACGCGGACCGCTACGGCCTTGCGCATACATGTCGAACACGGTCGTCAGGTCTTCTTTCGAAATCCCCATACCCGTGTCGGCAATGACGAACTCGACGGTATGATCGTTCGCCGGAGTCGCTGCCGAAACGCAGACGCTCCCGCGTTCGGTGTATTTCAAAGCGTTGTGGATCAAGTTGCGCAGAATCATCTCGATCTTGCCGCGATCGCTGTACAGTACGGATTGACTCTCCAAGCCTTTCCACTCGAGTCGTACTCCCGGCCGTGCCCACGCGTCCGGGATGCTCTCCTGCACCGACAGCATCACTTGCCGCACCGTGGTATCCTGCAGAGACAGCGCCAAGCCGCGCGCCTCCAAACGATTCAGATCGAGAATGCCTTGCATCAAATCGAGCAACTGCATCGATTGATGGCGGATACGGTGCAGAGCCCTGACCTCGTCGGCAGATGGCTGCCCAAACACGGACTCGAGGATCAGATCCGTGTACCCGAGAATCACGCTGAGTGGCGTGCGCAGCTCGTGCGATAGCGTTGCGACAAATTGACCCATGTCGGCCGCGCGGTCGTCGGCCGGCGTGCCGCCCGCTCGTTGGCCGGCCCGCTTGATCGTTTCCGTTGCACCAATGATCACCGCCAGGCAACCGAACGCCGCGACAAGCAGGAGAGCGTCGATCCAAACGACCCACGCCCATTCGCTCAACGCTCGGATGACCCAGCTGAGCCCAAGCAGTACACCGACGGCGACTAGACCCTGCACACCGCGCGTCAGGCGACGCACGGCGACGACCCGTTCGGCGGCGTCACCGTCGGCTGAGCGATTTGTTTTTGACCCCACTGGCTGCGGCACCGCATCCGCCATACGCGCTGTTGCAGTATATCGCGATATTTCCTGAACGGGAAATACCCCGAGTTTGCATGTAGAGTCGACTGTCGATCCTTGCTCTCAGCGTTGGGCTCGCTTGGCGCGTGCCGTCGGCCGCGCGCTCAACGGGTCCTCGGGCCACTCATGCTTCGGATAGCGGCCGCGTAGGACTTTCCGAACTTCTGGATAGGTATGGCTCCAAAAGCTCTGCAGATCGTCGGTAATCTGGACCGGCCGCTGATTGGGAGCGAGCAGCTCGAGGACCAGCGCGACGCGGTTCCCGGCGAGCCGCGGTGTCATGCGCAATCCAAATAGCTCTTGGATGCGCGCCGCGACCATGGGCGGCTTACTGCTGGCGTAACGAATCGGCACGGCACGCCCGGTCGGCAGCCCATAGTGCGCCGGTGCCTCGCGCTCCAACGCCGCAAGTTGTGGCCGCGGCAGCAGCGCGCGCATGACGCTGAGCAGGTCGGCCCGGCGCAGCTCGGCAAAGCTCTTGCGCCCGGCACACGATGCCACCACGGCCTCGGTGAGCAGGGTCTGTGGATCTTCGGGAAGTCCGATTTCCGGCATCGCCGCCCGAAGAAAGCGCAGGCGATCGAGGAGCGCCCCCACTTCGACGCCGGGTTGCGCCGCGTGCCATGGATCGGCTCGTGCGGCCTCGGCCAAGACCACGCCCGCGCGCTGTGCGTCGACGTTCGTCGTCGACTGCTCGCTCAAAATCAGATCGGCGTAGCGTGTGCGGCGGCGCTCGACCACGCGCTCGCCGCCGCCGTCGAACTCCAAGGCCACATCTTTGTACATGGCCTGGGCCTCGAGCTCGCTCAGCCACGACAGTTCAATGGCGCTAGCCAGACGCACGGTCGTTTCCACCGCACCCCGGCGTTCGCCCGCTCCAACCTCGACCGCCACGAACAGATCGGCTTCGCGTACGACGCTCGACTCCGCCAGCAAGACTCCTCGTCCGCCGACCATTGCCCCGCGCGCCCCCCGGGGTACCTGTCGTTTGACGACGCGGTCGGGGAAGCCGGCCAAGATGCACTTCAACAGCGCGACGTCGTCGCCTGCAGCGTCGTGTCCCCCAACATGACGCAGGAGCTGGCGGCGGACTCTGTCGACGCTGCGAACCGTACGCGCATCGAGACCCAAGCGCGCGCACACCGACGCGTCGAAGCTACGTTGGGCCGCTTCACGAAACAGCTCCAGACGCAGCAGCAGGTCTGACAGACCGTCGGGCCAGCGTGCGCCGGACGCTTGGCTCAACCCACGCTGTTCGAGCAAGATGTCCTTCTCGCTCGCCAACGCCGCCAGCAGCGCGCCGTCGTGCCCGCATCCCCTTCGTTCGGCTTCCAAGAGCAACCGGCAAAGGCGTGGATGAATCGGCATCTCCAGCATACGTTGCCCGATTTCCGTGATCGCGCTGGTTTGCGGGTCGATTGCACCGAGCAGTTGCAGCGACTGCTCGGCGCGATCGAGAGCCGCTGCGCTGGGAGCGTCCAACCAACGCATCGACTTCGGCTGCCGAGCACCCCAGGCGCGCAGCTCGAGCAACGTCGCACACAAGTCGAGACGTAGAATCTCCGGCGTATCGTGGGCGCGGCGCGACCGATACTCCGCTTCCTCACCCAGACGCAGGCAACGGCCCGGCGCCAGGCGGCCGGCTCGCCCGGCCCGCTGTGCAGCCGAGGCTTGGCTGATGCGGACGACTCGCAGGCTGTTGATGCCGTGACGCAGGTCGAAACGTGCCTCCCGCGCCAACCCCGAGTCGATCACCGTCGTAACGCCTTCGATCGTCAGCGACGTCTCGGCAACGTTGGTCGATAGAATCACCTTGTGCCGTGGCCCGGGTTCCAGCACGCGACGCTGTGCTTCGAGCGGCAAATCGCCGTGCAAACTGAGCACGTCGAACCCCGCACCCTGCGCCAGCGAAGCCAGGGCCGCCGCCGAACGGCGGATCTCGTTCGCTCCGGGCAGAAATACCAGGATGTCGCCGGGATCTGCCAGGACGCGTTGCACAGCGGCACAGATTTGAACGTGGAGCGGCTGACGCAGCTCGCCGAGGTATTCGATCTTTACCGGATAGGA
Source organism: Deltaproteobacteria bacterium (assembly GCA_016200585.1). GTDB lineage: Bacteria > Desulfobacterota > Binatia > HRBIN30 > HRBIN30 > JACQEN01. The sequence continues at coordinate 13,044 of JACQEN010000328.1, forward strand.
ACGTCCCTCAGCGGTCAGAACCGGACAGCCGCCGAGATGTGCTGCCAAGCGATCGGTCTCGAGGGTGGCCGACATGATCACCAGTTTCAGATCGCTGCGGACCGTCTCCTGCAGTTCGGCGATCATCGCCAGGGCCACATCGCCCTGTAGATGGCGCTCATGGAACTCGTCGAGCACGATGACGCCCGCCTCCTCGAGGAAGGGATCGCGCGTTAGCTGACGGCTGAGCACTCCTTCGGTGAGAAACCACAAGCGCGTGGCACTACCGCCGCGTTGTTCAAAACGCACTCGATAGCCCACCTCATTGCCGAGGCTCTGACCACGCTCGCGCGACACGAACTCGGCTGCCGCCGCGGCTGCAATCCGGCGCGGCTCCAGAACGAGAACCTGCTTCCCGCCCGCCACGCCTGCATCGAGGAGCGCCGCCGGTACGCGCGTCGTCTTGCCGCTGCCCGGCGCAGCCCGCAGGACAAGACGCGAACCCTGCCGCAACACCTCAACCGCTTCGCCCAGCAGAGCATCGATCGGCAACGCCCGGCGCATCGCGGCGAGTCAATCCTGTGGAACAACCGCAGTCAAAGCGGGCAGCCTACAGCACAGCCCGGAAGTAGCGGGCACGGTAGAAACGCAGCTCTTCGATCGATTCGCGGATATCGTCGAGCGCTAGGTGCGCGTGCTTCTTTTCCGGTGGCTTCGGACCCGCGGGGTACCAGCGCTTGACCAGCTCCTTGAGAGTGGAGACGTCGACGACGCGGTAGTGGAGGTATGCCTCCAGTTGCGGCATGCAGCGCACGAGGAATCGACGGTCTTGCCAAATCGAGTTTCCACACAGCGGCGAGGTACGCGCCGGGCAGTAGCCTTTGATGAATTCGAGAGTTTGCGCTTCGGCTGCCGCCATCGAAATGGTCGAGTCGAGGACGCGTTGTGTGAGGCCCGATGCGCCGTGGTGTTTGCGATTCCAGTCGTCCATCGCATCGAGAGTTGTTTGCGGGTGACCGATCGCCAGCACCGGACCCTCGGCGATGATCTCGAGCTGCTCGTTGGTTACCAAGGTCGCGATCTCCAGGATCGTGTCGCGGTCCGCGTCCAGCCCTGTCATCTCGAGATCCATCCAAACCAGATGCGTTGCGTTTTGAGCCGCCATGGCAGCCGGAGCTAGCAGATTCTTCGCCTTGGCGCCCGTCGCTGAATCCGCCGTCCATGCTTTTTCCCGTCTCCTTCTTCCGCCAACGGCAATCTAGAGGTACATGCATCGCCGACGGGGAGAGACACGATGAAGGTAAGAGCTGCGATTTGTTGGGAGCCGAATCGAGCGTTGGAAGTGGGCGAGATTGAGCTCGGCGGCCCGCAGAATGGAGAATGCCTTATCCGTCTGGCGGCAACGGGAGTGTGTCACACCGACTGGTATACGATGAGCGGACGGGATCCTTCCGGCTTGTTTCCGGCGATCCTGGGTCATGAAGGTGCGGGCATCGTCGAAGAGATCGGCCCAGGCGTGACCTCTTTGAAGGTCGGCGACCACGTCGTTCCGCTCTACATCCCCGAATGCCGCAACTGTAAGTTCTGCCTGAGCGGCAAGACCAACCTGTGTGGCGCCATCCTCGCCACCCAGGGCAAGGGCTTGATGCCCGACGGCACGAGCCGGCTTTCGCACAAGGGCCGCATGCTGCACCACTACATGGGGGTATCGACCTTCGCGGAGTACACGGTGGTGCCGGAGATTGCGCTCGCCAAGGTTCGCAACGACGCACCGCTCGACAAGATTTGCTTGCTCGGCTGTGGCATCACGACGGGAATCGGCGCGGTCCTCAACACGGCGAAGGTCCATCCCGGTGCGAGCGTTGCCGTCTTCGGCCTCGGCGGCATCGGCCTGTCGGTCATTCAGGGTGCCGTGATGGCAGGGGCTGGACGCATCATCGGCATCGACACCAATCTCGACAAGTTCAACCTGGCACGTCAGTTCGGCGCAACGGATTGCGTCAACCCAGGCGGGGTTGCCAACCTGGCCGAGGCCATCGTCGAAATGACCGGCGGCGGCGTCGACTTCTCCTTCGAGTGCATCGGCAACGTTGAAGTGATGAATCAGGCGCTGATGTGCTGCCACAAAGGCTGGGGCCAGGCGATCATCATCGGCGTCGCCGGGGCCGGTGAAGAGATTCATGTGCGCCCTTTCCTCCTGGTAACCGGCCGCACCTGGCGCGGCACGGCGTTCGGGGGAACCCGCGGACGCACCCAGCTACCGCAGTATGTCGACTGGTACATGAACGGCCGCATCAAGCTCGACGAATGCGTCACCCACACCATGCGGCTCGACGCTATCAATCACGCCTTCGATTTGATGCATCAGGGCCAGAGCATCCGCAGCGTGGTGGTGTATGGGTAACCCGCGGACATCCGACGGCGGCTGCCGATAAAGCCGCTACGCGGCATTGTCTGCCTACCGAGACTTGGAGCCCACCCTTGACCACTGGAGGAAAACCGACATGACCCCTCAACTCGCCAGACTCGACGCTACCGCACAGGCAGAGCTCGTCCGCCGCGGCGACATCTCGCCAACGGACCTCGTCGACGCCGCGATTCGACGCATCGAGCGTCTCGACCCGCAGATCGGCGCCGTCATCCTACCGGCTTTCGAACGGGCACGGTCGCAAGCGGCAGCGCAAACGGCCCAACGCGGCGAGGCACGCCAAGCGCCTTTCTTCGGTGTGCCGTTTCTGATGAAGGATCTCGGCGGTGAGGAAGCCGGTTCTCCCTGTCACCGCGGCATGGGCGCGCTGAAGCGCGCCGGCTGGATCGAAAAGCAGGATAGCTATCTGGCGATACGCTTGCGCAACGCCGGTTTCATCTCGCTCGGGCGTACGAACACCCCCGAGCTCGGGCTGCTGCCGACGACGGAACCGGCGGCGTACGGTCCGACTCGCAACCCTTGGAATCTCGCCTTCAGCGCCGGCGGATCGAGTGGCGGTTCGGCGGCAGCCGTGGCAGCCGGGTTCGTAGCCGCGGCGCACGCCAGCGATGGCGGCGGGTCGATTCGCATCCCGGCGGCGCACTGTGGCCTGGTCGGCCTGAAGCCGACACGAGCCCGCAACTCTTTCGGTCCACTCGCCGGCGACCGTTGGGGTGGGTTTTCCTGCGAACATGTGGTGACGCGCTCGGTACGCGACTGCGCCGCGTTGCTCGATGTCACGCACGGACCGACCCCCGGCGATCCATACTTTGCGCCGACGCCTGCAAGACCCTTCCTCGCCGAGATCGGGGCCAATCCGGGGCGCTTGCGCGTCGGCGTGCATGCGCGCCCGCCGCGCAGCGATCTCGATCTCCATCCTGACTGCGCCGCAGCCGTCGCCAAAGTGGCGCGTGCGCTCGAAACGCTCGGGCACCACCTCGAAGATTCGCACCCGGCCGCTCTCGAGGAGGCTGAACCGGTGCGTGCCTTCGTAACCATCGTCAGCTCGAACATCGCTCGCGCCCTGGAGACGGCGGGCGACAAGATCGGTCGCACACTCGGCCTGGACGATGTCGAGCCGTTGACCTGGGCCGTCGCCGAGATCGGCCGCGCGCGCCCCGCCACGGACTACATCGCGGCGATCGAGACCGTCCAGGGTCTGGGCCGCCGCGTCGCCGCGTGGTGGGAAGAAGGCTTCGACTTGCTGCTGACGCCGACCACGGCGCAGCCCGCACCGCGACTCGGCGAGCTGGTGTCGACCCCGGACGAGCCGTTGCTCGCCTTCATGCGCGCCGCGCCGTTCGGAGCATACACCCTGCCCTTCAATGAGACCGGCCAACCGGCGATCTCGTTGCCCGTACACGTAACGCAAGACGGATTGCCGGTTGGAGCCCAGCTCGTCGCCGCCGCCGGAAGGGAAGATCTCCTGTTGCGCGTCGCCGCCCAGCTGGAAGCGGTCTTCAACTGGCAACAAAAGTACACACCGTTGTTCGCCTGAGCGTGTCCGCGTCGTCGATCGAGCGCCGCATCGCACGAATGTTTGAAGAAAATACTTGGCAGAGCGCCGCTAGTGTAGTATCAGCCTGCTCGAAATGATCCCCGCGGACCACACCTTGAAGTCGTCAATGCTTTCACCAAGCCTGCTTGTGGTGGTTGTGGTCGTGTGTGTGCTGGAGGCAGTCGCGCCATAAGCGGGGAGAGCGAATTGAATTCAAACCCCTGTCGGCGCGAGGCCGGCGGGGGTTTTGTTTTTCTGGAACCCTTAGCGGCCGCGGAGGCAGGCAAACCTAAGGGAGGGTTCCATGAAGACAACCGGCGCAAGGCTGGTCACACGATTACTCGAACGCCAAGGTATCTCGATCGTCGCCGGCATTCCCGGCGGCGCCAACCTGCCGCTGTACGACGCATTGTACTCGAGCAATCTGCGGCATGTTCTGGCACGGCACGAACAGGGTGCCGGTTTCATCGCCCAGGGAATGGCTCGCGCCACGGGCAATGCCGCAATATGTTTTGGCACGTCCGGACCGGGTGCAACCAACCTGCTCACTGCAATCGCCGACGCCAAGCTCGATTCGATTCCGCTCGTCGCCATTACCGGCCAGGTTCCGCAAGCAATGATCGGCAGCGATGCCTTCCAAGAGATCGACACCTACGGACTGACCATCCCGATCACCAAGCACAACTACCTGGTTCGCTCGGCCGCCGAGCTGCTCGAGGTCATACCCGACGCCTTTCGCATCGCGCTGTCGGGGCGTCCCGGTCCGGTCGTCATCGATATCCCCAAGGACGTTCAGAACGAAGCCCTCGACATCGACTCGCTGCCCGATCCCGGCCGCGCGACACCGGCTCAGCCGCCGACCGAAGGCGACGTTCGACGCTCCGCTGACCTGATCGAGGCGGCGCAGCGCCCGTTGCTACTCATCGGCGCGGGCGTGATTGCGGCAAACGGCACCGCCGAGCTCAGGCGGCTGGCCGAGCAGACATCGATTCCGGTAGCCGCGACCCTGCTCGGCCTCGGCGCGATGCCGACCGATCATCCCCTCTTCCTCGGCATGGTCGGGATGCACGCGGCGCGTTACACCAACCTTTTGCTCGAAGAGTGCGACTTGCTCATCGCCGTCGGCATGCGCTTCGACGATCGCGCCACCGGCAAGGTCGCAGCGTTCTGTCCACACGCCAAGATCATTCACGTCGACATCGACGCCAGCGAGATCGGCAAGATCAAGCAACCGTTCCTGGGAATCGAAGCCGACGCAAAGGAATGGCTGCGCGCGGTCACGCCTTTGGTCGGCGCGTCACCGCGGCGCGACTGGCGCCAACACGTCGACGCGGTTCGCCGCGAGCATCCTCTGATTACGCCGGGCGACGACGACCCGTTGCAGCCCTACGGCATCATTCGCCACGCGGCGGCGCTTGCCGGGGACGACGCGATCATCACCAGCGACGTCGGCCAGCATCAGATGTGGGTGGCGCAGGCATACCCATTCTCTCGACCGCGCCAGTGGCTGACTTCCGGCGGCCTCGGCACGATGGGGTTTGGGTTGCCGGCGGCAATCGGCGCGGCGCTCGCCGAACCGGATCGGCCGGTCCTGTGCTTTTCCGGTGACGGCAGCCTACTGATGAACGTACAGGAGCTCGACACCGCCGCCGAGGAGGGAGCCAACGTCAAGATCATCCTGTTGAACAACGGCCACCTC